>JACRIJ010000020.1 GCA_016220095.1 Planctomycetota bacterium | reverse complement strand
GAGGTTGGTAAAACCGCCTCTGGAGGCAAGATTCGCCTATGGCGAACACGAAGACACGAAGAACGAAACGACGATAATTTTACCACGGAATACGCTGAACACACGGAAACTACGTACGTTCTTCCTTCTCGTCTATTAAGGCAACGAAGGCATATACGTTTCGGTGTGTTCAGTGTATTCACCCTGTACCAGTTATCGGTACAGGGTTCAGTGGTTTATTCCGTTCGTCGTACGGTTGACGACGACTACGGTTTAACCGCAAAGGCCGCTAAGTAAGTTTACCTTGCCGCAGTACTGAGCAAAGCGAAGTGAGTGTAACGAAGGGCTAAGTACGGCTAAATAGCAATCAAGTATCCCTGATTTCTGATTGGGTTGCGGCTATGCTGCTTTATAGTTTAGGGTTTCGAATTTAGTGTTTAACAGAGAATTATTAATGGAACGCAAAAAAATGTACGGGATTTAGGCAGTCCCTGTTATAATGCCTTGTAGCCGCATAAACGACCGTTCTTGAAAAAATAATGCTCCTCCCCGCTTCCGCGGCCATGCACATACACCCACTCTTCATCGTCCTTGCATAAAACACCGCCGTGGCTGTCAACCTTCTTCACAACCGGCTTGCCGCGCAATAGAATTACATCTTCCATGGTCAAAGATAACCCGTTGTCAATACCTGTTTTCTGCATAAAAAATTCCTTTAAGGGTTATGGGGTTTAATCTCTTACGTCTCAACTTCTGCGTATATTGCGCAGAAGATTAAACGATTGAATAACGAAACGACGATACGGATTTAGCCACAGAGGCGCAGAGAACTCAGAGAGCGACGACAACTTTGTAAAGCTGGCCATCCCGTCAAAACCAAAGATGAGCATTTGGTGACAGTTTGCAGGCAATACAGCCATTGGCTTTTGTACGCGCTTAAAAATTGTCGTTAATCTCTGTATACTCTGTGGTCTTTTATCCTGAGTCCCGACTAAAGTCGGGACGAAGGGCTGTGGCAAATAGTCGTAGTCGTTTTGGTTGCGCCTGCGCACCGGAGCGTGCTTCGGCCTGCCTGCGCGGCCTGTCCTCCAAAGCCATAGCGAAGGAGGAAGCCGCTTCGGCAAAGGCAGGCGCACAGGTGCGGCTTGACTGCTTTATGAGTTACGGGGGTTAAGGAGTTATATGGAGTTACGGAGTTCTTCACGTTGTTCAACATCAAGTCAGGAGACCGTCATTCCATTAACCACAAGTCTCTTAAAGGTCTCGCCAAGTCCTTGTTAAACTTCGTCGTCATTACGCCGTCCGTGTTGTTCGGTTGTTCAGTCATTCAGCCGTAAATCCGTTAAATCTGCTTACTCTATTGTGAAAGTCCGTCCAATCCGCTGTTATAAGAAGCAAATAACATGCCCTTTCCCGCGTTTTCAACGTAACGGCATAAAGACACAACGTACAGCAAGGCAACATGTTATGCCGCACTGCAATTCCAGCAATTGCATAAAAATCAGCAAATCAGTTCAAATGTATAATTAAATTGACATACGCCTAATATAATTAACAATATCGCTGTTATAAATTGAAATGTACATTTTTGCGCAGAAGTTGAAACAAACCCTTTAACCCCCTAAACCCCGTAACTCTTTACCCCTTAACCCCATAACTCCTTAACCGTCTATTTTCAATTGTTTCATTTTCTTATAAAGATTTGCTCTTGTATAACCGAGTTGTTTTGCCGACTGACTGACGTTATTGCCGTTCTTCTTAAGCGCTGACGCAATCACATCCCTTTCCCAGAGGTCGCGCATTTCTCTCATTGTCAAACCCTCCAGAACCGGCATGACGGCTGTTTTTACACCTCTGCGGATCGTATCCGAAATCATATCCGCGTCAATTATTTCCTGTCCCTTATTTATCACGCAGATTTTCTTGATTTCGTTTTCCAATTCGCGCACGTTGCCGGGCCAGGAATAATTCATAAACACCTTCATCGCGTTCTCGGCAACCGCCATTTTTACCCCTTCCGGCGAATATCTTCCCATAAAATGTTCAACAAGCTCCGGGATGTCCTCGCGCCTTTCCCTTAAAGGCGGCATGTTAATAACAATGGTATTGATGCGGAAAAACAAATCTTCCCTGAAAAGTTTCTTCTTTACTAATTGTTCTATATCCTGGTTGCTCGCGAACACAAAACGCGTATCAACGGCAGTAGGTTTTTCGGCTCCGACGCGCCATATCTGTTTTTCTTCCATGACCCTCAGCAATTTCTGCTGAAGCGCGGGCGACATATCCGATATCTCGTCAAGGAACAACGTGCCTCCGGACGCTATGGCGACGTACCCCTGTTTCTCGCCTGACGCACCGGTAAACGCGCCTTTGGCATAACCGAAAAGCTCGCTTTCCAGCAGTGATTCCGGCAGTGCCCCGCAATTGAATGCCAGCCATGTTTTTCCGGATCTTTTACTGCCGCTGTGTATGGCCCGCGCTATAAGCTCCTTACCTGTGCCTGTTTCTCCCTGTATCAACACCGGAAGGTCCGTAGGCGCAATCTTGCTTATAAGCTGATGTATGCTCTGAACAACGTCGGTACTGCCGACGATATCATCCCTGGATTTTACTTCCGTACGGTGTCCGTTAATCGTGCTTGACAGGACTTCAGGGACATGCGTATCCAGCATGCGCACCGTCTGGGACGGGCGCGGAACCCGGCGGAAAAGCTGTTCAATCCCCCGGTTTTGCTCGTACAACCACACTATATCCAACGTTCTGAGCACCGGCTTGATGCCGTTTTCCACTGCAACTGTTTTACTGCTCATGTTTTTCAGGGAATAGCATTTGCTCAGCAAAAGGCCCGCTTCGCAAAAAATATAATTATGTTTTATACGTCGCGCGTTCTTCATTATTCCGTGGAATAATTTTACGGCATTGTCCAGCTTGCCTTCAAGTATGTCAACGGTTGCAAGGTGGATTTCCGCCTCCAATGCCCCGCTCGCATAGCCAAGGGTTTCATCCTGCTTGACGCACTCCTGGAATTCCCTGCGCGCTTTATCGTATTCGCCGGCAGACATGTAATATTCCCCTTTAATGTGCGCATAATCGCTTTTATAAAGGCCGCTGGACAGTATATCCTCATAAGCAAGGAGTTTTTTCTCCACGATATCCCGGGCCTTGCTTATCTCGTTCTTGTACAGATAACAATACGCCATATCAATCAGCGTTATAACGTACATCTGCGCGTCCATCGGATTCGTCTGGTCGCCGTAATGCCCGTAATAATTGTCAACTTCCAGGAAACGCCGCAACGCCTGTTCCACGTTTCTTGTCGCAAGCAGGTTACTGCCTATCCTCTGCACGGCGTAAATTATAAAGGATTGCTTTTCCCTGTATTTCAGAGCCGTCAGATACGCGCTGTAAAAAGCCTCAATGGAACGCGTATGTTCCTGGAGATTGATGTATACGTTGCCGAGACTGCAATAAAGGTTGTATTTCTCATGAGGGGTGTATGAAAACGTTTTGAGGTTCTTAACGGCGGATTCGCAGAAATTCTTCGCCTTTATCCAATCCCTGCTTTCAGAAGCGGATAAAATCAACTGCATGTATTCATTTAAATTCTTGTACTGCATATAGAGTCTTTAAGTCTTGAGTCAGGAGTCTGCGTCCGACCTTCCTTCTTCATTTTTCATTATTCATTTTTCGTAATAGCCGCTCCTACGTCAAAGCAATATTAATTTCCGGCTGAGCTGTTATCGTATTATGTATCAGGCAATGGTTGGCCGCGGCAAGCACGCGCTCGCGTAGTTCTTCCGGCACCCCTTTAGGTATATTAATGGAAACATCTATTTTTGATACTCTCGCGGGACTCGCTGACTTTTCCCATTTGACGCCAATAGTCATGCCCGTAACGTCCACATTATGCCTCTCGCAATATGCAACCGCGTAAACCCCTACGCAGGAACCGAGGCTCGCTACAAAGTATTCAGGCGGTGTCGGGCCTTCATCCGTGCCTCCGCCTTCAACGGGCTGGTCCACTACAACCTTATGCCCACGTATTTGAACGGCAAATTTCGCGCCCCCTTCGAATGTAACTTTCATTTCCATACCAGACTCCTTGCACTCAAAACGAATTAGCCACAGAGAACACAGAGCTCTCAGAGAGAAACGATGATTTCTTAGTTACAAACTACCGTCAAAGGTCATCTGCGACACAGATAGTCGTATAGTCAATTTTAAAAAACCGTCGTTCTCCGTGTTCTCTGTGCGCTTTTATCCTGAGCAGAGCGAAGGGCTGTGGCAAAACATCCCGCGTCTCCTACGCAAAGGGTGGGGATTTAGAAATTATATCGTCTTTTTCCCCATCCACCTTAGAATCGGTTCTTTCGCGGCCCTGACTTCATCGGCTCTTTTGATAGGCATCGTATGCGGCGCGGTCCTGACCAATTCGGGATTTTCTTCAATTTCTTTAGCTATCTTTATAAGCGCCCCGGCAAATTCCTCCATGGTCTGCTTACTTTCTGTTTCCGTGGGCTCTATCATAATCGCTTCGTGCACTATGAGCGGAAAATACACCGTCGGCGGATGGAAACCGTAATCCAACAGCCTCTTTGCTATATCCAGAGTCCTGACATCGTTTTTCTTTTTCTGCCTTGAACCGGACAATACGAATTCATGCATGCACTGTTTCTTGTAATGCAGGTCATAATGGTCCTTCAAGAGCGCAAGGAGATAATTCGCGTTAAGCACGGCGTTTTCCGCGACCTTTTTTAACCCTTCGCCGCCGAGCGTGCGTATATACGCGTAGGCCCTCAGCAATATTGCCGTATGCCCGTAAAACGCCCTGACCTTGCCGATTGTTTTCGGCAGGTTATAATCCAATTTATATTGATGCCCTTCTTTTCTGATTACGGGCACTGGAAGGAATTCGACCAGGTGTTTCCTTACGCCCACAGGACCTGAACCCGGGCCGCCGCCGCCGTGAGGCGTGGAAAAAGTCTTATGCAGATTGAAATGCATGACGTCTATGCCGAACATGCCGGGTTTGGTTATTCCTACGATGGCATTAAGATTTGCGCCGTCCATATAAACCTGGCCGCCGTGCTTATGGATGCGGTCGCATATTTCCACTATGTTTTCTTCGAAAATTCCGAGGGTGTTGGGATTGGTTATCATGACCGCGGCAGTGGTTTCGTCAAGGTGTTCCTCAAGGTCTTTCACGTCCACGCATCCGTTTGCTGAGGATTTTATCTGTTTTGTTTTAAAACCGCAGAGCGTGCAACTGGCGGGATTAGTGCCGTGCGCTGAATCGGGAATAAGCACTGTGGTCCTCTTTTCCTGGCCTTTGCTTTTCAAATACGCCTTAACAAGCATAAGGCCGGTGAGTTCGCCATGCGCGCCTGCGGCGGGCTGTACCGTAACCGCGTCCATGCCGCTTATTTCAGCGAGCATTTCCTGCATCTCATACATCACCTGCAAAACGCCCTGAACGGTTTCTTCGGGCTGATAAGGATGCAATCTGGCAAACTGGAATCCGCAAACTACCTTTTCATTCACCTTCGGGTTGTACTTCATGGTGCACGAGCCGAGGGGGTAGAAATTGGTATCCACGCTGAAATTCTTCTGGGAAAGCCTTGTATAATGCCTGACGATGTCAAGTTCGCTCACCTCAGGCAGGCCGGGAGGCGCAGTGCGCAGGTGCCTTGCGGGAATAAGCGCGGACAACTCCTTTTGCGGCACGTCGCAGGCAGGAAGGTTGCAACCGACCCGGCCGGGCCTGGACAATTCAAATATCAAAGGTTCTGGCATAAATGAATTCCTTTATATATAAATAATTACTTAGCCACAAAAACACAAGGTCGCGAAGACGATATTCGTGCGTATTCATGGTTGATTTTATCGTTGTAATCGTTCGTCCTTCGTGCCCTCGCTTGCACTGATTGAAGCGAAGTGCGGCTAAAAAACGTTCATTTTAATTATCTTCTCGTATAGATGTGTATATGATAACGAATATGTCTGAAAAAATCAAAGGAATTGTTGTACGAAATGCAATTGGAAATTATAAATATCAAATCTCATATCGTGTCGTCCATTATTCTTAATTCTAAATTCTCAATTTTTAATTGTCTTAGAACCCGTCCGTCAAAGAGACATCCATGCCCTTGCCGTCTATGGCCTTTTTGACCTTAAGTTCAGGATACTTGCGCAGGTCCATGCGCTCGGGCATGGAAACGGGTTTGCCTTCGTGATTATACAATATGCAGACCACGGGCCTGGTGTTTTCGCCGGCGCTCGTGGCTATAACCTTGCCTTTTCTGCCGTCGGTTATCTCCACCCAACTGCCGATGGGGAATAATGAAGTGGAATTCAAAAATGCCTTGACTACAAGCGGGTCTACGCGCTTTTTATTCGCGAGGAATATTATCTCTTCCATGGCCTTGTACGGAATCAACGCCGGCCTGTACGGCCGTTCGCTTATCAATGCGTCGTATATGTCGGCTATTGCCACTATCTTGGCGTAGTCGTGTATCAATTGCGTACTGCGCCTGCTCGGATAACCCGTACCATCGCTCCTTTCATGCGACTGGTACGCGATAAACGGGGTTGATTGCGGAAAGGTCATTATATGCTGTAGAAGCGTTACGCCGTATAGGGGATGCTTTTCTATCTCCATGCGCTCTTCACTGCTGAGCTTGCGGTTTCTTTCCAATATAACCCGCGGCACCTTCAACATTCCTATGTCGTGCAGGAACGCGCCGTACGCGATTTCAAGCACCTGCTCCGGATTATACCCCATGCTCGTGGAAATAGCCGTAGCCAGCACTGCGACCCTTACGGAATGGCTCAACAGGTAATCATCCGCCGCCCTCATATTGGCTACGTTAAGCAGGAAATCCTTATCCCTTACAATGCATTTAATTATCTCCCTGGAGACATTCTGTATGATTTCGCCCCTTACGGACTTGCCCTGGCTGATGCTCTTGAAAATATTATTGATTTCTTTTACCGTGTTAAGCACTACCGAACTATGCGCGAGTTTGTAAACGTCCGTTCTCGCATGCATCGGGTTTATATGGCTATTGATGTGCCCGCGCAGAGTTTTACCCGACGGTGCTACGTGCAGGTTCATCCTTTCAATCTGTTTTTCAACAAATTCCTGCGTAAGCTTATTCCTTACGTTCTGGAATTCTTTAATATTTGAAAGGTCTATTGTTATGTTCTGAGCCTCAGATTCAAGCTCATTCAAGGCCGCGACCGCCTCGCGGTACTGCCTGACAGCGGATATGGACTGTTCTTCCGCCGGCTTGGGCCTGTAAACATCGGTAAAGCCCTTTTTATACAGGCTATCCTTCTGTTCAAGGTCAAACTTATGGCCTTTTCTCAGAATAATTTTTCCGTTTTCATCGTAAATATCCGAAGACAGGCTTTCATCTAACTTGATGGATGCTATGCTGACAGACTCATGTTCAGCCAGGAAGATAAACCTCTGGATTTCCTTTTCACCGACAAGCTCCACCACTTCATCTATACCGAGCCGTTGCAGCAGGTACAGATGCGCGCCGGATATTCTTTCCCCGGGCGTATGTATAAGCTCGCCATTCGGATGATATAAAGGATTCAAGACCGTCTCATCCGTATTTAACGCGCTGGTTTTAATCCTTCTCATAACACGGGCAACCCTCACAATGTAACAGGTTCATATTACTAAAATACGCGAAAATGTCAATGTTTTTTTTTAGTAGGATGAAAAATAACGGATTGAAGTAATACGTAGCTTTGAATTGTCGCCCCATGTCCTTTCATTTGCACCTAATCAAACGTATCGTTGCGGACATCCTGCCTGATCGCCCGAATAGTGTTGAACCCAGAAACAGAAAACGACGCCCAAAGTCCTATAAGCTTCTCACCTTGCGACGCCAAGAAGCGCGTCGAAGGCTCGTCGGATGATTGTCTTCATGCCATTCAGGCCTGACCCTACTGCCGTTCTACTATACACTATTTTTGCTTATTTTAATATTACTGTTTTCAAACTGTTTCCTAACAAATATTTCGCAGAGTCAAGAAAAAAAAGGGAATTTATGGTTATTTTTTAATGAAACTTTTTTCGTCCATCGGCGTCTAACATAACGATTGACAGAAAACAATGTGTCTTTTAAGGAGATTCGTTATGAGTAAAAGAACCTTTTTTGCGGCAATTATAATGCTGACGGCGCTTTTCGCCCTGCAGGCCGCCGCCTTCGCAGACGGCGTTATCATCCCGGTACAACCCAATCCTGACGCGCACCTGACGCCATTAGCCGTCAAATACCACACCGTGGACGTGTCCATAGACAACAATATGGCCATCACCACCGTGGACCAGGTATTCATTAACCCCAATAATATGCGTATTGAGGGCACATACATGTTCCCATTCCCGGAAACCGTCACCATATCCAATTTCTCCATGTGGATTGACGGCAAGGAAATGCCCGCGGAACTGCTTGACAAGGACCGCGCCAAACAGATATACGAAGACATCGTGCGCTCCATGAAAGACCCCGCACTCCTTGAATACGTAGGCACCAAGATGTTCAAACTGCGCATATTCCCCATTGAAGCCAATTCGGAAAAAAGGGTCAAACTCTCCTATCAGGAAGTCATCAGGCCGGATTCCGGGCTGTGCATCTTTAAGTATCCCCTGAATACGGAAAAATTCTCCTCCAAACCGCTGGAAAATTGCACCGTAAAAGTCAGCCTGAAATCCGCACTGCCCATCAAATCCATCTTCTCTCCTTCCCATAACGTGGATGTTTCCAAGAAAGACGATTTCAACGCCATTATCGGCTTTGAACAAAAAAACGTCAGGCCGGACAAGGATTTCGTCATCTATTACACGCTGTCTGAAAAGGAATTCGGCGTCAATCTTGTTACATATAAAAAGGAAGGCGAAGACGGGTATTTCCTTATGATGCTCGCGCCCAGGCAGGATATTGACCTTAAAGACGTGGCGAAAAAGGACATTATATTCATTATGGATACCTCCGGAAGCATGGCGGATAACAACAAGATGGACCAGGCGAAAAAATCCCTGCGCTACTGCGTGAACAGCCTGGTAAGCGGCGATAAATTCAATATCATAACGTTTGCCACCGATGTAAGGCCATATAAGAATGAACTCATTGAATGGAACGACGCTAATAAGAGTTCCGCGTTGGAATTCATAGACGGCATCCGCGCCGCGGGCGGCACGGATATTGATTCCGCGCTGTCAACGGCCCTTTCCATGGCGCCGAGCGACCCCAAAAGGCCGTTTGTAATAGTCTTTATGACCGACGGCCAGCCCACCATAGGCGAACGCGACTATAAAAAGATCCTGCAAAATACCAGCGCAAAGAACGCGAAGAACACGAGGATATTCACACTCGGTGTAGGTTACGACGTCAATACCCAACTCCTTGACAAGCTTGCCGACGACAGCCGCGCGGCCAGGGAATACGTTACGCCGGAAGAAGACATTGAAATCAAGGTTTCAAATTTTTACAGCAAGATTGCGTACCCCGTCCTGTCGGACGTCAAACTCGCCATAAACGACATTGAAATCTACGACATGTACCCCAAGGCCATGCCGGATCTTTTTAAGGGCTCACAGATAACCCTGTTCGGCAGATACAAAGGCACCGGTCATAAGGCCATCAACCTTTCCGGAATGCTTAACGGCACTAAAATGGCCTTTGTTTATGAATCAAATTTCGTTGACAAAAATACGGCCCACGATTTCCTCCCGAGGCTATGGGCCGGCACAAAAATAGCATATATGCTTGATGACATGCGCCTGCATGGCGAAAATCCTGAGGTAGTAAAGGAAATCGTCAACCTGAGCAAGCAATTCGGCATCCTCACGCCGTACACCTCGTATCTGGTGCTGGAAGACAATGCGAAACAGCCCAGGCCCATGGCAGGAGCACCCGCGGCCCCGGCCCCGATGGAAAACGCCTTAAGGGAAATGGAAGACAAGGCAAATGCCGCGAGTAATGACATGGACGCCAGTACCGGCGCAGGCGGCGTCAAAGCAAGCAAAGAGCTTGGAAAAATGAAAGAAGGTTCCGGCGGTTTTGACTGGGCACAGCCTGGCACTGTAAAAGATGAAAAAAAATCCTTCTCAGACCCTGACCGGCTTATTAAAATAGTTGGGGAAAAAACGTTCTACCTGTCGGACAACACATGGTACGACAGCTTATACGCAAAAACTATGGCCACTATCAAGATAAAATACCTGAGCGATGAATATTTCAAATTGCTCAAAGATAACACCGGTTTGAACAAGTATTTCGCCCTCGGCGCGAAGGTAGTAGTGTGCGTAAATGATAAGGTGTACGAAGTAACGGAATGATCAGTGGACAGAGGACAATACAAAGAATGAAGGATGGGATGAAGTCAGGAGTCTGGAGTCTACGTCCGACCTTCATTCTTCATTTTTCCTTCTTCGCATGGAGTCTATGAAGTCATATCACTCGGAGCATAATATACTTGGCATTCATAGCCAGCGCTAAGGTAGCCGCAACCTTTAGGTTGCGCTGTAATACTGGATTCTAAGCGCAGGCTAAAGCCTGCGGCTACCTTCAAATGTCAAGTATATTATGCTC
>JACRIJ010000022.1 GCA_016220095.1 Planctomycetota bacterium | reverse complement strand
TGAATGTGTTAAAAGCCGTCGTTTTAGTTACCCGCTGACTAAAAGCGGATAAAATTTTCTAATTTGGCGTTGTTTTTCAAATAACGACCTTTTTAAAAGATGAATTGTTATAATTTGGATTTTTTCACGGCTTCTGAGGCGATACAAATGACGAAACCATTGATTTCTCTGAGGCGTACTGAAACGATAACACTTTTTACCACGAAGACCTGAAGAACACGAAGACCGCTGAGATTCATATCCCGTCCTTCCTTCTTCGTTTTTCCTGCTTCCTCCTTCGTTTGAACAGGTATTCCGAGTCTCGAATCCAGAAACATTGACAATGCTATAAGAAATTGTATAATTAAATCATGTACTCAGTTTTTGTTACCGGCACGGATACAGGCGTAGGCAAGACCGTGGTGGCCGCGGGCATCGCGGCTTCTCTAACCGCGCTCGGCTTGAAAGTCGGCGTAATGAAGCCCATTGCAACCGGCGGAAAATGGAACAGGCGCCTTCGGCGGCTGGTCTCGGACGACGCAATGGCGCTTATCAAGGCGAGTGGCCGGCGGCCAATTGACCGTGAATTGTGCGACCTTGTAAATCCCGTATGCCTAAAACTCCCGCTGGCGCCAAGTATTGCCGCAGGAATGGCGCGTAAAGAAATTGATTTGCGCGATATATGGCCGGCCTTCCGCAAACTGCAAAAGACGCATGACGCCGTCATAGTTGAAGGCATCGGCGGCCTGATGGTCCCGCTTAAAGGCAATTTTACCGCCGGAGATATGGCGAAAAAACTCGGCCTGCCAATCCTGATAGTAGCCAGGCCCGGCCTGGGCACCATCAACCATACCGCGCTTACCGTGAATTACGCGAGACAACTCGGTCTGGATATAGCCGGTGTCGTAATAAACCATGCCGAACCCGCAAAAAACAGCCACGCTGAAAAAACCGCACCCGCGGAAATAGAAAGATTCTGCGGCGTGAAAGTACTCGGCATAGTGCCGTATACTAAGAATGGAAAATGAAAAATGAAGAAGGAAGGGCGGCGACGATTACGAAACCACAGGGTACATCCATGTGAATAGTCGTTCGTAAACGCCGTTGTTTACATCGGATAGACAGGATTGACAGGATACAACGCACGCTCTTGTAATACGCCGTCGTTATCCTGTCGCAACCCTGAGTGAGACGAAGGGTGTATCCTGTTAATCGATGTAAATAGTCGTCCGTAAACGCGCCGTTATTCACATCGGATACGCAGGATACCCAGGATACGACGCATGTTACTTAAAGTATCGCGTCTTTGCGTTCTTTGCGGTTTATTCCGTAGGTCGTACGTCTTGACGACTACGACTATTTAACCGCTAAGCGCGCAAAGCACGCTAAGACGATATGGATATTCTCCGTCTTTGCGGTCTTTGCGTCTTTGCGGTTTATTCCGTTCGGCGTATGTCTTAACGACTACGACTGTTCAACCGCTAAGACCGCCAAGTACGCTAAGACGATTATAAATATAAGTCGTCTTTGCGTCCTTTGCCCTTCGCTCCGCTTACTTCGCTCTGCTCAGCACTGCGGCAGGGTAAACTTACTCTGCGGTTTATTCCGTTAGTCGTACGTCCTAACGACTACGACTGTTTAACCGCTAAGCACGCAAAGCACGCTAAGACGATATGGATATTCTCCGTCTTTGCGGTCTTTGCGTCTTTGCGGTTTATTCCGTTCGGCGTATGTCTTAACGACTACGACTGTTCAACCGCCAAGGCCGACAAGCGCGCTAAGACGAAACGACGGTATTTTTTTACCACAGAACACACGGAACACACGGAACACACGGAAAACGACGACTTTTACTGGTTTTTGCTACGAAGCCGCGAAATCGCGAAGATTTACAGGAAAAACGCTTCACATTTGTTCGTCGTATCCTGTCAATCCTGTCTATCCATATGCATTAGTATGCATTCGTGGCTAATATAGATAGAAGTTGAGAATTTAAAATCAAATTTCAAGAAAGGATTGCGTGTATGAAAAAGAGAATTGTATTGGGTTTGGTGTTGTGCGGATTGCTATCTGCCGTTTTTTGCGCCGGCGTGCCGAAAAATGAAACCGCGTATTTCACGCCGAAGATGTTTAATTCCACAAAAGAAGCCGGCCTTGAAAATGCCGGCGGCAGTATGTATTCATGGACGGATTACAACAACGACGGCTGTCCCGACCTGTTGGTTGACGGGCATGCGCTTTACAAAAACAGCGGAGCGCCGGATTTTAAATTTACGAATGTTACGGCAGAAACCGGCCTGTCAGGCGCGTCCGGCAACGGCGTCTGGGCGGACTTTGACAACAACGGCTGGTTGGACCTCGCGAATTGTTCGGGCCAGTTATGGAAAAATGAAAACGGCAAATTCACGGAAATTTCAAAAGAGGCCGGCCTGAAATTCAATAATCCGGTCTGCTCCATCGGCTGGGGCGATTTTGACGCGGACGGGTTTGTGGACCTTTACGCGGGCACGAACGAAAACTCTTCAGGCGGCGGTTTCGCATTCGTTCCGCACCAGTTATTCCGCAATAACGGCAAAGGCGCTTTTGAGGACGTTTCAACAAAATACGGCATAGATAAAAAACTCGGCTACGGCAGGAGTATTATATGGTGCGATTACGATTGCGACGGCAGACTGGATTTGTACGTTGGAAACTACCGCCTGCGGCCGAATTTCCTGTTTCACAACAACAAGGACGGTTCATTCCTTGATGTGGCGGGCTTCACTGATACCGCGGGCGAATACAGTCCGGAAAAATACACCGATGCGTTTTTGTCTGAGCAGGAAGGCAGGCCTGTAAAATTCGGCCCGAGCTACGGACATACCATAGGCGACTGCTGGGTTGACTTTAATAATGACGGTTATTTTGATATATGGACTTCCAATCTCGTGCATAAATACGTCGGCGAAACCGGAAGCGCCGATATGCCTTACGACATGCGCGGATACGTGTGCGATGATTCAAAAATTTATGTCAACCAGGGGCCGCCGGATTTCAAGTTCGCGGACATACGCGACAAATGCGGAGTACCCCGCAGGCCTATAGGCGGTGCGGACGTCTGCATGGGCGACGAACTGTGGAGCAACGCCGTGGCCGCGGATTTTGACAATGATACCTTTACGGACGTATTTGTTACGCAGATATACAACCTGCCTTTTGCCGTAACGCGGTTGTTCAGGAATAAAGGCAACCTGATATTTGAAGACGTCGCGGGCAATCTCGGCATAAGATACATAGACACTTACGGAGCGGCCTGGGCGGATTACAATTGCGACGGCAACATGGACCTTATCGTGGCCGGGCGCGAAAAAGTGGACGGCCCGAATGAGGCGCACCTGTTCAAGAATAACGGCAATGAATTGTCCTGGATGGAATTCCGGCTTGAAGGCGCGAAGAGCAACCGCGCGGCAATCGGCGCGAGAGTGGAAGTGAAAATCGGCGAATTAAAAATGGTGCGCCAGGTAGAAGGCGGCACGGGCGCGCACGCACAGCAAAATTCCATGACAGTGCATTTCGGATTGGGCAATTTTGAAGGCGTTGACGAAGCGGCTATCTACTGGCCAAGCGGCACGGTGCAAAAACTCGGAAGCTTGGAAGCAAGGAAAATTCACTATGTGACGGAAAAATGATACCTAAAAAATATACAAAATCGGTTTTACTACGGAGAGCATAATATACTTGACATTTGAAGGTAGCCGCAGGCTTTAGCCTGCGCTTAGAATCCAGTATTACAGCGCAACCTAAAGGTTGCGGCTACCTTAGCGCTGGCTATGAATGCCAAGTATATTATGCTCC
>JACRIJ010000003.1 GCA_016220095.1 Planctomycetota bacterium | reverse complement strand
GTTCCTGCATTACTGGTATGCCTTCGGAATACCTTTCCTGTTGTAATAAATCTATTCCGTAATAATCCAAGTCCCGGTAATACAATTGCACCAGTTGTTTGTCGCGGTTTTTCATTTCTTTGGAAATAATAAAACCCGTTCCCGCCAGGCCCGCGAAAAAAAACACAAAAACTATCGTCAAAAGGCGTTTCATGTGCGACCTGAATTTCGCGGCATATTCAGGGAATAATACAGTAAGCCACAGGAAATGAACCCTTTCGGCGATGCTTGAATGGGTGATGGAGGGCATGTTTCTTATGCCGCCGCTTAGCTCCGCGAGGGAGTCAAGGGCTGAGGCGAACGTTTCCGCGTTTCCGGTCAATTCAACGGCGTACATGTCGGCTTCAGCTTCAAACCTCCTTGACATGGCGGTAAATATTACAATCCAGAAAAATGCCATGAACAGCGTAATGTTTATCAGAACCAGCGAACTGTCCGGCTGGGAGTACGTCAGTGCCATTACGGCAAAAAACGAGCTGAAAAACAGAAGGATGTATTTCGCGATGTGCAATTTTTTTGCGTGCCCGATTTCATGGGCGATAACCGCGCATATCTGGTCATCGCTGAATTTTTCAAGCAGTGCGTCCGTGATGAAAATATGGCGCGTAAAACCAGAAAGGCCTGCAATGGCCGCGTTCAGAATCCCGCAGCGGGTATTCCATACGTAGAAATTAGAGCATTTTATGCCTGCCTTCGCGCATAATCCTTCGAGCCGCGCGCGTAATGGGGATTTCGGCATGGCCACAGCCCCCCAGATGAAGCGCATGAAAAAAGGGGACAGGTAAAATACCAGCAGGAAAAGCGAGATAAGCAAGAGCCATTCCATGTACGGATACAATTGGAACGCAAAGCTCATTACGCGGAACTGCGCGGCATATTCCAGTACGAAATTGAGGAAGAATACCGGCAGCAGGGCGGTTAAAATTATTGAACGCAGGTTGAAGTTGAGATATGCTCCGAGCGATGCCGGGTTTTTGCGCAAACGGCGTTCTATCATATACGATGGCAGGTATGACAAAATTATGCCGGCAAGGTAAGGCGCGTAATCAAGGAATATATCCGCGCCGGGAAAATCCACCGGATAATCCACTTTCCATATAAGAGGCCAGTTGAGATAGAATAGTATATACGCGTAAACCAGAAGCAGTGCGAAATTATAGGACATTATCAGGTAGCGCTGGGCCGGGCGGAGGAATTCATACGCCGTGACGCGGTTTTTCAGGTAAAAAAATAGTCCAAAACCCGCGGCAGTATATGCCGCAAGCAGTATTGCCGTCTGAACTGCCGCGTTAAAGGCGTTGTAGTTCTCAACAGGGCCTATGCCTGTCGGGTATAACTGCAGTACGAGCAGTCCGAGAATCAGGTAAATAAATTTAGAAATCATATGTTATGGGCCTTTATTATCTTACAACTCAACTTCTATGCAAAAAGCACAGAAGATTTACACGAAAATTAACCACTGAAAGCACTGAATTCACTGAATCGCAATATATTATGCCGTTCTAAACAATCTCCTCCCCCTTGCCCCCTCCCATAAAGGAAGGGAGATATAGGTAGTTGGCACGTTAAGTTTATATATTCAGTGTTTTCAGTGTGTTCTGTGGTTAATTATCGTATTTCGTGGTCTTGGTTGCGGCTTGGCTGCTTTATAGTCTTACGTCTCAATTTCTGCGCATAGTACTTTCGTCGTGTCACTTGGCGTTCTTGACGTCCTCTGCGGCTTTGTTGCTTTGTATTTCGGTTTTGGGAATAAGGATGCTGGTGAATTGTAGATAAAACCGCGATTTGCATGTTGTATGCTATCTGGACAGCCAGATTTTAAATTTCTGCCATAATGAATCCGGAGCGAGTTTTTTGAATTCCGACGCCTCAATCCATCTCCCCTGGCAGATAGTGCATGCAAGCGTGTCAAGGTACGGTTTGCCCAGGGTTTTGACTGATATAAGACTGCCGGAACACTCGGGGCAGACCGTGTTTTTGATTTCGGCGGAAGTTTCAGGCGTAGTATCCGCCGGCATCCATTTCTGTTCAAGGGCCTTTTCAAGCGCGTTGACATCGAACCATAGGCCTTTGCAGAAAAGGCAGGTTTTGGCCTGGACTTCCCCTGCCTGCAGGGGAGACATTTCTTTGTTGCATTTAGGGCAATTCATTTGTTTCTTAAAACCTCATTCATACTGCCCGACCGGAATCCTTCCAGGTCAAGAGTCACGTAAGTATAACCGAGCTTTTTGAATTTGTCAATGATAAATTCGCGGGATTCTTCGCGCAGTATTTTTTTCATGTCTTTAAGCGGCACTTCAATGCGGGCTATTTTGTTGTGGGTGCGCACGCGCAGTCCGGTAAAACCGAGTTCGTTCAGCACTTGTTCGGCGCGTTCAATCTTCTGCAATTTTGGCCTGGTTATGGCCTCGCCGTACGGGATTCTTGACGAAAGGCAGGCGCAGGCCGGTTTGTTCCATGTCGGAAGCTTCAAATGCCTTGAGAGCCTCTTTATATCGTCCTTGGCAAATCCTGTTTCCATGAGAGGACTGCGCACTCCGAGCTTACGCGCGGCTTTGATGCCGGGCCTGAAGTCATCCATATCGGACGCGTTGGCGCCGTCATAAACCGTTCCTGCGGTGAATTTCCCTGTTGCTATGGCAATAAGTTTGCCGAACAACTCTGATTTGCAGTAAAAACACCGGTTCGGCGGATTTTTTGAAAAACCCTTTATGCCGAGTTCGCTGGTGCGTATTATCTTATGCGGTATCTTATATTTTCGAGCAAAGCTGACGGCATCCGACAGTTCGGTTTTTGTGTAGGTTTCCGAGCAGGCCGTTACAGCGAGCATTTTTCTGCCGAAAAGCCTTGCGCATACAAAGGCAAGCAGGGACGAATCCGTCCCGCCCGAAAAAGCAACCACGGGCGGACCGGCGTTTTTCAGCGCTTCCGTAAGCTTTTTGTATTTAAGTTTGAGTTCTTTTTCAAGCATAAAATCTTTTTCCAATCAGTTTTTGGGTTTGCGTTTGAATTTTGTGCGCGTTGAATTTTTTGCGGAGGACTGCGTGCCTTTCATGCTGTTCAGCGCCAGCAAGGCGCATTCGCTGACCTCGGGGTCCTGGTCCATTGAAGCAAGTTTAAGAAGTTTAGACGCCTCCTGCCCGCGTATATGTTCAAGGGCGAGAATGGCGGATTTCCTTGCCTTGGGGTCGCTGTGCATGACCGCGGGAGCCATCATGGATGCCGAAGCGCGGTCAGTTATGATATCCTCAAAAATTCTTATTGCGTTTCTTGCGACTTTCCAGTTAGGGTCTGAAAATTTGGCTGCAATCTTCCTGATCGAGTCGCCGCCTATTTTTTTCAGGATATTAGCAATCTTGCGGCCGACTACGTAAAATTCAAAAGGATCGTTTTGCGAACCGTCGTCCTGGGTAAGCATGTCAATGAGGGGGTCTATGGCGGATTCGCCGAATGACGAGAGCACTTCCGCGCTTTCAATGGCATCAAACTTCAAAGCTTCCACGAGTATCTTTATGAATTCGGGTTTGGCAAGGCGTTCAAGGGATTTTTTCGCGTTTACGGAGAAATCATTTCCCTTGTTTGCAATGAATTGCCACATCCTTGTGATGCGGGCGGCGCCGTGTATTTTTTTCGCGTTTATGAAATATCCCGCGCACTGCAGGAGGATGTCGTTGCATAACGAAAATACCGCTATGTCGGCTTCATTTTTAGCCGTTTCAGTCAGGAGGTTAGAAGACAGTTCAATGAGTTCAAAGCCGTTTTTTTCAATAATTCCCGCTGTTATTACGGTAAAATCGCCTGCGGCTCTCAGCCTTACCTGCTGGTCGGGGTCGCGCAGGTTTGAAAGGAATTTTGTCACTATTTCCGCGGCCCGGCCGGACTTGTTTAACTGGATAAGTTCAATAATAACCGGTTTTACGAATTCTATTATGCCTGCTTCAAGCATGTTTTTCGGGTTTCTCGCGGCCAATTCGGAAGCCTTCTGGTCAAGAGGCAGGTCCTGGATGTTTGAGGTCTGCATTGAGACGTATTCAAATTCCTTTTCTGTCATGCCGAGGCCGAGAAGGGCGGCCTTCAACGCGGGCATTACGCGCTGGGTCTTTTCCGTGTCCGGAAGCAGGCGCTGGAAGAGCAATTTTATATTGTCCGTGGATTTAGTTCGGCCATAAACGCCGGTTATGAGTTCTATTATTTTCAAGTCGGACAAACCGTCCGCGGCCTGCGTGATTATATGGGAGGCTTGCGGCGCGTCGGACAGGAAGACGTTTTCGCGCAGCATCTGCGGTTCAAGCGCGACGAGTATTTCGGCGAGATTTTTCTTGTAGCCGGCCCAGCCGCCGAGCGAGCCTTTAAGGATGTCATTGCCGAGCTTTCCGAGCGTTTCTATGACGATGTTTGCCTTGGGGTCAAGCCCTTGAGGATATTGGCTTGCGTCAACGGTTTTTACGGACTGCAATACGAGTTGCGCTATTCTTTCAGGCCGGTTCTTGAGGTCCGATAACAGCTGAGTTTCCCTTCCGCGTATGGAATCTACTTTTCCCATCAGGTAATTTGTAAGCAGTATATCCTTGATTTTTTCATTTTCATCGTCCGCTTTTTGTTCGGACTTGGAAACCTTTGTGTAAACAACCTCATCAACCTTTATGTGTGCTATGCCTTTTTCAAGCAGTTTTTTGGCGAGAGCGCCGCGCGCGATGCCAGACTGGGTGTTCGCGGAGGTGACTTTCAGGAAGGTCTGGAATTCATCGTTCGTTATCCCTTCATGGAACGTAATACTGTCTATTTTCAGCGTGTGCATGAAGGCCAGCAGGCGTTTTACGGTAGTATCCTTGTCGGAAAACGGTATTTCTTCGGCAAGGAGTTTATCTCCCATGAGCGATATGGTCAGGGATTTTCTGACTTTAAAGAAATCAAGCAGTGTTTTATATGCGGCGTTGACGGCGTCGGCGACAAGCGGATGGTCGGCATTATAGAGGTTTATGATTTTCAGCGACGCGAAAAGCTGTTTGAACAATTCGCCGATGGATTTTGTCAGTTTCAGTTCTTCCTCTATGTTTTTTTGCGAATCCTTATGCAGAGGTATGCCTCTCTCGAATTTAAGGATGTCTTCAATTATCTGTTGCGCGTTCTGGTACCGGCGCTGCGCGTTTTTTTCCATGGCCTTAAGCACTATGTATTCCAGATCCGCGTGCAGATCCGTATTTAACGAACGCGGCTGTGCGGGTTCCAGTTCAATGACTTTCCTCAGCACGCCGAGCGCCGAATCCGCGGTAAAGGGCAGTTTCGCGGTAAGTGTTTCGTACATAAGCACGCCGAATGAGAAGATGTCAGTTTTGGAATCCACTTCTTCGCCTCTTACCTGTTCCGGGGACATGTATTCAGGCGTGCCCATCAGCGTGCCGGTAACGGTCAACTTTTCCCCTGTGACGGTTTTGGCTATTCCAAAATCCGTTACGGTGACCCGGCCGAAGTTGTCTATCAGGATGTTGGCCGGTTTTATGTCTCTGTGTATGATGCTTTCCTTATGCGCGAATGACAGCGCGGACGCGATTTGTTTGAAGATATTCAGGGCGTGGAATTGAGGGAGGCGGCCTTCGGTATCAATTATATTGGCAAGGGTTTTTCCCCTGACAAGTTCCATTACGAAGTAGTTGAGATCGGGTTCCTGTCCGGTATCGAATATTTTGACTATATTGGGATGGTCAAGTTTAGCCGTGGCTTTGGCTTCGCGAATGAATCTTTCCACTGTAGTGGCATCGGTTAATTGCGTTAAAGGCAGGATTTTTACGGCAACAAACCGTCCGAGGCTTTTCTGGTATGCCTCAAAGACTATGCCCATGCCGCCCCGGCCTATTTCCTTGCGGATTTCGTATTCTCCAAGCATCTTGCCTAAGAGAGAGCGGTCTTCGGTGGAATATTCTTTTGTCTTATGATCTGAAAAAACTGCCATGTGTATGAGTCAGGAGTCAGGCTGATTTTACGATCTTTTGACTGGACGACTTGATGATTTGCCGATTACGCGTTTTTCGCCAATCACTAAATTATTCAGTCATTAAATCCCATTCGTCCTTCCTTCTTCATTTTCCATTCTTTCGCTTTCGTATTATTTCGCGCCTTGTTTGAAGCACGTGTAGCGGTTTTTGCCGGATTCCCGCACGCGGTTATTCAGCCAGTCATTGTCAGGGTCCAGTTCTGATGCTTCTTCGTACAATTTAGAAGACTTGCGGAAACCATTAAGCGCTTTTTCGTTTTCTATAAAAAATTGCTTGTCTCTGTAATCATAGGATTTTTTCATTACTTCAAGAGCTTCGTCAAAATATTTATTTGCTTCTTTAATAAGTTCTTTGGCCTTTTGTTTTTCCGGCGAGACCGGCATGATGGTTACAACCGGCGGCTGGACGGGATCTTTCGGGTTTGTCTGCTGGTTATTTGGCGGTTGTACGGCGGCAGGGGCGGGCTGGGGGTCAGTTTTGATTTTCTTCGGTGCCGGTTTTTTAGGCAATGGAGGCGCCGTGTTAGAGCCGCCGAGTGTTATAAGAAGGTCTGCCGCATTGTATTCTATTTCCGCGATAAGTTCCTCATTTGATATGCCCGTAGTCTCTTTGTACGCGTAAACGCCTCCGGCAATGGCGCCGAAGAAAAGGACAAAAATCAGCAATACCAAAAGTACTTTTTTCATGTTAGTCATGCTCCACAGGGTATTCGGGGCCGCGGAAAACCTTGAATTCCTCGTCCACCTTCCGGGCTTTTTTGGATTCCCCCTTGCGGTCTATTTTTTCCACGAATTTTGATACAAATACCTCGTAATTCGGCGGCGTCGGCACGTCAACTATCTCGTTAAAACGCTGTTTAACCACGGCCTTGATTTTTTCAGGCAGGTCTTTGCCGTACAGCCGGTCCCATACGGAACAGCGTATGACAATTTTAATGGGCTTGTCGTTTTTCTTGCGCAATTTGAATATCCTGAGCCGCACTTCTTCGATTTCGGGCAGTGTTGATATGGCGCGTGTAAGGGTTTCTTCTATGGCGGGAATGGCTACTGAAAATTCGCTGTTCTCGTTTTTGATCCTTACGTGGGTGTCGTATCTGCCTATTTTTATGAACTGCATCATCAGGATTACGTTAAAAATCAGCGTCAGCGTGGCCAGGAAAAATATAAGTATCTTGAATTTCAGAAATAACGCGGGATCGGATTTGAGCGAGGCATGCAGCATGCCGAGCGGTAGCAGGTTGGAATACCACAGTATTACGACCGCGGCAAATGCCACCACAATAAGCCCGTTAAGTACGCGTACAAATTTTTTCATCGCGGACATCGGATGCTCCTTTAAAACAACGAAAACAGTGAAGTTGGATTGTCGCTATTATACTCTATTGGGCCGCGGATTGTCAAGAAAAAATCAGCATGGCTTTTCTGATAAAATTCGGGTAGTCCCTTGAGATGAAGATAAGTACTGGAATCTTAAAGAAAAACATTATAAAAGCGCCCAGAGACAGGAACGGGCCGAATGGGATGTAATGGTCTTTTGTAAGCAGGAGGCTGAACAGTCCTATAAAAGAGCCTGCTATACAGCCGATGAGGAATACGAGGAGTATTGACTGCCAGCCGAGAAATGCCCCCAGGCCGGCCATTAAATATACGTCCCCCAATCCCATCGCTTCCTTGCGGAAAACGAGTTTGCCTATGATTCCCGTGAGGTAAATGACGCCGCTTCCCAATATGGCGCCCGCGATGGAAGATATGAGCGCTTGCGCCTCGGGAGACAAGGACGTTTCAAACGGCAGAGGGTCCTGCAGGAACGGGCAGAACCCGCTGGTGATGATGCCGAAGACCAGCAGGGAAATCCATGCCATATCCGGTATTATGCGCAGTTTTATGTCAATGATGGTCACAACTACAAGGCAGGACGACAGGAATATCGCCGCGAAGAACATGATGAAATCTTCCACTGCCGCGGGCCTCTGAAGCCGGACTATGAACATGTACATTGCGAATACGAAGACGCCTGATGTAAGCAATTCTATCATGGGATACTGCAGGGATATCTTCTCCGAACAATTCCTGCATTTTCCCTGGAGAATAACATAGCTTAGCACCGGTATATTGTCGTACCAGCGTATAGCTGAGTCGCATTTCGGGCAGTGCGAGCCTGGAAATATCAGTGATTTTTCTTCCGGCAGCCGGCAGATACAGACGTTCAGGAAGCTTCCTATGAAGGCGCCGAAGATGCCGGAAAAGATTAGATATAAAATATGCAGTTGGTTCATAAAGTGCCGTTCCGCCAGCCTTGTTCTCCGATAAGTTTTACGAAAACACACGGGCATAAGGATTCAGTTGAAAATTTATTTTCATCGGTGCGCGTTATTCTCAGAAGGTCCTGGGAGAATTCATTGCCTACCGGTATCACTATTTTCCCGCCGATTGTCAATTGGTTCTTGTAAGAATCCGGCACAAAAGGCGCGCCGGCGCTTACGATAATCCCGTCAAAAGGAGCGGATTCCATCAAGCCGAGCGTGCCGTCGCCTGTTTTGAAAGTTATATTGGCGTATCCGAGGGAATCAAGCCGTGCCTTTGCGGCATCCGAAAGTTCCGGTATGCGTTCCACGGTGTAGACCTGCCGTGTGAGTTCCGCGAGCAGGGCCGTTTGGTAGCCCGAACCCGTGCCGATTTCAAGTATTTTTTCATCCCCGCGCAAAGCCAGCGCCTGCAGAGAGTAAGCGACGATGTACGGCTGGGAAATGGTCTGGCCGTGGCCGATTGGCAGGGGATTGTCCGTATATGCGGAGTCTTCGTATTCTTCCCTGACAAACAAATGTCGGGGTATTTTTTGAAATGCGGCCAGAATCCTGCTGTCGTTGATGCCCCTGTGCAGGAGATGTTCCGTAATCATCTGTTTCTTTTCTATTGCGAAAGGATCCATAAATATTAAAGCCACCGAATATGCCGAAACCATCGTCCGCTGAAGCGGATCCGGTGTATTCGGCGCTATCGGTGGCTGTTTTTTCCGGTTAAATTGAAAGTCTTTTTCCGGGGTTCAGATTAGCTTTTCTTGGGTTCTTCAGCTTTTTTCTCTTCAGGCATTCCTTCGGCCATGCCTTTTTTGAATTCCTTTACGCCGGCGCCAAGGCCTCTGGCGAGCTTGGGTATCTGCGTGGAACCGAAAAGCAGAAGTACGACGATAAGAATCATTATAATTTCCCATGCGTGCAAACCCATATTCAATCTCCTTATTAGAATTATTTAGTATCCGCCTGTGCCGGTTTTGGACGGTGCAGGAGTGACATTAACTGTTTTGCCTGGCACGGTGGCGGGCCCCGGTGCAAACGGCGGCGCCGGTGTCGGGTTCATGCCGGGTGTCGGCGCAAAAGGCGACGGCGAAGGTGACGGTGAAGTTAAAGGCGAGGGCGAGGTTGTGCCTTCAATGGACGGTATGACTATTTCAGCGCCGACTTTTAATTTTGTAGGTTCCGGGAATTTATCCTTATTGGCTTCCCATATTTTCTTCCAGTGTTTTTCGCTCTTAAAGAGTTTCTGTGAAATCAGCGCGAAGGAGTCGCCCTTCTGGATGGTGTAAACCGAGCCGCCTGCCGGGGCTGTGAGGTGCTCTTTAGTATCGGACGCGCCTGATGATGATGAAGCCATTCCTATTTCGGGTATTGTGATTTCAGTGCCGGTTTTCAGCTTATCCGCGTTGGGTATTTTATTCTTATTGGCTTCCCATATCTTCTGCCAGTATTTTTCAGTTTTGAAATGTTTCATTGAAATTCCGGAAAGCGTGTCACCTTCCTGGATGGTATAATGAGAACTTCCGCTTGTCGCGGTATCAAGGCCGCCCATGGAGGATGTGGTTTTCTCATCCTTAGCTGGAATTTTCAGTTTCATATTTACGGAGAGAAGGGCGCTTTTGTTTGCAAGTTTATCCTTGTTGGCGTCAACGATTTTATTCATATTGGTTTCAGTGGCCTCGCCGTATTCTTTTTTCGCAATCAGCCAGAGAGAATCGCCTTTTTTCACGGTGTATTCTTTGAATGACGGTTCAGGTGTAATTGGCGAAGGCGGAGTAAGTCCGGGGCCTTTGGGTGTTGTAAACGGCGGCGGCGTAAGTCCGCCGGTGGTGCCGCCTGTTTTCGGGGTTACTGACGGGGGTTGCTGAAGGTTGGTCGGGAACGGGGCGGGTCCGGGAGTTGAAAGCCCCGGGGCTGTTGCCGGTCCTGTTTTAGGTGTAACTGCCGGAAATCCTGTTCCGGGCGCTGTGGAAGAAGTGCTTCCGGTTACGCCTGGCTTAGCAGGCTGTGAAGAAGAAAACGGATCTGTTGCCGCAGGGCCTGTGGCAGGCGGTTTGAAAGCAGGCTTGCTTTCTAATACCGTAGAACTGCCCGTAGGCGCAGGCATCCCCGGTGCGCGCGTGTCCGGGGCGCCGGGCAAAGAGGGCTGGGACGCTAAACGCGAACTGCCCATGTCCGAAGCCGGCCTTGAAGAAAAATCTGATGCGGGCTTTCTGCCGGGCATATTGGGCTTGCTCGGGGCCGGATACATGGTCCATACCACAACGGCAATTACTACTACTACAAGCAAGCCAACAAGTGCGAATTTCAACTTATTGCTCATAAAACCTCCTTTTACTCTCTTTTGGTTTCCCCTTAGAGAGCAAGAAATACAATCGTTATATTATAACACTTTAGCGTGTCTTTTTCAAGATTTTTTTAAGCCTGGGCTTTTTTCTGCCATATATAAAGCAGGTACGTGGCTATATATATGGATGAATACGTTCCCACGATAACGCCGATAATCATCGGAAACGCAAAACCCGGGATGCCGCCGCCTGTCTGGGCGGTTATGAAGTACAGTATTACAACCGTCAGGAAGACCGTAAGGGAAGTCAATATTGTCCTGCTGAGGGTCTGGTTTATGCTGAGGTTAGCTATGGTGCCGAAATCATCACGGCGCATTAGCTTCAGGTTTTCGCGTATCCGGTCAAATGTAATAATGGTGTCGTTTACCGAATAACCCACGATGGTCAGGAACGCCGCTACCGTGGTCAGGCCTATGTCAAGATTGGTTCCCCACGTCGCGGGCAGTGCCCAATTGAAAAACGCCATGGCTCCGAGCGTAAACAGCACGTCGTGAATAAGCGCTACCACCGCTGCCACGCCGTATTTAAACTGGAACCTTATGCCGATGTAAACGATCATCGCTATCCAGGATACGATAAGCGCGAAGATGGCGCTTTTCTTGAAATTCTTTACAACCCTTGCGTCAATGCTGTTGTAGTTCGGGAACGGGTCGTTTGACATCTTGCCGTGGAAAGCGGTTTTAAACGCGCCTGTTATATCGGTGCTCCTCGCGCTGTCTTCGGGCTTGCAGAATACCTCGTAGCCTGCGTATGCCTTTTCTTCAATGACCGTTCCGTCAGGATTGGTTTTGGAAACCTTGAATTCCGCGCCTATGCCCTGTATGCGGGGGGTTGAAACTCCTATTTTTACGAATTCCTTGTTAATCTGCTCTAAGGTTTCGGTTTCGGATACCTGCTCAATGAGTGATACCGTGTATTTCGTGCCGCCGTCAAAGGCGCTGTTGGTGCCCTTGATTTCCTGCTGGCTGATGGGCTGGGGATATAAATTTTCCCCGAATATCCGCGTCATATCTACTTTGACTTTTTGTACGTCAGGGTTGCTGACGCGTATTATAAAGTTCGTAGGATTTGCTGTGTCAGTTTCGGTGCCGCCCGACCACGTGCTCTGGACCTCGGCTTCGGGGTATTGCAATTGGCCGGGTTCATCGGAATCCGGCAGGCTTACTATGGCATTGCGGACGGCTTCAATATCCTGCGGCTGTTTGAATGCTATTTCCACGGCGCTTCCGCCGGTGAAATCAATGCTGAAATTTTCTTTCCCGCGGAATCCGAAGAAAACCAGTCCCGCGGTAATGCAGACTGCGGATGCGATTATCGCGGCCTTTCCGATGCCAAGGAAATTGTATTTCGGATTGGTCAGGACTTTCATCATGTGAAATTCCTTCATCATGTTTTCCCTTAGCATGAACTGCATGAAGAGTTTCGTGCAGGTAATGGCGGTAAAGAGCGTTGTGATGATGCCGATGGAAAGAGTTACGGCAAATCCACGTATGGATTCAGTGCCGAACATATACAGCACGACGCCGGCTATAAGGGTCGTGATATTGGCGTCAAAAACAGCGGTGTAGCCGCGATTGAATCCCGATTCAAAGGCCTGCAGTGGCATCTTGCCGGCGGCCCTTTCTTCGCGGATCCTTTCAAATATAATGATATTGGCGTCCACTGCCATACCCATGGTCAGTACGATACCGGCTATGCCGGGCAATGTAAGGGTCGCTTCAAGGAGAGACAGGACGCCTATCAGAAGCACTATATTCATAACCAGGGCTATATTGGCCACAAGCCCGCATAATCTGTAGTAAACGAACATGAAAAGAATAACCGCTATTAAGGATATAAGGCACGCGTAAAATCCGTACTTAATGGAACGTTCGCCGAGGGAAGGGCCGACCTTGTATTCCGATGAAATGTCAATGGACGCGGGCAGAGAGCCTGAATTCAGGACAGTGACGAGTTCGGAACATTCGTCTTCGGTGAACGTACCCGTGATAGAGCCGGCATTGCTGATTTCGGATTGTATTACCGGCGCGCTTATAAGGATGTCATCCAGTATGATAGCTAATTTGGATTGAAGATTTTCTTTGGTAAGTTTTCTGAATTTTTCGGCGCGTTCATCTTTCAGGGTGAAAGCCACTTCAGGCCCTTTCAGTTCGTGCCTGAGGCTTGCCGCTTTGAGGTCGTCGCCGGTTATTTCGTATTTTTGCTTTTCAATGGGGATTACCACTATGGAATCAATTTTACTTCTTCCTTCTTCTTTTTTAAGTGAATGATATCTCTTATATCCGGCGGGGAGATCGGAGTCGGCCATGTCCTGGTAGGACGTTTCGGCCCCGATGCGGAACTCAAGTTTTCCGGCCTGCTGGATGATCTTCCTGACCTTTTCCACTTCGGCTTCATTTTCCGCGCCCGGTATGGCTATAAGTATTGTATTAGCGGATGTTTCAATGCGCGGCTCTTTTAATCCGTAGTTGTTGATGCGTACGGACAGCTTTTCGGCTGTCAGCCTTATGGCTTCCTGAAGGTCCATTCCCTTGGGCAGTTCCTGTTCGCGCAGGGAGACTATGAGCTGTACGCCGCCGCGTATGTCAAGGCCGGGGCTCATCTGGAATTTATCGCCGACAAGGTACTTGTCTTTTGCCGGGTAAGCCAGAAAGCCGGCAATAATTGTCAGGCCGAATATCAAGAATAACTTCCATTTTAGGTCTTTCATTGGTCAAAAAATCTCCTGAATGTAGTTCACATAAACCTGCATGCAAAATCCCGTTCCGTTGCCAAATCAGTTGTTTTGCGCATTTGCGTCAGCCGGCTGTTCGTCTGTTGTCGTTTCGGACGCGGACGGTTCCACTACGGCGACTATCGCGCTTTTTGCAAAGCGGACCTTGGTGTTTTCGTCTATTCTTACGATGATATCTTTTTCCTTGACCGTGTGAACGGTTCCGTAGATTCCGCCTGATGTCAGCACTTTGTCGTTTTTCTTTACGGCTGAAAGCATTTTATTGCGTTCTTTTTCCTGTTTCTTTTGCGGCCTTATAAGGAAAAAATAAATAAAGAAAACCATTATGCCCATCATAAACAGGAATCCCATCATACTGTTGCTCTGTGCCGGGGCCTGTTCCGCGCCTGCGGGTGATGGGGTGCCGGTTCCTGTTGTTACAGCCGCCGGATCTGGCGCAGGTGTGGATGACGGCGCCGCGGGTACCGCGGGTGCGCCTGCGGGCGGCGTTGTGCTGGGCGGCGTAGTCTGTGCTAAAATATAATAGGGCATTCGTATATTCTCCTTAATAATGATATAAATAAACCGGTTAATGCTGATTCAATCGGTTATTTAGCGCCTTTTTTGTCAGCTCCAGCGGGCTTCTTGTCTCCTCCTGCGGCCTTCTTGTCGCCTCCTGCCTGAGGCGCCGCGCCCTTCTTGCCTGCCTCAGCGGCATTCGCTGTGCCGGCTGCGGGTGCTGTGCCCGGTGCGGTGGCCGCGCCTTCGGCAGCGGCTTCTTTCTTGGGCTTGGGTTTGGCTTTGAGCATGATGTTGCGGAGTTTAGGCAGGCCGAAAACGGATTTGTTTTCGTCCCATTTTCCTTCTCCGATGAGTTTTGCGAGCCTTTCGTCGCGGGAAAGGACGTTGCGGTGCCGTTTTAATTTGGACGGCGGTATAAGACTTTTGTGAATAGACATTTTACGTACTCCATTAAAATAACTTAACAGTAATAACGTGGTTTAAAAACAAGACAAGAAGGTAAATATTATAGGATTTGCTTGCATAAAGTCAAGAAAAAGTGATTGAATGCCGTACTGCTTCAGTCGAGGTGGGATTTTGCTGGTTTTTCGGTAACGCTGAACACGGACGACACACCTCTGGATCCCCTCTTTTTAGAGGGGACATATACGAATTTCCCCTCTATTAAGAGCCCGCCTTCGCGCACCTGCGTGCCAAAGCCTGCCTGCACGAAGCCCGCTTCGGCGGGCGTAGGAAGGGGGTTAGGGGTGTGTCAAGCGTAACCTCGACTGAGGCCTTACTGAATGTCGTAACTGCGACTGCTTCGTATTGAATTCGTTCGTGTTCGTTATTGTGAATTTTTCATTTTTAATTCTTGATTTAACATTTTACTATTCCGGCTCTGTTCTTGATGTTTTTCGTTGCGTTTCGCGTGTCTATTACCAGCTTGCTGTGCTTTACTATAAATTCGTAATCAAAACTTGTATGGTCGGTCGCTATAACCACGCAATCGTATTTTTTCAGGCCGGCCGCGGTTATGGGTTTGGATTGCATGTTGAATTTATATTTTCTCATCTCCGGTATGCTCGGGGTGTAAGGGTCTGAATAATCCACCTTTGCCTTTTTGTGTTGGAATAATTCTATGAGTTTCAGCGCCGGGGATTCGCGTTTGTCGTCAACGTCCTTTTTGTATGAGATGCCGAGTATGAGTATCTTCGCGCCTGTTATGGGTTTGCCTTGCTCGTTAAGGGCCTCCATGGTGCGGTCAACCACGTAGTAAGGCATGGATGTGTTTATCTCGCCGGCAAGTTCGATGAACTTCGTCGGCGTGTCGTATTGCCTTGCCTTCCACGTAAGATAAAACGGGTCTATCGGGATGCAGTGGCCGCCTAATCCCGGACCCGGATAAAACGGTTGGAACCCAAACGGTTTTGTAGCCGCGGCGTCTATGACTTCCCAGATGTCTATTCCCATGCGGTCAAAGAGCACTTTTAGTTCGTTGACCATGGCGATGTTCACACTGCGGTAGATGTTCTCAAGCAATTTCGCCGACTCGGCCGCGCGGCATGATGATACGGGCACTACTTTTTTTACGATGTGCGCGTAAAGCCTTTCCGCGAGCATGCGGCTCTCAGGGGTTATGCCGCTGACTATTTTCGGGATGGTGCTTGTGGAGAAATTCTTGTTGCCCGGGTCCTCGCGTTCCGGCGAGAAACCGGCGTAAAAATCCCTGCCTGCCTTCAGGCCCGTTTCTTCAAGGATGGGAACCATTACTTCATCGGTAGTGCCCGGATAGGTGGTGCTTTCCAGTATAATAAGCTGTCCTTTGCGTAGGTTGTCTCTTACGTGCCGGGCGGAATTTTCTATGTATTGCATGTCCGGTTCCCGGTTCGGCGTCAGCGGCGTGGGTACGCATATGATAACGGCGTCCATTTTTCGTAATCCGCGGAAATCCGCAGTGGCCGAGAAGGTCTTGTTGCTGACGGATTCGGAGATGATTTCCGTTGGGATATGTTTGATGTAACTTTTGCCTTTATTGAGCGAATCTATTTTAGCAGGGTCAATGTCAAAACCGGTTACCGTGAAACCGGCCTTTGAAAATGCCAGCGATAGAGGCAGTCCTACGTAGCCCATGCCGATGATGCCGATCCTGGCCTGTTTGGATTCAATGCGTTTTAGTAAATCAGTCATAAAAAACCTCATTATAGTCTAAGTTCTTAACTCCCACATATTAAATTTATTCTTTTTGGCTACGGCTGTGCTACTTCATTCTCCATGTTCATCCGTCGGCGCGGAAAAGGCTTCAAGCATTTTAATAAGTTCTTTTAGGGTTCTTACTTTTTGTACAACGCATTTCGGCGGCATTACGATGCCTTTGGCATTGTCCGCCGGCACTATGATATTGCTGAAGCCCAATCGCGCGGCCTCCTGGACGCGCAGGTTTATCTGGGTGACCCCGCGTATTTCTCCGGATAGTCCTACTTCGCCGATGACGGCCGTACGGGATGGGAATTTCCTGTCAAGGAAGTTTGACGCTATGGCAGAAGCAATCGCGGCATCCGCGGCAGGCTCGTCCACTTCCACGCCGCCGACCGCGTTGGCAAATATGTCCATTTCAGTCAGATAGTATTTTCCTTTTTTCAGATAACAATGCCTCTGCAGTACCGCTATCATAAGGGCGACCCTGTTGAAATCAAGGCCGGAGACCTTGCGCGTTGGAATGCCGTACACTCCGGGCGTGGTCAATGCCTGTATCTCCACAAGCATCACGCGCGTACCGAGGAGAGAAGGGCAGATGGCGGAACCGGGTTTGTCTTCAGTGCCTTCGGAAAGGAAGTATTGCGATGGGTTGTCAACGGCCGTAAGCCCGCTCTGGTTCATTTCAAATACGCCGATTTCATTTGTGGAGCCGAAGCGGTTTTTCACCGCCCTGAGCAGGCGGAATGTCTGATACCTGTCGCCTTCAAAGTAGAGTACGGTATCCACGAGGTGTTCAAGCGTCCGCGGGCCCGCGATGGAGCCGTCTTTGGTTACGTGGCCTATTAAGAATAGTATGATATTATTTCGTTTTGCCATATAAACCAATTCGGCAGCGGATTCGCGCACCTGAGAAATGGTTCCGGGCGCGCTCGGTATGTCGGGGCGGTAAACCATCTGTATGGAATCTATAATGACTAATTTGGGCTGTAACTGTTGTACGTAGGTTTTTATCTGGCCGAGGTTGGTTTCGCTTACGATAAATAAGTTTGAAGACGCGGTATTGAGGCGTTCGGCGCGCAATTTGGTCTGATGCGTGGATTCCTCGGCTGATACGTACAGGATTTTCATGTTTTGCTGGGCGATTTGGTTGGCCATTTGCAGGAGCAAGGTGGATTTTCCTATGCCCGGGTCGCCGCCTACGAGGATGACGGAACCGGCTACAAGACCGCCGCCGAGTATCTTGTCAAGTTCGGTGATATTCGTCATGGTGCGGGGATAGTCGTGGGAAGTTACTTCTGTGATGGGTATGGGCCTTTCGGAATCCAGGACGCGGTCCTGAAGCACGCTTGAAGGCTTGATGGATTTTTCCTGGGCGAACGTATTCCATTCGCCGCATTCAGGGCATTTGCCTTCCCATTTGGGGCTCTCGTAGCCGCATTGCTGGCAGACATAGACGAATTTGTCTTTCTTCATATATTAATTGTAACATTTCCTGTTTGGATGTCAAGATTTTTGCGATTAAACAATGTGAAAAGTCGTTCGTTCGCATACGTAATATCTGTTGGCTGTTTGCTGTTCACTGATTATAGATCGTTGGCAATTGAACAACATACGTCATGCGTTGTCACGGGTGTTTGTGTTCGTTCGGAGTTCTCTGACGAAACGACGGACTCCTGACGCAAGACTTCTGATTTAAGACTCAAGATCCGTGACACGTTTTCCGTGGCCCGTTTAAACGGGAACCGGATCACGGGAAACGGACAACATTCTTCATTTTTCATTATTTGTAGTAAGGTATCTCCCTGTGGTACAGCCGCGGGGGCGCGTCGCCCAACAGGATGTCCGCGTCAATCCACGTCGCTATAGTGCGGCACCATCGGTCCATGCGCAGGCCTGGCGTGGTCATAATATCAACGGTACTTATTATGGCGTCGCCGCCGCCAAGGGCCTTTTCGTCGCGGTCTTTCATCCAATCGCCCGCATTGAGTGTGGTAAAGCCGCCCGGAAAAAGCGTCCACCCAAGGCTTGACAAAGGGTCCCGTGCGACATAGGCGTTATCTATGCGGCAGCATAATAATACGTGGTTGTTCAGGCTCCGTATGGGATAAATGCCGTCGTTGCCGTTATTCGCCATGAGGCATCCCGCGAGGTTTGAAACCCTGTAGCAATCCGCGGTCAGTTTTGAAAACGTTTCTTCTATGCTGTTAGTGCCGCCGTAGGTAAATTCTTCGTTCCATTTTAAGACTATGCTGTGAGCTTTATAAAACTGTTCGCCTTTTGTTCCGGTTATCTTCGGAAGGGTTTCCGTGATTTTGGCATGAAACCTGTCGGATGCCTTCGGCGCGGTTTCGATGGAGCCTTGCCTGTAATTCATAACTTCCAAAAGGCCGAGCCGCGCGGTTTCCGAAACCATGTCATCCTTATGCAATTCCTTCCATTTCTTTATTACTTCAATCAGCCGGTCAGTTGATTTTTCGCCGTCGTATTTCCAGATTAAATGGTTCAGGTAGGCGTTGTCATAATCGTTTTCAATGCTTTTATTAAGGAGCAGTAGTATTTCCTTTTCGTCCTTAAGGCCGGATGCCAATTCTTTGTAGAATTTCCTGTTTTTCGGCGCTACAAAAAATACAGGTTTTACGGTTTCAGGCGTGCCTGTTGCGGTTTTTTCCGACGAGTCAATTATGAAAAGATCCTCAATCTGCCTTTGTATTTCCGCGATGTCTTCGTATCTGTACATGAGCGCGTATCCGCCGGGGAGTTCGCGGCCTTTGCCGTTCCAGCCGGGGATTGCCGCGAGCGTGTCCAATCCAAGTTTTGTGCTTTCTATCATCCATTTAGTCTGCAGGAGCATCCACAGGTCGAGGCGCTTCAGGCGCGAGAGCGCGCCGTTCAATTCAGCGCACCAAAGGATAGTTTCATCGCGCTTTTTGGATTTTATGTTCTTAATGAATTGGTTAAGCAGGAAAAAGATTTCATCCGTGTTGCCGGCGTATTTTTCAATGCCGGTGTTCTTAAACGCGTCAACTTTTTCTTTCAGTGATTTGTCCGTAAGAGGCATCGGTTTTTCCGAATCAAGGGCGAGAGACGTTCGCGCGGCTGTAAGTTGGCTTGCGCAGTCTGAGACGGCCTTTTGCAGGTTTTCAATTTCCGTGGCATGTTTGTCAAATTCCTTTGTTAATTCTGCGAGCTTCTTTTTCAGTGCGGATGAATCGGCGGCCGGCGCGTCAAATGCGCCGAAAGATTCGCGGACCTCGGACCAGTACCAGGATAATTTATCCTTGTACGGCGTAATTGCCATGGTGCCGTCTTTTTTGACGGCATATAAATCAGGTGCCGGTTTTTTTTTGCCGAGGTAGAACCTTTTATGGGCATCAAGCATGTCCTGCCATTTGGCAAGGTCAAGGCCGCTATCGGATTGCGGCAGGGCCGTCTGTCCGGCAAGCGCGCACAAAGATAAAACAAGGATTATTTTAATTGTTGCGGTCATATTTTATGTAGTCTTATGGTTTTAGCTGATAATTTACACTTGGAGCCGTCACTTTTCGTTCCATGGCAATCAAAATATATAAGACCCTTGATTAAGACCCCTGGTTTACGTTGAAAGTTTATCCGCGCCGAAAAATCTAAAATATTACATTAAAAATCTTAAATCTTATATCTTAAATCGTTTACAGTACCGCTGTATGTCCTGCCACTTCGGCGTACGTCGCAAGCCACGCGTTATTTTCCCTTGCGGTTTTGATTAGCTTTTGTAATACCCACGGCCTTGCGGGAATATCCTGCGGGTCAAAGTAGAAAGACGCTATGCCGCCGATAGATGCCTCGTATTGCAGTATGTCTTCTAATTTTGACGACCATTGTATATCCGTAAGGTGTTGTTCCCTGACGCATCTGTAGGAAGAGGCTTCCCTGTAAATTGGTATTTCAAGAAACCCGTCAATAAGTGGCGGGAGGGAACCTGCGATTTCCTTTTCCGAATAAAATCCTGAAGAATCATAGGTGTAATTTAATTCCTTGAGGACGGGTATAATATCGCCGCGGAATTCAAAATGCGGCGTCCTGAATCCTTTGCAGGTATAGCCGAGTTTAGTGCGGATTATATCGTGGCAGTTGATGATTTCCGTTTTTATTTTTTCTTCGCTGAGGTTCATCCAGCGGTCGTCGGGATAAATCACTCGATGGTAGGGATGGTTCATGCTGTGGTTTATGATTTCATAGCCGAGTTCGGGAAGAAGCCGGTAGCATCCGGAGCGTTGTTCCACCATGGCGCCTATGCAGGCGAATGACGCGGGGCAGTCGTTGTTCTGCAGTAGTTCTATGACCGGTGTAAGAGCGGCTTCATCTTCCATGTAATCTATGTCAAATGAGATTACTGTTGCGAATGCCGCGTTATTGGGCCAGGTCATGCCGCTGTACAGGGCATCCCTTTTCGTTTTCTCCGAAAACGGAAGCCTGCCGAGTATTTTGGCCTTGAATATGTTTTTTTTAAGTTGCCTGTACATACGGGGTTAAGGGGTTACGGAGTTACTGGGTTTAGGAGTTACGGAGTTTAAAGTCTAATTCTTCAATT
>JACRIJ010000017.1 GCA_016220095.1 Planctomycetota bacterium | reverse complement strand
GTCCGCTGGTATTCAATCAGATTGACGGCCTCTTCGTCAAGGTTTACGCCGGATATGCGCGCGCGCTCGTTATCCAGCTGTTCGGCAAGCAATTCCTGGCTCGTAAACTGGTCCTGAGCCGACGCAGTTTCTACTCCGAGTGTGCCCACCAGTCCCTGATAAAAATCCTCAAACGTCGCCATTCCGTTCTGCATGGTTTTTGTGCTTTTCAGAGCCGCCATGGCAAGGGCGTTGGAATTGTCCGAAGGCGTATTGGACCGCGCGGCGGCAAGATAATTCAAATTATTCCTTATGAGTTCGTTTACTTCCATATCCTCAGAACCGGTGCCTTTGAAAAACGTATTCATGCCTATGGCTGCAAGGAAATCGCTCGTGTCATTCGTAAAAGTGAATGTCTTGTTTGAAGAAGACGATTCTATTTTTAATTTGTTTGCCGCGGTAATTGATGCCGTAATGCCGGCGCCGCCCGCCTTATTGTTTATGTCGTTTACTATATCGGTCAGCGTTGAATCCGAACCGACCTTGTCAAGATTTACGTTTATGGTAAAGGTGTCTACAACGCCCGTCTGCTCATTCGTCACATTTAAATCAAAACTGCCGTGCTGAATGGGATAATGGAATGAGGTTATCTGAAACGTGTCTTTGGACGAAAATTCGTAATCAAACTGGCTGTCAACCACGAGCGTGCCGGTAGTTCCGTCAAAGTCCTTGATTGACCTCCTCTGCCCTGCATTGGCGCCTGATGTCATCATTATTTCCATGCCGTTAAATAAATCCAGCGCGTAGCCCTGCAGGGAACTGTCCGTAATATTCCTTCCGGAAGACGATTCCACCTGCCCCTCAGTCATTACAGGCGCGCCTGAAATTGCCGGTTGAAGTACGGCTTCCGTGCCGGTCATCGAAATGAATCTTTCAAGGCCTACGCCTTCAGAATGAACTTTATTGATTTCAAACATCAATGATTTAGAAAGCGTGTCAAGGCTGTCCGAATACTGGTTGAGTATGGCATCGCGGCTCTCTATCATGCCTTTGAGACTGCCGCCGCGGATATCCAGCTCGGCTCCGTTTGATGTAAAGTACGGCGTTGAAACCAGCACGCCGCGGCTTACATCCTGTTTAACCGCAACTTCATAGGCGGTTTTGCCGAACACTATGAAATTGCCGCCTACTAACACATTCACTGAACCGTTGCTCGCTTCTATGGGTTTTATGGATACGAGCCCCGACAGCTGTTCCAAAAGCAGGTCTCTTTTATCTCTCAGGTCGTTTGCCGTTTTCGAGTCGTTGCCGGCATTTTCCGCGCTCACAATGGTATCGTTCAAACCCGCTATATCGGATGAAATCCTGTTTATCTCTGTTATCGTATTTCCAAGGTCCTTGTCAAGGGATTCGCGCATTTCCTTAATCCTGCTTCCCATATTATTAAATGTCTCGGCCAATGCCTGGCCGTTTTCCGCCACCTGCGCTCTCGCGGATGTTTTGTCGGGATTGTTTGCCAAGTCTTCTATGCTGTTAAAAAACTTCGTCATTGCCCCGGACAAATTAGCGTCCTCAGTTGATAATTCATTGAACAATGCCTCCATCCTCTGAAGAGTCTGGCTGTTAATATCAAGATTGGATAAGGTTGAAGTCGCCGTCTGTATCCGCAAAGAAAGCATTTCGTCTATGACGCGGCGTATCCTCGCCACCCTGACGCCCGTACCAACCTGGGCAAACCCCCAATCCTGGGGCCTCATCGCCTCAAATTCCGCCTTCTGCCGCGAGTATCCCGGAGTATTCGCATTGGCAATATTGTGGCCCGCAACCTGTATGGCGGCCATCTGCGCCTGCAAGGACGTTACTCCGACATTTAATGAACTAAAGAGACTCATAAAAATTTCCTCATTCGGGGACGCTGTGATTTAAGAGTTTGCGGAAAATTTCAAATTTGAAATTTCAAATCTTAAATCCGCCATCACGCAACGTGGTCTACAAAATTCTTTATCGCTTTCGTGCTCTTGTTATAACCGTATTTCGTATAGACTTCTTTTTCAGTTTCAACCCCCACCAGCACATGGAGAAAGGTTTTTACGTGTTCAAGCGATTGTTTGATAAGACCTACGTTAAGCTGGTTTATCCGAGTCAACTGTCTTATCCCCTGTATAAGGCTTTTGCGCAGGTCAAACAATTTTGTCCTGTAAGGCTCCGGACATCTCCATATTATATCCTTCAGATTGATTTCCTGCTCAGGCATTGAAAACAGCACCGCGGCGCTTTTAATGGCCCTTACGCGGGCATTTTCAACCTCAGCCAATTCAAACGCGAGCCGCTCTTCATCCTGTATGATCTTTTCAAGCTTCATCCTCTGAAGATTTACAAGGCAGTCTTTCTTTGCGGCCGCTACCACTGTGAATTCCGCGTAATAAGCAACTTCCTTTTCAAGGACATTGCAGAGGTTTTGAAGTATCAGATTGTACTGCACCGAACTTGTAATTTCTTTTTCCATATATTTATTCCGTTAAATTAGAACCCTGAATTTCGGACATCATTTTCGCGTATTTATAGGCCTGAACGACTTTCTGACGGCTGAGGTATTCGTACATCATCTTGCCTATGCCCAGGCCTTCGCCCTTCATGGATGCCTTCTCGGCAAAATTCGTGTCAAGGAGTCCCTGAAAAGTCTCTTCAGCGCGGCCGCCCGAAAACAACTCATTCTTCTGTATGGTCTTACGCATATCTTTGAGCAAAAGGTTTATGAATATAGACTCAAAACTCTGACAGGCTTTCTTTAATTCCTTATCATCCTGCTTGACGGATCCGGCAAGTTTTTCCGCGTCCTTAATTTGCTGTGTGAAAACCGGCGAATTTTCGTACGCCGCTTTGTAATCCGGCGATTCCAATCCATTTACTGAGCCCATGAAATCTGACATATAAAACCTTTTAATTAATTATGACTTCGGCGCTTATCACGCCGGCATCGTTCATCTTTTTCAATATTTCAATGATGTCTTCCGCGGGCGTCTTAGCCATATTGAGCGTCTGTATTATATCGGAAAGCGACGCGCCTTTCGCAATGTCTGCGTCGGTCACGACGACCTTAGTATCGCCCGCAAGGACGCAGCATTTGGAAACCTTTACCGAACCGGTAATTGCCCAGGATTTCGTCTTGTCGTCAATAATTACTTTTGCCCTGGTCTCGCCGCCTCCGGCAAGGTCAATTTCAAGTTCAAGCAATTCGGAGATGAATTTAACCTTCTGGTTTTTGTCAATATACGCCTGGGGAATTGCTATCCTGACTTCGCCCATATCAACAGGCAGCGCGATTTCAAATTCATTTTCCGCGCGCGTTATCTGCGGGGCTATATTTATCTTTTCCGCGATCGCGTTCACCACGTTGAAATCCGGCTGGTTAAGATGGAGCACTACGATGTTGCTGTCAAGATTTTTCCTGAAAACGTTATGGTCAACCGCCTTCACGACCAACGCGCCGTCAGTTATGGCGCCTTTTTTCTGCGGAGTGTCCTTGCCCCCCCCGATGTAAAGGTTGCCCTGGGCTATGGCGTACACCGTTTGGGTGTCTTTATCTTTTTCATCCATAGCCCGAGGGCCACGGAGAGGGGTTAACAATAATTGCCCACCTTTCAGCGATTTTGCATCGCCGATAGACGCTACTTCCACGTCAATTTTAGTGCCTTCCAGTTTGAAGGCGGTGATTTTTGCCGTCACTACGACTATAGCTATGTTTTTGGAGCTAAGCTGAGACGGATATATATTGTAGTTTTCCCATTTCAACAGCATGTTTGCCGATATGGCCGAAGTTATCGTCTTCTGGCTGTCTCCTGTACCGTCAAGCCCTACCACGAGCCCGACTCCTTTCAGGTAGTTATCATCGGTTCCCTGCACTGAAATAAGGTCCTTGATGCGCACGGACTGCTGGGCTTCTGCACTAACAAATGCAACCATGAAAATTGCTGTCGCAAGTATTGTAATTTTTAAAATATTATTCTTCATATTCGCAGTCCTAAAGTTAATACTAAAAAACCCGACCATCAGCCGTTTAGAACGGCCAGAGGATATCCAGCAACCAGCTCAGGAATCCTCTTTTCTCGTTATCCCCAACTGTTCCCTCGCCCTGATAGACAAGGTCAAACTGGTCAATTTTTTCCGAAGTTACTGTATTGTCATAACTTACATCCTGGGACCTTATGATGCCTGACACCGTAAGCGTCTCAGTTTCGCCGTTGATAGTGCGGTTCTTTTTTGCTTCAAGCATAAGATTGCCGTTCGGCAGGACTTCCACCACGCTTGCGGCAATCCTGTCATAAACTACGGCGCTTCTGTCTGTTTTGCCTGTATTGTCTTTTCTGAGGCGGGCATTCAGGTTTACTCCCGGATTTGAATCAGGATTTGCCTCGCCCATGCTCAAGCCGCCGTTAGCCGTAGAAAAATGCACCCACTGGTCCACTGCGGCTTCCATGCGCGTGCGCCTGTCGGTTGTCAAACCGGCATCGGTTGACGCGGTGGATTTTTCATTGACGATGATTGAAACTATATCGCCCGCCTGAAATGTCCTGCTCTTGGCGGCGCCGAAAGACGAATCCGTGCTGTCTTTCCACAACGAATCCGCGAATGTGACGTTTCCTGCCGCGATAAAAACCGCGATTACTGAAATTGCAATGCTTTTTAATGCGAATCTTTTCATACGATTGTACTCCTTTACTGGTTGATAAACACAGCGCGGCCTTTTCCGGTCACGCGTACTTCGAAATTATTTCTGGATTTTTTATTCTGCACTGTAATTGTATCGCTTAAAGCGCCCTCCTGAAGGGCGATGCAGACTATTTCAATAGCGTAATTCCCATTTTCCGAGGTTACTACTATCGTATCGCGCCTGTGCACAAGCGGGGCTGATTTTGTATTGGAACCGTCCAGCAAGGCGCCTTGCTTCAGCATGACCAGTGTCTTACCGCCTATAATTTCTTCGGCAGATGCATAATAACTGCGACCCGGCTCAACCTCCATCTTTTGAAAAACCACATCTTGTCCGGAAATCGTAATTCCAGGCCTCAAATCCCTTGCGGCAACTGCTGTCATCCGCGTGATTGATATCTTTACGTTTACCATTAAATCAAACAGCTTGCCGGTTTTTGCCATGACGGTTGCGAAAAAAGAAGTTGGACGGCTGTAAACCATATCGCCTGATTGCCCTGTGATTTTTATGGATTCTATTTCCTGCGGCGCTAACATGGCTATTTCGGAATTAAACATATCAATAAGTGTTACGCTTATTTCCATGCCGGCAGAATCAGCAATGGACTTCCGCGCGTATGCCGCAATCTCATTGGCAATCAGCATATTCACCGCGACTTCATCAGGAGTTTTTACAACCGTAACGCGGGTTACGACAACCTTGTCCGAGCCGGTAAACGACACGTTTTCAAGGAGCCCTTTTTTCCTGAGTTCGCATTTTACGTCTTCAAGAGTGATGGTTCGGTCTGAATCCTCAGCGGGCGTTTTCCCGAGATACACGCTTGAAAGCATTTCAGAAAGTTCATCGGACGCGTTGTAAAACCTTGCGACATCCTGAAGGCGGACATAATTGCCGTTTGCCCGTCCTTCGGGAAGGATTTCGATTACCGCGCCGTAGCAAAGGCACGTAACCGCAAAAACCGCAAAGATTGTTAAAAGCGTAATCTTCATAGAACTATCTCTTCAAATTATTGATGGTCTGCATCATGCTGTCGGCGGTCTGGATGGAATTTGCGTTGATTTCGTACGCGCGCTGGGTGCTTATCATATCCACGAGTTCCTCTACGACATTCACGTTGGAAGCCTCAAGCATATACTGATTAATCACTCCCCTGCCTTCGGTTCCGGGCTGGCCTTCCAGAGGCTGGCCGGCCGCTTCTGTAGGAATATAAAGGTTATCGCCCAGGGATTTCATGCCCCCGGAATTGATGAAACGGGTTATGGTAACTTCTCCAAGGGATACGGGAGCCTGCTCGCCGGGTATTTCACCTTCAACTATGCCGTCAACGCTCACGTTGATTTTCGTGACATTTTCCGGTATTGACAAGCGCGGCTCAAGATACAACCCTGAATTGTTCACCATGGCGCCCGTGCCGTCAACCCTGAACGAACCGTCGCGCGTGTAACCGATGGTGCCGTCAGGAAGTATTACCTTGAAAAAACCGTCGCCGAGTATTGCCATATCAAATTGGTTGTCTGTCTGGACAAGACTGCCCTGCGTAAACATTTTCTGCGTTGAAACCAACTTGACTCCGAGCCCTATTTCAATGCCCGACGGTTGTCTGGCGCTTGATGCTGATGAAGTAAAACCCGCGTCTTTGAGGTGCTGGTACATGAGGTCTTGAAAATTGACGCGCGTTTTCTTGAAACCCCAGGTATTTACGTTGGAAAGGTTGTTGGATATCGTATCAATCTTGTTCATCATCGCGGTCATGCCGGTGGTCGCGGTATTCATTGCCCTTATAGTCATGTTATAAACTCCTTCTAAATATCATTAACTCGGTATTCGCGCTAAATTGTTTGCCGCTCTTTCAAGGGTTTCGTTCTGAAGAGTCATCATGCGCATATTGCCCTCAAAGAGACGGTTGGTTTCAATCATATCACGCATTTCCTCAACAGGATTAACGGTAGAAAGTTCAATAAAACCCTGCTGGACATTAAGGTTCTGCGCGGGCAGGGCTTCATTTGAACCCGTATATTCAATAAGGCTGTTTCCGATTTTTTTCAGGTTTTCCGGATCCGTAATATCCACAATTCCTATTCTGCCGACTCCTGTGCCATTAGTAATAATGTCGCCTTCGCGGGTAATGTTGAGATTTTCCGTTGAATTAAGCTGTATTTCCTCGCCGTCAATGTTAAGAAGTCGCGACTGTCCGTCAGGGAGGCAAACAAACCCTTCGTTATCAAGCGTGAAATCGCCTTCACGCGTATAGAAAACCTTGTCGTCTTTCTTTACCGTGAAATAGCCATCGCCGTTTATGGCAAGGTCAAGCGGTTGGTTAGTTTCCTTGTATTTTGAATTGGAATTTTTCTTCTCAAAATTGGTGGAATAAATAACCGGTCCTTCGGTAAGGGAATTCTGAACCTTATCCGACATCTCCGGCGGAAGCGATTTGAGCATTGATTCGGAAAGGCGTTCGCGGAAAGATATGAAATCCTTCCTGAAGCCCGACGTATCCATATTAGCCAGGTTATTCGCGATAATGTCGGCGCGCGTCATTTCAATTTTTCCGCCAAAAGCCGAACTATATAAACCGTAAATCATATACTCCCCTTAAAAAGCAAGGATATTCCTGATAAAACTTTTAATGTTGTAAACGGCCGCGTCAATAGAGGTTTTATGTTGAGGTTTTTCCGCCAGGGTATTGGCTTCTTCCACGATACGCCTCCCGAGGTCTTCTCTTTCAATGAATTCCACGCAATCGTCAATCTCATCGCTTATAAGCCTGACCTCGTCGTGTTTCGTATTGTTTTGACCTTCCATAGACATCAAAATCCTTTCTAAAAAAAAGACAGTCAAACAATGAATAGGCAAACCCCGTGCCAAAAAAAATGCTGAAACATTTTTTTTACACTTATCACATAACATACTGATAATCAAAGGATTAAGTCACGAACAATCAGGCGATGGAATTTCATGATTTTGAAAAATTGATTTGACGGAAGATTTTTCCGGGTATGAACGGCAGAAATTGCCGTTAATTACGAAACCACAGATTACACCAGATTCTCATGATATTTATTCCCCTTCACCGGAATATCCTGTAGCTTTACTACAGGGAGCTTCATTTATTTGAGTGTGCCATTTCCGATTTTACCACTTAAGGAAGACATCCTATATTACACACAATAAAACGATCGTACGAATAGTGTGTAATAGTGTAACTCATTGACATTTAACCGGTTATCGCAATATATAAGCTTTCTATTGGATTATATTACACATTTGCCGACATGTTCGTTTCCTGTAAAATCCCAGTATATCCCATATCTGAGCTCTCAAATCTGAGATCTTAGATCTCAGATCCCAGCTCGCATATCCTGTCCGTTATTCTTGATTCTTAATTCGTCCAGTATCATCCTGCTATCCGCCACTATCAGCTTCTTATGATTCACTATCGCCGGATTAATATCCAATTCCCTGATCTCCGGATTATTGTGCATCAAATCCGAAACTTTTACAATGACATCAATAATTGCGTCTATATTGGCGGGCTTCCTGCCGCGATAGCCCTTTAATATCGGACTGCTTTTGACCTCATCTATCATCTCCCTCGCGTCAGCACGGCTGACAGGGCAAATTCTCAGCGAAAAATCCTTCAGTATCTCGGTAAAAATGCCCCCCATGCCGAAGAGTATCACGCCGCCAAAGGTCTCATCGCGCTTGCCTCCTATAATAATCTCCTGCCCATCTACTACCATTTCTTCTACCAGCCACTGAGGGCTTTTACTCTCTAATTCCTTAAACGCTTCTTTTAGTTTTATTGGATTAGCTATGCTCAAAATAACTCCGCCCGCATCGGTTTTGTGCAATATTTCCTGCGAAGCTACCTTTAATACAACCGGATATCCTATCTTTTCCGCCGCCTTTAACACCTCCGGCCTGCTTTTGCACAATATATCCCTCGTTACCGGAATACCGCATTGTTTCAATATCATCTTCGCTTCATGTTCGGTGAGACAATTCCTTCTTTTTGCGGAAAGCCCGGAGACCTTGATTGTCTTCCTCCGCGCTTCCGTTTTTTTTGCAATTAATCTATCCCTGCTTTCTCTATAAGCAATCAATCCCTTATATGCCCTCACCGCCCTCTCAGGCGTCTTGAATACCGGGATGCGGCCTCCGAACATTTCCTCTATCTTCGGGTTATCTATCAGCACCGAAACTGCCGGTACTTTGAATTTATCCTGGACCTTCAGCAATGCCTGCCCGAATTCAGGAAAATCAAGATTGACATTCAACGCGATAAGCCCTCCGATATCCGAATCCCTGCAGACAGCTTCCATACACGCAAGGTAATTCTCCGGGGCAGTCTGCGGCGTCATATCAACCGGATTATTCCCGGCTCCGAACGGCGGAAGATACCGGCGAAGTTCCTTGACTGTCTTTTCGCTTAAAGCAGGAACTGCAATGCCTGATTCCTCGCAGGTATCCGCGGCAGACACGGCCGGACCACCGGAAATGGTTATAATACCGACCTTGTTATTCGGCGGCAGAATATGATGCTGAAGTGACAGCACTGACAACATATCCATGAATTGCTCGGAATCTTCGGCAAGAATTATTCCAGCCTGCCTGAACCCGGCGCGATATGTGGAAAATTCGCCTGCCATGGAACCCGTATGCGACTGCGCCGCACAGCGGCCTGACGCTGTCCTGCCAGCCTTCAAGGCTACAATCGGCTTCTTTCGCGCTACTTTACGAGCTGTTTCCAGAAACCTTGGACCGTCTTTTAATGCCTCAATGAAAAGCGCTATTACAGCCGTGGTACTATCCTCTCCGAGGTATTCCAACATATCCGCATGGCCGGTGTCAATCTGGTTTCCGATGGAAATGAACTTACTTAATCCGATATTTCTCTCTTTCAAGGCGCTAAAAAGAATTCCGCCGTAAGCGCCGCTCTGGGAAATGAAACTGATATTGCCTTTTATTTTGGGCAGGTTAGGAAAATTGGTCGCGTTCAACTGGTTTAACACGTCATAAATGCCGAGACAATTTGGGCCGATGACGCGGATATTGCTTGAACGAATGATCTCCTGAAGCCTTGTCGTGCGTCCGGCGCCGTCAGGGCCAGATTCTTCCCCGAAACCGGCAGAGATGATAATGATATTTTTCACGCCGCATTTAGCGGCATCCGACACGGCGGATTCCATCGCCTGGTTGGGAATGACCATGATCGCGAGGTCTATCTTTTTACCGACCTCGCTGAAAGAGGTGTAAATCTTTTTCCCCAGGGCCTGGCCGCCCGAAGGGTTGATAGGGAAGATATCGCCCTTGTAACCGTAATTGACGATATTCTCTAAGAGAATATAACCTGATTTTGCAGGATTACTGGAGGCGCCGACAACGGCGACGGAACCGGGCATAAAGAAATTTTCAAGTTGTTTCATTTTAATATATTACTCAAGTTCCGTAAAATTGTCAACGTTTTACGGATTACAGATTCAAAGATTGAAAGATTAGAAGATTACGACGGGACGACTACGGATTTGAAAAACGGCAATAGAAAATAACATATACATCAAATTACCCATTGATTACGGTTCGTTGTAGAGCCACCAGATCTGGTGGCTCTACAAAATATTACGAAGGCACTCAAAAACCCCACCTTACTGACGCATTACAAGTATTACGCCATGTTTTGAATTGAAATTTTTTCTAAATACTTTTTATCCGGTTGCATAGCTGATAAAATCCCTGTTAAACGCCTTTATATTCTATTTCTTGATGAGAAAAAGAAAGGACACGCTTAGGCGACGAGATATAAACCCGATTAAAAAACGATTGCGCCAGGCCGTGCAATTCCAATGCTGAATGATGGGAAATTGCGTACGATTTGGCAATCCGGCTTGCAATCACGAATCTATCCGGCTGATACTGCTTGCCGATAAATTCAATTGGCACAATCGCAAAAATCCCGCGGCGTACCTTTTGCAAATACCCCCTTCTTCACCAAGTGATTCAGTTGCACAGCAGTAAGACCATAATTTTTTACAATCGCTACTGCATCGCTGGTGACAAAAATCTCTTTTTCTTTTAGCATCTGATAAATTTCAGGTAATATCATATCAGTATCCATAAAAGCATTTAACTTATATTCAAATATAAACTTCAGACATTTTCAACAATCCTAAGTTTTTAATAAATCATATAATTTATACTTGCCATTGCCTAAACCAAGAAAACACTATCCTGAAATCATATACCTTGGGATTATCGCCGGCGAACACATCGCCTTTGGTATTATGCTTTTTCCTTGCCTTCAGTTTTTCTTTTTTGTATAATTTAACTCTATGAATTTTAAGTTTAGCGAAGAACATCAGGCTTTCAGGCAGTCTGTCGCCAGATTCGTAGACAAAGAAGTCGTTCCGCAGGCACAGGCTATTGACGAACGCGGCGAATTCCCAAAGGAATTATTCAGTCGCGCCGGCGAATTGGGCTATTTCGGCCTGAGATACCCTGAGGAAATTGGCGGCTCAAACGCGGATATGACCATGTTCTGCCTCATGGTTGAAGAAATCGCGCGCGGGTCCATGAGCCTTGCCGCCGGCGTCGCAATGCAATGCCTGATGAGTACCAATTTCATATGCCATTTCGGCACGGAAGACCACAGGAAAAGGCTCCTTATCCCGGCCTTAAAGGGCGAAAAGATCGGCGCATTCGCGCTGACCGAACCTAATGCCGGTTCTGACCTCGCCGCAATACAGACAACGGCAGTCAAAGACGGCGACAGCTACATCCTCAACGGCCGGAAAACATGGATAACTAACGCAACAGTGGCTGATTTTTTTACCGTACTTGCCACTCAGGATAAATCCAAAGGTATTAAAGGGGTTGATTTCTTTCTCGTGGAAAAAGGCAACCCGGGCCTTATCATCGGGAAAAAGATAGATAAGATGGGCGTTCGCGCCTCGGAAACAACGGAACTCGCATTTGAAAATTGCCGCGTTCCGAAAGAAAATCTGCTGGGCGAAGAAGGCACCGGCTTCAAAAACCTGATGTCAATCCTGAACCAAATCAGGGTTATGACCGGCGCATTGAGCATCGGCTTGTCGCGCGCGGCATACGATGCCTCTGTCAAATACGCCAACGAACGCGTCCAGTTCGGCGGTCCCATCGGCAAATTCCAGGCCATTAAACACAAACTTGCCGAAATGGCAATGCAGATAGAACTGTCCACCCTCATCGTATACTACGGGGCATGGCTTATTGACCAAAAAGTAAAATGCAACAAGGAAGCAGCCATGGCGAAGTTATACGCCTCCGAAGCCGCGAACAAGATCGCCGATGAGGCAACAAGGATTTTCGCCAGTTACGGATTTTCCATGGAATACCCCGCTCAGCGTTATTTCCGCGACGCAAGGTTCCTGCTCTACGGCGGCGGCACCTCTGAAATATTAAAAAACATAATCGCAGGGGAAATAGGATTGTAGAAAACTTAACCACGAATTAACACTAATACACACGAAACGACGTTACGAATTTTGCCACAGAGCGCACAGAGACCACAAAGAACACAACGAATTAGACACAGGGACTTAACGAAACTCTAAAGAAACACGACGACGAAACGACAATAGATATTTACGACGCTTGTGTTTACGTACGCTCTGTAACCTCTGTGTTCTTTTATCCTGAGCCGGGGACGAAGGGCTGTGGCTGAAAGCGTCGCCGTGGTTTTGGTTGCGCCTGCGCACCGAAGCGCACAGGTGCGGCTTTACTACTTTATATATTCGATTTTAGAGTTTTTCAATCTATAGGAGACTTATATGCCCTACCAGTTCAAAGGCAAATACTTTGACGAATTTAACACCGGCGATGTCTATGAAACAGCCCGCCGTACCATAACCGAGGCGGACGTAGTCCAATTCGCCGGTCTTTCGGGTGATTTCAACCCGCTCCATACCGACGATATATTCGCCAAGGAAAATACTCCGTTCAAGGCGCGCATCGCGCACGGCATGCTCGTCATGTCTGCGGCAACCGGCCTGGCCAACCAATCAGGCATTTTTGAGGGCACCTCGCTTGCCCTGCTCAGTATGACCATCAAATATACCGGCGCGGTATTTTTCGGCGATACTATAAGGCTCGTACTAAAGGCGGCTGAGAAAAAAGAATCGTCTAAAACAGACCGCGGCGTGGTCACTTTCGACTGCGCAGTCCTCAATCAACGCGACGAAAAAGTCGTTGAAACCCAGTGGGTGGTAATGCTTAAAAGGAGACAATCATGAGATTAAAAGACAGAGTAGCCTTGATTACCGGCGCAGGCGGCGGCATAGGAGAGGCCGTTGCAGTCCGCTTTGCAAAGGAAGGCGCAAGGGTGGTTATTAACGACGTGAACCCGGACGGCGCAAACAAGGTCGCCGATACAATCAAATCCGCAGGCGGCGAGGCAATAGTTATTAAAGCGGATGTCACCAACAAGCCCCAGGTTGAGGCAATGGTCAAGGAAATAGTCGGGAAATACGGTAAATTAGATATCATCGTAAATAATGCCGGCATCAACCGGGATGCCATGGTAAAGAAAATGGATGAAAACCAGTGGGATCAGGTAATTAATATCAACCTGAAAGGCACGTTTCTGGTATGCCAGGCCGGCATGATGCCTATGATGGAAGCGAATTACGGCAGGATAATCAACACGTCATCCATCGGCTCCCTTGGCAATATCGGCCAGGCAAATTACGCGGCAAGCAAGGCCGGCGTAATCGGACTCACATTGACGCTCGCACTGGAATTGGCTAAATATAAAATCAACGTCAACTGCGTGGCCCCGGGCGCTACAACAACCCCCATGACTAAGGGCATCCCGGAACCGATTGCAAAGGCGATTGCAGACAGGATACCCTTGAAAAGATTTGCGGACCCGTCGGAAATAGCCAATATGCACCTGTTCCTCGCAAGCGATGAGGCCAGTTATGTCACTGGACAGGTAATATTCGTGGATGGCGGGATAAGCGTTGGGATATAATGGATTATAAGATTTAAAGATTGCGAAGATTTGAAGATTGCGAAGATTTGAAGATTGCAAAGATTTGAAGATTGCGAAGATTTGAAGATTGCGAAGATTACAAAATTGAGAAGATTGAAAGATTACGAGAAAATTTCTAAAATCTTAGAATCTTTGCTCTTCCAATCTTAGAATCTTCTAATCCTTGAATCCGTAATCTTAGAATATGCAATCTTAGAATCTACAACATAAGGTTTAATAAAATGGACATTGGTATTATTTCGTATGGCGCGTATATTCCGCGTTACCGTTTAAGCGGACAGACGCTCGGAACTGCATGGCAAAAACCGCCCGCGAAAGGCGAAAAGGCCATTGCCTGTTTTGATGAGGATTCTTTCACGCTCGCCGTGGAATCGGCTTTTGCCGCAATGGAAGCCGCGCCTGATGCGCATCCTGATTCCGTCATTTTCGCGTCCACCACGTCGCCGTACAAGGAAAAACTCACCTCAGGCATGCTCGCCGCAGTATTGGATTTGCCTGAAACTGCCCGTACAATGGATTTCACAAATTCAATGCGTTCAGGCACGAGCGCCCTGCTCAACGCAGCGGAACGGATAAAAGGCGGTTTTTCCAAAACAAGCTTATTAGCCGCGGCCGACTGCCGCACGGCACAGCCCGGCTCGGACTGGGAATCCTTTATCGGCGACGGAAGCGCTTCACTCCTGCTCGGAACGAAAAACGTAATTGCGCGTATCCTTGAAAACCTTTCCATCTCCAGTGATTTTACAGACATTTGGCGCAAGAATACCGACAGCTATATAAATTCAGGCGATATAAGATTCGGACAGGAAATCGGATACTCACGGTTAATGGAGTCGGCAATACTGGAAATCCTGAAAAAATCCGGACTCAAACAAACCGACTTTGCAAAAGTAATCCTTGTCCCGCGCGATCCGCGCACTCACATCGGATTATCTCAGAAATTGGGATTCGGCAAAACCCAAATGCAGGATGACCTTTTAAATCAGATTGGCTTTACGGGAACAGCCCACCCACTGGTTTTACTATGCGCGGCATTGGAAACCTCAGCCCCGGGAGATAAGATTCTCTTAGCGAGTTACGGCGACGGATGCGACGTTATTATCCTTGAAGTAACAAATGAAATAGAAAACATACGCAAAGATAAACCCTTTCAGGCGGCCTTGTCATGCCGCAAGGAACTGGCCAGTTATACTAAATTCCTTGAGTTCCGTGAATTGCTGAAAGGACAGCTTAAGATAGGCGCCGAAGCCTTCACTTCCCTGATAATGCAGAATCGCGAACAGGATATTATGGTGCAATTAAAGGCAAGGAAATGTCCGAAATGCCTGGCGATTCTTACGCTAAGGCAAAGAGTTTGCCCGCTTTGCCGGGCATCCGAAGGATTTGAGGAAACCAGACTCAGCCGCACAGGCAGGATTTTTACTTATACCCAGGAGCACTACAATCCGACGCCAGAACCGCCTACTACCATGGCTGTAGTTGACCTGGATAACGGCGGCCGGCTCCTTCTGCAGATGACCGATACCGACGCGGACAAGGTGCAGATAGGAATGCCCGTGAGATTGACTTATCGCAGGATGCACGAGGCAGGCGAATTTTATAATTACTACTGGAAATGCAGAGGAATAAATGTCATTCAAAAATAAAATAGCGATTATCGGCGCCGGTTGCACGAAATTCGGCGAGCATTTTGACAAGAGCTACAACGACCTTGCGGCCGAAGCGGCACTGGAAGCAATGCAGGAAGCAGGCATTGAAACCAACCGGATAGACGCCGCGTGGCTCGGCACGGCTTTTCCCGAGGCCGGCGTCTGGAAAGGCAAAAGCGGAATGGACCTTGCCGAATCCGTCGGGCTTTTCAATATCCCGATAACGCGCGTCTCAAATTATTGCGCCACGGCCGGCGACGCGTTCAGGAATGCCTGCATGGCGCTCCTTTCCGGCGAACATCGTATAGTGCTGGCGCTCGGAGTGGAAAAATTGCGCGACCGCTCGCCGCAGGAAAGCCTGGTCAAGATGATGGTTGAACAGGGACATCCTTTTTATCAGAAAGGATTTACCGCGGCCGGCACGTTTGCAACTTACGCCACCCGCCATATGCACGAGTTCGGCCTGACCCGCAAAGACCTCGCGCTTGTATCCGTTAAGAACCATCGCAATGCCGTGCGCAATCCCAAGGCGCACTACCGCAAGGAAATCACCGTTGATTTTGCCATGAACTCGCCGATGATTGCGTACCCCCTCGGACTGATGGATTGCTGTCCCACCACGGACGGCGCAGCAGCCGTTATCATGGTTCGGCAGGAAGACGCCAAATCATTTAATAAGGAACATGTATTGGTAAAAGGCCAGGGCCTTTCGGTTTCCACGGGATGGGATTTGCCGTTTTACCAGGAAGGCTATGATTTTCTGTCCTTCCAGGCGACAAAAACGGCAGCACAAATGGCCTATAACCATGCAGGCATAAAAAATCCTTTTGAAGAAATACATTTCGCCGAGGTGCACGACTGCTTTTCCAACGTAGAACTCCTGACTTATGAAGACCTGGGTTTCTGCGGACAAGGCAAGGGCCCCGGCCTTATCCGAGAAGGAATAACTGATTTTGAAGGCAAATTACCTGTCAACGTCAGCGGCGGCCTGTTAAGTTGCGGCCATCCCGTAGGCGCCACGGGCCTGAGAATGATATACGAACTCACGCGCCAACTGCAGGGCAAGGCGGGCGAACGCCAGTTGAAAAGAGCGGATATCGGCCTGGCCCATAATATCGGCGGTCCCGGCGCCGTTTCATCCGTTACTATTTTAGGAAGACCGTGAACAGGTTAGAGGTTAAAGGTTAAAAGTGACAGGTGATAGGAGAAAGTAAATTATGTCTGAGCAGGTTAAAAGTAGAGTATTAATTGCCAAACCCGGCCTGGACGGCCATGACCGCGGCGCAAAGGTGGTGGCCCATCTTCTGATTGAGGCCGGAATGGAAGTTATATATACGGGCCTGCACCAGACCGCAGACCAGATTGTAAAGGCGGCGCTGGAAGAAGACGTGAACGTCATCGCGCTTAGCATACTGTCAGGCGCGCACATCCCGATCTGCGAACAATTGCTGAAAAAAATGAAACAAGCAAAGATCGGCAACAAAACCGTTGTAGTCGGAGGGGTTATCCCTGAAGCAGACGCCAGGATTTTGAAAAAAATGGGCGTTAAAGCAGTATTCCCTACCGGCACCAGATTTGAAGATATAACCGGCTTCATAACCAAAACTGCGCGTACCACAGCCGAAGTGACTTCAATAAAAACAAAACCCCGTTAAACTCAAACGACGAAACGACGATGAATTGAAACAGGGACTTTATGATACTTCAAGTGACACTATGTAAAAATAACCGTTCTTCGCGCCAAAACATATTAGAGACTTATTATTGTTATGAAAAAAGAAATTACCATTAGAGAAGTGACCCTTGAATCGGGCATACCCGTTAAACCCGTCTACACGCCGGACGATGTCAGGGAAATAAACTATACTGAAGACATCGGCGCTCCCGGCGAATTTCCGTTTGTGCGCGGGATACACAGCAACATGTACCGCGTCCAACCGTGGACGATGCGCCAGTATGCCGGATTCGGAACGCCATGTGAAACCAATAAGCGTTTCAAATACCTTATTGAAAACGGCCAGGACGCCCTTAATGTCGCGTTTGACCTGCCCACCCAGAACGGGCTTGACTCCGACGACCCGCGCGCCTTCGGCGAAGTGGGAAGAGTCGGCATGGCAGTTGACACATTGAAAGATATGGAAGATGCCTTTGACGGCATACCGATAGACAGGATTTCAACTTCGCTTACAATAAATCCCATAGCATCAATAATGATTGCGATGTACCTTGTGGTAGCGGAAAAACATAACGTGCCACTTGACCAGGTCCGCGGCACGGCGCAGAACGACATTCTAAAAGAATATATCGGTCGCGGCACATGGATATTCCCCGTAGTACCCTCAGTCAAACTCATAGGCGATACCATAGAATATTGCGCCAGGCATCTGCCGCGCTATAATCCATTAAGCGTCTGCGGTTATCACATCCGTGAATCAGGGGCAACGCCCGCGCAGGAAATGGCTTATGCACTTTTGATTGCCAAGGCGTACGCACTGCATTCCATCAACCGCGGGCTTAAGCCCGACGAATTCCTGCCACGGTTCTCTTTTAATTTTGACATCCACGGAAATATTTTTGAACAGGTAGCCAAATTCCGCGCGGGCCGACGTCTCTGGGCAAGGATTACCCGCAACGAACTCAACGCCAAAGACCCCCGCTCCATGATGATACGAATGATAGCCGGCGGAGGCGGAGGCGGCCTGACCATTGAAGAACCGGAAAATAATATCGTACGCGGCGCATACTACGCGCTGACAAGCGCACTTTCAGGCACCCAGACGATGGCGCTCTGCTCTTACGACGAAGCCTATACAATCCCGTCGGAAAAGGCGGCTCTCATCAGCCTGCGCACGATGCAAATATTGTCTGAAGAAATGGGCCTATGCGATACCGTTGACCCGCTGGCCGGCTCTTATTACGTTGAGCGGCTGACTAATGAGATGGAGAAGAAAATAACGGCCCACATCAACGAAGTGGAAGAATTGGGCGGCATAGTCAAATGCGTGGAAAACGGCCATATCCAGCGCCAGGTTTCCTACCAGGCGTTCCAACATGAAAAGGAAATCCAGGCCGGTAAATTCGTCAAGGTCGGCGTCAACAAATACCGCTCAGAAAAGAAAGGCAGTAGAAAAGTCGCATTATACAAATATAATCCGCGCACCGTAAAGGAACAGATTAAGCGCCTCAATAAGGTGCGAAAGGAACGCGACAAAAAGCTTGTCATGAAAAACCTCGGCATCCTCAAAGAAAAGGCGTCTTCAAGCGAAAATCTAATGCCGCATATCCTGGATTGCGTCAGAGCCTACGCCACCGTCGGCGAAATGACAGGGGTATTCAAGGAAGTATTCGGCGAATTTAAGGAGCCGGTTAAAATATGACTCTTCCGTTAAACGGCGTACGCGTCCTGGATTTATCCCGCATGCTGGCCGGCGACTACGGCGCGATGATTATGGGAGACATGGGCGCCGAGATTATCAAAATAGAAGACCCTGACGAGGGAGACCCTCTGAGAAAAATGCCTCCTCATTTCCTTGCATGCGAAAGCGCCTATTTCCTTTCCATCAACCGCAATAAAAAGAGCATGGTGCTTAACCTGACCAAACCTGAAGGGCAGGAGGTGTTTTACCAGCTGGTTAAAAAATCCGATGTGGTCTTTGACAATTTCCGGCCCGGCATTTTGAAAAAACTCGGCGCGGATTACGAAACCCTTTGCAGACACAATCCTCGCATTATAGCGTGCAGTATATCTTCCTACGGAGACACAGGCCCTTACAAGGACATGCCCGGTTTTGACCTCGTGATACAGGCGCTCTCAGGCGCGATGAGCATCACGGGCGAACCCGGCCGCGACCCTGTAAGAATGGGCATCCCGATGGGAGACCTCGCGGGAAGCATGTTCGCCGCCTATGCAATTTCCGCCGCACTCTACGGCAGGGAAAAAACCGGCCGCGGCAGTCGCATTGATTTAAGCATGCTGGACTGCCTGGTTTCGCTGTTGACTTATGTAGGACAATACTGGTTTGCCGGCGGCGGGCTCCCACAGCACGCGGGAAGCGGCCATGCGTCGGTAGTCCCTTACAGGGCGTACAAGACCAAAGACGGCTTTATTACGATAGCAATCTTCGTGGAAAAGTTCTGGGGCAAGTTATGCGAAGTGGTCGGGCGCCCGGAACTGGCCGATGACGCGAGATATGCTTCAACGGCAATGCGGCTGAAAAACCGCACAGAGGTTGACATGATGCTTGAAGAACGATTCGCGTCCGATACTACTGAGGCGTGGATAAAGAAATTATATAAGGCGGGCATACCGGCCGCGCCCGTAAATACGATTGACCAGGTCTTCGCCAATCCGCAGATCCAGGCGCGGAACATGCAGATAGAGATTAACCATCCCAAATGCGGCAAGTATCCGATGATCGGCAACCCGATAAAGATAGACAACGAACCGGACTGCCTGGCTGTCCCGCCCCCCCTTTTGGGCCAGCATACGGAAGAGATACTCACGCAAATACTGGAATATACGAAAACAAATATAGAACAACTCAAAAAGGAAGGAATAATTTGAACGCGGTTTATTCCGCAGGTCGTAGTCTTAACGACTGCGACTATTTAACCGCTAAGACCGCCAAGTACGCTAAGACGACTATATGAATACGTCACGTCTTTGCGACCTCTGCGCTCTTTGCGGTTTATTCCGCAGGTCGTACGTCTTAACGACTACGACTATTTAACCGCTAAGACCGCCAAGTACGCTAAGACGACTATATGAATACGTCACGTCTTTGCGACCTCTGCGCTCTTTGCGGTTTATTCCGAGGTCGTACGTCTTAACGACTACGACTATTTAACCGCTAAGACCGCCAAGTACGCTAAGTATTGCTAAGCATTTAAAGACTTGTATTTACAAATTATTTACAACCCGCTTAATTCCATTTTTTATTAACTTAACATTAAAATTGATCAGCAATCCTAATCGGCAATTGGCAAGTTTCAAATATGTCAACAGCTGTGCCAAATGCACATCATTTATTTTCTCGACCGATTTAACCTCCAATATAACTTTACTTTCGACAAGAATATCCACTCTGTAACCACAATCCAATTCAACTTCGTCATATACCAAAGGTAACGGTTTTTGTTTTTCAGCTTTTAATCCTATTTTTTTTAACTCGTAAAAAAGGCATTCCTCATAAGCCGATTCCAATAAGCCCGGACCTAATTGTAAATGAACCCTAAATGCACAATTGACAATTACTGCAGATAACTCATTTTCCGTCTTTTCAGCAAATGAAGATGAATTGTTTACCTTATCCATAAAATAGTACTCCTTGACAAAGCAAGTTTACCATAAGCAAAACAAGAAGTTAAAACGACTGCAAGTATACGTCGCATCGCTTTGCGATCTTTGCGTCTTTGCGTCTTTGCGGTTTATTCCGTAGGTCGTACGTCTTAACGACTACGACTATTTAACCGCCAAGTACGCTAAGGACGTGCGATACTGCCCTTCGTTGCACTCACTTCGCTTCACTCAGTACTGCGGCAGGATAAACTTGCCACGGCGATACTGCGAGTCTCAACGACACTGCGTTTTGCGTCGCTTTGTGTCTTTGCGGTTTATTCGTTAGTCGTATGTCGTAACGGCGACGATTTAACCACAAATCATTTCAACCCGTAATCGCGCCGGGCGCTTTTGCGGGAAATCTTGCCGTTGCGCAGGTCTCTTTCCACGGTTTTGCGATCGCGTTTGCGCGGATCGCCTAAACCGCCGCCGCCGCCGGCTTCCTGATAATATATCGTACCTGCAGGTACGTCCTTTATCAAATCCTTGGTCGTGGGCTTGTGCTTCCGGCCGTTGGGATACGTCAATTCTATCTTGTTAAGCGTGCCGGACTTGCCTCCGTGCGCGCCCAACGCCGGCTCCACGTCGCCTTCGCCGAAGGTTACCAGCGTATTCCCTTTACCGCCTAATTTGAATTTCGTAACAACACCCAGGCCGCCGCGCCATTGGCCCGGGCCGGCCGAATCCGTCCAGTATTCGTGCTGTAATATCATATGCGGGGTCTGCTGTTCAAACATCTCGTAATCCTGGTCTATCACGCCGCCCGAGGCGTCAATCATGCCGATATGGTCGTAGCCATCCACCCCTTTGATCGCGCCGGAACCGCCTTTCAATCCCATAAAACAAATGTCAACGTAAGGTTCGCTTTTTCTTTCATCTATGCCTGTAGTCAAACTGCATAGGAGCGAATTCCATTCCGCGGTAACCCTGTCCGGTATAATTGGCGAGAGCGCCCGCATAATGGCGCTGGCTGTAATCGGGCAGATGTGGTTCCCGTACGTCGTAGCGGCCGGATAAGCAGCGTTAAGAATCGTGCCCTGCGGAATAATCATCTTAACCGGCCTGACCATGCCGTCATTGTGCTGGATGTCGGGATTGACCATCTGCAGAAACGTCAGCATCGTGGCAGATGCGGTGGATGTATAAGTGCCGTTGACAAAACCCGGCGTCTGCGGATCAGTGCCTGAGAAATCAAAAGTAATATCATCGCCCTTAACGGTTATCCTGACGCGGATGGTATATTTTGAACCCGGGGTCTTGCCGTCGTAATAACCCGTGGCCTCGCCCTTGTAAACCCCGGAAGGTATCGTGCGTATCTCAGACCGCATCATCTTTTCCGTGGCGTCAAATAAATATTCCTTATGCGCCTCAAACGCATCCAGCCCGTATTTCTCCACCAGGCTGAGAATGCCGCGTTCACCGACCACGCAACTTCCTATCTGGGCGCGCATGTCTTCTTCCACCATCTTGAGGCGGATATTGGAAAATATAAGATTCCAGACGTCCTTGCGCAATTCACCTTTCTCATACACCTTGATTGGCGGTATTCTCAAGGCCTCCTGCCAGATTTCAGTCGCCTGGGGATTATATCCGCCGCGCACCGCCCCGCCGATATCAGCCTGATGGCCCTTGCAGGCCGCCCAGCCGACAATTCGCGGCCGGTCGCCGCCGCCATTATTGTAAAAAATCGGTTTGTAAACTGCGACGTCATTATTCTGGTTGCCCATTGAAAAAACGTCGTTATGGAATATCACGTCACCCGGGTGAATATTGTCGCCGTAGTATTTTATTATGTATTCGCAGACCGGGCCGAGCGAGAACGACAGGATAGGCAGGTTTTCCTTCTGCTCAAGCATCTTGCCTTTGGCGTCATAAAGTCCGGTCACGAAATCCTGCGCCTCGCAGAGAATCGGCGAACGCGTGGTCATGGCCAGGGCGATAGACATCTCCTCGGCAATGGATTTGAACCTGCGTTGTAAAATAGAAACCAGTATTTTGTCAATTTTCATAAAAGAATTACCAAAAATGTAACCAATGCCCCCTGTACCGATATATGATAGAGGGCAAAAGCACCGAAAACACTGAAAATATGAATTTGGACTAATAACTCCCCCTCCCTTTATGGGAGGGGGTTAGGGGGAGGGTAAACTCAAGTAATCTACCACACTCTCTAATACGCCTCTTATGTTTTTATATACGTCAACATTCCAAAACCTAAAAACTTTAAAACCCTGCTGTCGCAAAAACTCATCTCTTTCTTCATCTTTCTCCTTTATATCTTCCGCATGTTGACCACCATCTATTTCTATTACTAAACGTTTTTCAAAACATGCAAAATCTACTATATATTTTCCTATAGGCGCCTGCCTGCGGAATTTCAGCCCCAGTAATTGCTTTCTCCGCAAGTGTTGCCATACAAGTTTTTCAGCAGGCGTTAATTCTTTTCTAAGTTTTCTTGCAACTTGAATATATTTCTTGTTCACAATTCTCTCCCCATCCCTTACCCTCCCCCATACGAGGTGGAGGGGATTTCAACATTCCAGTCTTTGCCTTATTTCCTCTTCTTTTTCTTTCAGGAAAAGCGTATAACTGCCGTATTTATCTACGAGCACGTGATATTCCGGCGTAACAAAGGCCGTGGTATTTACCTGTTCAATGACCGCTGGCCCTTTAATGCTGTTGCCGTACCGCAATTTGAGCCCGTCATACACATCCACTTCAACGAACTTCTTTTCGCGCGGCAGGTAAACATTACGCCGGTTCTTTATCGCGCCGGAGGCATCACCGCCGGCGAATTCCTGTTCCATAAAGCGCGGTTTCTCGGTACTGCCTATACAGACCATGCGCATATTGATAAGTTCAACCTGCGTCCCTTCGTTTTCCAATGAATAGCCGAAAAGCGCGTTATGCTTCTGATGAAACTTCTGCCGGATAGACGCGAGTTCCAAGTGTTTGACTTCTTCAGCAGTAACTTCCACGTTGACCTCGTGGTATTGGTTGATGTACCTCAAGTCCATGGAATACACGAATTCAATACCGCTGAGGCTGGACACGTTTTCCGTTTTCAGCAGAGCAACGCCCTCTTTTTTCATCCGGTCAAACATGGAATGGAATTTTCTGACATCTATTTTATTGAATGACGTTGAATAAGTCCTGACGAAATGATGTTTCAAATCCGACATCAGCATGCCTGCGGCGCAGAAGATGGACGATTCGCGCGGCACTATCATCACAGGTATCTCCAATTCCAGGGCAATCATGCAGGCATGATTAGGCCCGGCGCCTCCGGCTACGACAAGAGGGAAATCCCTCGGATCCTGCCCGTATTTTACCGAGACCTCGCGAACCGCGGCGGCCATATTAGCATTAATCACGTTATACATGCCGAGCGCTGTTTCCTCCAGGCTCATCTTAAGTTTCCGCGCCAGGCGTTCCTCTATGGCCTTTTTAGCTTTATCCAGATTAAGTTTTATCCTGCCGCCCGCAAAGAAATCCTTGTGAAGATAACCCAATACCAAGTCAGCGTCCGTACAGGCCGGCAATTCGCCACCGAGGTCATAGCACACGGGGCCGGGCTTGGATGCCGCGCTCTGCGGCCCCATCCTCAAGAGACCGCCTTCATCCATCCAACCAATACTGCCGCCGCCGGCGCCAATGGTTACCACATTCAACATGGGCAAAGCCAGGCGCAAACGGTTTACTTCGCCTACTGTAGTAACAAACGGGGTTTTATTTTTTATTAATGCGGCATCAAAACTCGTACCGCCCATATCCATCGTAATGCAATCGTCATATTTCTGAACGCCGGCATAAACGATACCGGCCACAGGGCCGCCCGCGGGTCCTGAAAGCAGTGTTACCGCGGCATTATCCATGGCTATCTGGGGCGAAATCACGCCGCCGTTAGACTGCATAATCAAAATCATGCCCTGATAATCCTCTGCGGCTAATTTTTTCAAAAGCGCGTCCAGGTATTTTTTCAGTATGGGGCCGACATAAGAATTCAATACCGTAGTGCTGACGCGGTCATAAAACCTTATGGACGGCAGGAATGAACTTGAAACCGTCAGGTAGGCGGAAGGCATTTTCTTTTTGATAATACGCGCCGCAATTTCTTCGTGCCTGCTGCCGGCAAATGAATTCATGAAACAGATTGCCACCGCCTCAACGCCTTCTTTAAGAAAAAGCCCGGCGCCTTTTTCCACGTCTTTTGCCTTAATAGCGGCAATCACGTCGCCCTTATAATCAAGACGCTCCTCAACCGGCCATCTAAGATAACGTTCTACCAGCGGTTCCACGTTACGGTACCGATTATTATACTGTTCTTCGCGGATACCGCGGCGCATTTCCAGCGCGTCGCGCACGCCCTTGGTCGTAAGCAGTGCCGTTTTAGCGCCGGTTGAAGTAAGCACCGCGTTAGTTGTCACCGTCGTACCGTGTACTATAACAGAAACGTCCTTGAGAAACTTCTTGACGGAGAGATTCCTGTCCGATGCCATCTCGGCAATGCCCTTCATTGTAGCAATGGAAGGGTCATCCGGAGTAGAAAGCACTTTATAGGTATAGCTTGAACCGTCCTCATGAGTAAGCAGGAAATCGGTAAAAGTACCGCCAACATCAATCCCAATTTTGTACCTGGTCATATTGCAGAATACCTGAATAATTAAAACTACAAGCGCGAAATTCTAAACAAATTCCAATCAGAATTTCTATTATTATATGAATTTATATGGAAATGACAAGGTTTTTTGAATTACTAATATTTCCATCAAATATCAATATAATACCTGAAAAATTTACATGCAGTAAATGTTGACATTTATACGAAAGTTGCGTAAAATACGACATCTTATAACTACTGAATTCGCAGTAATCGCAGTATCGCTGAGACTCGCAGGAAACGCAGGATCACTGCGATTCGCAGTAATCGTACAATCTTCGTGACTTCGTGTCCTCTCACTTTTCCTTAATATAATTGTAATGTAAGGGATCCTGGAGGGAGTGGCAATAAAAAAGGAATCTATGACACAATTAGCACGGGCAAATATCGCAGAAATAGAGCCCTATATTCCGGGCAAACCCATTGATGAAGTAGCGCGGGAATTCGGCCTGAAAGGCGGAATCATTAAACTCGCTTCCAATGAAAACCCGCTCGGCCCGTCACCGCTGGCCGTCAAAGCCCTTGAAAATGGCATCAACAACCTGAACCTCTATCCTGATGACAGCTGTTACTATCTGGCCCGGGCATTAGCCGCTAAACTCGGCATAAGCAGTCAGGAATTGATTCTCGGCAACGGTTCGGTTGAAATCCTTGATTTCATCGCCAAAGCCTTTATCAACCACGGCGATGAGGCCGTTATGTCAGATTATACATTTGTTATGTATAAGATTATTACCGCCATAGCAGGCGGCATCAGAAAAGCCATACCGCTTAAGGATTTCCGGAATAATCTCGACGCGATGGCTGATGCGATTACAAACCGGACTAAGGTAATCTTCATCGCTAATCCGAATAACCCTACCGGCACGATAAATACGGCGGAAGAGGTAAAACGGTTCATGGCCCGCGTGCCGGACAACGTGCTCGTCGTTTTTGACGAAGCCTATCGAGAATACGTGCTCAATCCTGATTTCCCGGACACCCTCCAATACCTGAAAGACGGCCGAAATGTTATTATCCTCAGGACGTTCTCCAAGATATACGGCCTCGCAGGACTGCGGCTCGGATATGGTATCGCCAAGACCGGATTAATTTCCGCCCTGCGCAAAGTGCATCTGCCTTTCAGCATAAACTGCTCTGCCCAGACAGCCGGCCTGGCCGCCCTTGGCGATGTAAAACATATTGAAAAAAGTGTTGAGACCAATGAAAAAGGCAGGGATTTTCTCTGCCGGCAATTTGACAAAATAGGCCTGAGTTACGTACCGACCGCGGCGAATTTTATATTTACCCTGCCCATGGCAAAATCCCGCGGGAAACTGCCGATGGATGCAACGAAATTCTCCGATGGGCTTCTTAAACAGGGGATTATCGTCCGGTACCTGCCGGAACAAGACTACCATGGCGTGCGTATTACTATCGGCACAAAAAGTCAAAACCAGAAACTCATTAAAGCATTAAAAAAAACACTGCCTCATTAAGGACTGATAACTTGTCCGACATTGCACAGGAAATTCTTTTAGGCAACGAAGCCATTGCGCGCGGTCTGGCGGAAAGCGGATGCCATATCGTTACTTCTTATCCCGGCACGCCCAGTTCCGAGATTGTGCCTGAATTGGTGCGACTTAAGGGCGACCATAAACTTGACCTTTATATAGAATGGTCTACCAATGAAAAAGTGGCTTATGATGTCGCGTTAGGCGCAAGTTATATGGGAAAACGCGCCGCAGTGGCAATGAAACAGGTCGGGCTGAATGTCGCCGCGGATTCCCTTATGAGCTCGGCTTATACGGGCGTCAAGGGCGGCATGGTGATTATTTCCTGCGACGACCCGGGACCGCATTCGTCACAGACGGAACAGGATTCGCGGTACTTCGCGATGTTCGCCAAGGTGCCCGTGCTTGACCCCTCCAGTCCGCAGGAGGCAAAAGACCTCAT
>JACRIJ010000019.1 GCA_016220095.1 Planctomycetota bacterium | reverse complement strand
TTACATAAACTCTGCTGTTTTGAGTGTTATTTAAAAAAATAGTATTGAAAGTTTAGCAGGTATCAATATTATTTCGCCAATAACGCCCCAATACCCCGTTTCGTTTGTTTAATTATGACACGGTCTGATTATTCTGTCCCTACAAAGATGCCGCGGAGGGCTTGAAATCCACCTTCATTGAGGCAGTACTTAAATCCCAAGATTTTCCTTGACAAATCATTTTCTTTTTATATAATAGTTAGGAATCCTAACTATTACTAATGGAGTTTTGCGGATGAAAAAGAAAAACGCGGCGCCGGCCGCCGGCAACGGAAAAGACCTGGATATGAAAATCTTCTCCGGGCTTGAACGCCTTTCGCAGGCGCTCCGCGTCCTGCTGTGGGAGGTAACCAAAAAGAAAAACCTCAGCCCTATACAAACACAATTCATGCTTTTCCTTGCTAACGCGCGGGAAGACCGCCGCCGGGTGGGCGCGCTCGCGGAGGAATTCAACCTTACGCCCGCTACCGTCAGCGGCGCAGTGAAAACCCTTATACGGAAAAAACTTATCACCCTGAAATCCGCGCCGCACGACAAACGAAACAAAATCATAGCCCTTACGCGTTCCGGAAAATCGCTCGCAGGCCAGGTTTCCGCGTGGCGTTCGGTTCTGTTGGATAACCTCGCGGGGTTCCCTTCGGGAACCAAGGAAAACGTCATGCTTTTCCTTATGCGCCTCATAGAATCCATGCAGAAACAGGGGATTATCAGGGTTAAGGGCATGTGCGTCTTATGCGATAATTTCCATGCAAACGGCAGGTCAGACCCGCGGAAACAGTATTATTGCGCCCTTTCAAATTCCTATTTCGGCGTGCGGGAATTGAAAATGAATTGCCCGAATTCAATAGTTAAGCGGCCGAAGCCAAATACCGTCAGTCTCTAAGCCCGCAACGTTCAGAGTATTTTTGCCACGAGGTCACGAAGACACGAAGAACGCGAAACGATAAGTACTCAATATTTTTCCATAAGTCTTCGGGGCCTCGTGCCTACGTGGCAAAAACCGTCGCAGTTTTATATACGTTATATAACGTTTGAATAAATATCATTTATAGGAGGATGTTTTTATGAAAAGATTTTACGCGTTAATGGCGCTGGTGTTGTGCACCGGCCTGCTCTACGGATTGTACGGGTGCGCGCAGAGCAGTTCTACAATCAATGCACCGGCGCCGAAATCCGCCGCATTTAACGCAAAAACGTGCTTTGAATGCCATCCTGAGGTGAATGACCTCTGGAGTTCCGGAAAACATAAGGATAACCTGAATTGTCTGGATTGCCACAGTAATACCGATGAGCATATAAATTCGCCGGACGTAAAGCCGATAACCGATGTTGACCCGGCTAACTGCGGCAGATGCCATTTGAATCAGTTCGCTTCTTTTTTCAAGGTCAACCTGAAAAAACCGGCGCGCGTGGAAAAGTCACTTTTGACCGAACGTTCCCCTAACCCCGCATGGGACAAACTTATGATGGGCCACGGTTTTACCAAGGAGCATAATGCTCCGAGGAGCCATGCTTATATGCTCGTTGACCACCTTATGGTTGACCGTTCATACGGTGGCAGGTTCCAATCCAAAGACGGCTGGCTGTACACAACCGCGGATACGCCGGTCAAAACATGGGATTTGATACAGGATATGTATCCCGGCAATAACGAACATAAGGCTTTCCTGCCTGAAAGCGCGGCCGCGGCTAATCCCACCTGCCTTCAGTGCAAATCATCCGACAATATACTTAATTGGAAATACATGGGAGATAAAGACGCCTCTGCAAAATGGGACAGGTCTTCCAATGTCGTGGACGTTGCCAAATCTCTGCAAAACGTGGTCGGTTGCATTCAATGCCACGATCCGCATGCCGCAAAACCCAGGATTGTTCGCGACGGGCTTATACAGGCGCTTACAAGGCCCGAGGCCGATACGCTTTGGCATAAAGACCCGAAACATACCAATATTAATGTAATTGACTTCAGGGATTTCAGGAAAATCGCGGTGCTTGAAAAATACGACGCTAAACTTCAGTGCGGCCAATGCCACGTTGAATACAACTGCAATCCGGGTTATGATTCCAAGACCGGTGAAAAAATCGGTTTTGCCGATATCAGGACAAATCATTTTCCGTTTAAGGACGTTTTCCAGATTTATGACCACTACAACAGCCTTGGATTCCGCGATTTCAAACACACCCTGACCGGCGGCCTGCTATTCAAGGCCCAGCACCCCGAGACCGAAGTGTTCTGGAATTCTAAACACGATAAGGCCGGCGTAAGCTGTAACGATTGCCATATGCCGAAGATGACCGCCCTGGACGGCACGGTTTTTACTTCCCATTGGCAGACCAGCCCCCGGAATTATATAAAAGAAACCTGCTTGAAATGCCATAAGGATTTGACGGAAGAAGAGGCAATTTACACGATAGACTCAGTCAAAGCGCACATCAGAGGCAAAATGAGAAAGGCGGAGTTCTGGCTGGGGAGCCTTATTGATAAGATCGTTGAGGCAAAAAAACTCGGCGTAAACGAGCAGGCAATAAAAGACGCCCAGGAACAGCACCAGAAGGCGCATATCCTTTGGGAATGGTGGACCGCGGAGAACAGCGACGGGTTCCATAATCCCGAAGAAGCGCGGGAATCGCTTACGCGTTCCGTGGAGGAATCCCAAAAGGGCATAGAATTGCTTACGAAGGCGATTTCTGAAATCAAAAATGAAAAATGAAAAATGGAGAATGAAGGACGTACGCAGTAGTTAGTAGCGAGGGACGATGGATGAAACGAAAGGTGAAGAATAAAGGCAAAAAATTTTTAGGAGAATAGTTTTATGAGTAACAGGACAGCGTTCTGGATTTTTATCCTTGGAACGGCGTCTTCGGCCCTGCTGTTCATTTTCCTCACTGTGGATATGCACCGGCAGGTGGACGCACTGACCAATGCGGATAAACTTACCGACGACGTGGTGGCCGGCAAGAAGGTCTGGGAGAAGTATAATTGCAACGATTGCCATACCCTGCTTGGTTTCGGCGGTTACTACGCGCCGGACATGACCAAGGTGTATAAGAGGCGCGGCGAGGACGGCATCAGGTTTATCGTGAAAGAACCCGAAAAAGCCTTTGCCAAATCATGGCGCAAGATGCCCAAGCAAAATCTTTCGGACGCGGAAATCAATTCGCTCATCGCGTTTCTTAAATGGGTAAGCGAGATCAACAACGGCGACTGGCCTCCGCAGGACAGCGACAAAAGAATCGCGAATTCGGCGCTCAAACTCACTGCCGGCGCGGGCGTGAACCTCGGCATGGCGCTTCTGCAGGACAAAGGTTGCCTGTCCTGCCATAATTACAAGGGCGTTGGCGACGAAGATGTTCCGCTTGAAAAGGCGGGTGAAAAATACGATGCGGAGACCCTGAAAAAACTTATTCATAATCCGCAGTCGGTGAACAAGGACGCGTCAATGCCGCCTCAGGACGGCCTGTCTGACGCGGAACTTGAAACCATAGTCAATTTTCTTAAATCCAAAAACTGAAAGAAAGGAGGTTTGTGATGAAATATAAGAGTCAAGGCATAGCAAGGGCGTATTTCACGGTTGCTCTCTTGCTGTTCGTGCTCCAGGTGATAGTTGGTTTGTACCTGGCGTTTAATTATTTCTTTACCGTACCGCAGGGCGTTGTGGACGCGTTTCCGTTTTCCACTGCCCGGGCGTTTCACACCAACCTTCTGGTGTTGTGGATGCTTTTAGGCTTCATGGGAGGCGCGTATTTTATAGTTCCTGAAGAGACCGAACGGGAGATATACTCTACTAAACTCGCGTACATACAATTGATATTGCTGGTAGGCACCGGCGTTGCCGCGCTCGTGGGGTTCCTTTTTGGCTGGACCCAGGGCAGGCCGCTCCTGGAGATACCGACATTGCTTGACCTGTTCGTAGTCGTGGGCGCGCTAATGTTCCTTTTTAATATAGGGATGACGATGATTACGGCGCGCAAATGGACTGTTATACAGGGCACATTGCTCGGCGGCCTGGTATTCCTCGCAGTGATGTATCTTTTCGGGATACCGTTTTACAAAAACACAAGTATAGACTGGTATTACTGGTGGTGGGTGATACATCTGTGGGTGGAAGGCGCGTGGGAATTGATTACCAGCGCGATCATGGCATTCGTATTGCTTAAACTTACAGGTGTTGAAAGAAAAGTCGTTGAAAAATGGCTGTACGTGGAAATAGGTTTGTTCCTGTTTACCGGCATTGCCGGGACGGGACATCACTATTACTGGCTTGCCGCGCCGCGCTATTGGTTATGGATCGGCGGAATTTTCAGCGCTTTGGAACCGGTTCCGATAGTGCTTATGGTATTGGACACCTGGAACCATGTCAGGCATCGCAAGCTTGAGATCAAGAATCATTTGACATTCGTGTACGTCGTAGGCTGTGCTGTATTGCATTTAGCAGGTGCTGGCGTGCTTGGGATAGTGCATACACTGCCCCAGATAAACTATTACACGCACGGGTCGCAGGTAACGGTTTCGCACGGGCATCTGGCGTTTTTTGGCGCGTACGCGCTCCTTAATCTGACAATATTTTATTTCGCGTTCCCGCAATTAAAGGGAATTGTGAGGTACGATGAAAAGTTAGGCAGGATATGTTTCTGGACGATGTCGCTTTCAATGTTAGGAATAACCCTGGCGTTCGGGGTAGCGGGCGTTATACAGAGCTATGTTGAAAGAGTGATGGGCCTGGGCTATATGACAGCGCAGGGCCACATGAAACTCTGGATGGCGATAGCGTTTGCGTTCGGATTGGTTTTCCTTGTTGGCGTGATAGTAATGGTTTATGATTTGTTATTCATGAAACCGGCCAGGCAGGAAGCGTAAATCATAAACAATCTAAAAACAATACGGGGAACGGTTTTCAGAATCGTTCCCCGTTTTATTTATGAAGAAGGAAGTATGAAAAATGAAGAATGAAGGACGGTACGAAGTCCGGAGTCCTAAGTCAGGAGTCTGGAGTCCGTCGTTTCGTCAGTCTCAAGTCTCGTAAAAGTCTTGTCAAGTCCCTGTTCAAAGCCGTTCAGGCGTTGTTTAATAGTGGTCAGTGTCCGGTGGACAGTCTTTGTGGCATAAAATCGTAAGAGTCGTCACCCTCTGCGGTCTCTGTGTGCTTTTACCCTGAGCAAAGCGAAGGGCTGTGGCTAAATCCGTTGAAAAACTGATTTTTGTTGCATTATTTCTATCTTTTTCTATAATAACACCAGTCTAATTTTACTTTTTTACCTGCAAAAACGCCGTAAAACGCGTTTTAGCGCAGGATATGGAGGTTTTTCAGTTATGTATACGGTTATCAAAGACTCAGGCAAGCAATTCAAGGTCTCCGAAGGAGACTCTATCCAGGTAGATATCAGGGGCATGGAAAAGGGTAAAGAGCTGGAATTCAAGGAAGTCCTGCTTTTTGCCGACGGCCAGGATGTCAGGATCGGCAGGCCTTTGCTTAGTGACGTTAAAGTGCTCGGTGTCGTAGAAGGCGAAGGTAAGGCTAAAAAGCTCCGTATCCAGAAGTTCAAATCAAAAAAGAACTACCAGCGCCGTACAGGCCATAGACAGAAATTCATGACAGTTAAAATTACCAAGATAGCATTGTCATAGTTTTTGCTGGCGCAATTCATCAGATTTGACGGATTATTAGCCACGAAGGCATTAAGGCACGAAGAACGCATGTTTGTACACAATGACTGGCGTTCAGTGTTCTTCACATATACCAAGATGATAAATATTGGAACATTTAGTGTAATTGAAGGTAGCCGCAACCTTCAGGTTGCGCTGGAATACTAATACCCGAACGCGGGCTAAAGCCCGCGGCTACCATTATAAAGTTCTAATATTTAGTAAACATCCTATAAATCTTCGTGGCAAATAATCGTCGTCGTTTTGGTTTCGGCTATGCTACTTACAGTTTTATCAGAAAATCAATACCTTTCCTTTCGCGAGGACTCACTCCTTTTCATTCAGTGCTAATATGTTTAAAGATGAAGTAGAAATTTACGTTAAGGCCGGCAACGGCGGCAATGGCGCCATAGCGTTCAGGCGCGAGAAATTCGTCCCCTGCGGCGGCCCTGCAGGCGGCGACGGCGGCAAGGGCGGCGACGTTATATTTGCGGCAAATCCGCATATGAATTCGTTGTATCACCTTACGCATGCTATTCATTATTATGCCGAAAACGGCGAAAACGGCGGCATTAAAAATTGTTACGGCAAATACGGCAAAGACCTTATCATTCCGGTTCCCGTAGGCACGGTCATCAAAGACCGTGAAAAAGGGCATATACTGAAAGACCTTAAAGAACCTTCAGACCAGATTGCGATTGTTCTCGGCGGCAAAGGCGGCAGGGGCAATAAATCATTTGCCACGCCAACGGACCGCACGCCGCGCAGGGCGGATTCCGGCATTAAGGGCGAAGAGCGCTGGTTGAAATTGGAACTCAAACTCATCGCCGATGTCGGCATAGTCGGACTGCCTAACGCGGGCAAATCCACATTGCTTTCGCATCTCTCGGCGGCCCGGCCGAAGATAGCCGACTATCCTTTTACGACATTATATCCGTATCTGGGCATAGTGTCCGTTACAAAGCACAATACCTTTGTAATGGCAGACCTGCCCGGGCTTATAGAAGGCGCGCATAAAGGCACCGGCCTTGGGGATAAATTCCTGCGTCATATAGAAAGAACCCGGCTCATCCTGCATCTGATAGATATTTTCCCGTCAGAAGGTTCGCCTTCGCCTTATGAGGCATATAAAACCATACGCAAGGAACTTGAATTGTACAGCGAAGACCTCGCGAAAAAACCTGAGCTCGTAGTATTGAATAAAATGGATATAGGCAAGGAGGCGGAAAAAAACCTCAAAGAATTCAAAAAGAAATATAAAGGCCCGATACACGCAGTTTCCGCCGCCACCGGCGAAAACCTCAAGCCGCTCGTTAAAGCAATATATAAAGAACTAACCGGTAGCGAGTAGCGGGCACCGAGCACCGAGGGACGACTATGGATGTACGATGAAACGAATGAATGTAAAATCGTCATCCTTTAACAATCCGTTTAATCCGTTACATTTCTTGACTTTCATGTAAATTATGATATACTTGCACGCATAATGTACATGAAACCTAAAATCCAAAAATTCGCCATAAAACTCTCTTTTGCAATCCTTTTCAGCATAGCTTTTGCCGGGGTTGTTTTCGGACAGGCCGGCCGGCAGAAATTCGCGCACACCGGGGCCGTATTTCAGGCGCCCATTGACGACGTGCTGACCGTTGATCTTAAAAACGACGGGTCCGGCGATATCATCCTTCAAAACCGGAATAAACTCTCAGTTTTTTTTAATGCCCCGTCCGCTCAACAGCTCCAATCCCTGCCTGTAAGCGTTGATATGCCCCAGGATGCCTTTCTGTATTGCTTTGCGGATGTTAATTCCGATTCCACGAAAGACCTGCTCATGATGACCCCGGACGGGATAGCATCTTGCCTGCTGAAAGACGATTCCTTCGGTTCCGCAAGTTCTCTTATCGGGTTTCCTTCCGTATTTGAAGGCGCGTCTTCTTCACCGGTTTACCTGGAGTTTTCCTGCGTTCTGAACGCCGGCAAACCGTCAGACCTTGTCATTTTTACCGGCAACGGTTACGCTATTTTCCGGCAGGGACAGGATGGCAGGTTTGCATTGCTCCAGGAAATACGGATAAGCCTTGAAATGTTTGCGGATGTTTTCACTGATGACGTGAATGAAATTTCCTTTGCGACCATTTTCCCGGTATTTACGGTTTCAGATTTTAATGCCGACGGCAGGAATGATTTTTTCGTGATGAAGGAAAACAGCACCGCGGTATTCATACAGGATGCGGGCGGCAGATTTCCGCAAAAGCCGGATTTTATAATAAATTCCGTTGTGTACAAGAAGAAAAAATCAGCCAGAAAAAAGGTTTTTTATTACGAGCTTCCGTCATTCATCGGCGACATCAACGGCGATAAATTTGCTGATATAGTCTCCACTTATCCCAGCAAGGGCCGGACTGGGGTATTCATGGGAAATTCTACGCCCGTGTCTTATGACAATCCCGCGCGGCTATTCAAATTGGACGGCTGGATTGTGAATCAGTGGGTGTGCGACATCAATAACAACAACGTCAGCGAAATCATGCTGATGCACATGGATAAGCTTGGGATATTTTCAGGCCTTGAAGCGCTCAATTCCAAGACCATCAGCGCCGAACTGCTTGTGTACCAGGCCGGCAGTGGCGGGCAATACAGCGAAACCCCAGGTTACACGCTCGGCGTAACGGTGCCTATTTCCATAGTGCTTTTGCCGGACAAGGAGATTGATATTCAGAGCTACTACGTTATTTCCCTTGAAGGCGATTACAACAATGACGGTCTGAAGGACCTTCTTGTCAAGACGAAAAAGGATTCTTTTGACGCGTATTTCGGCAGTACGAAGAAGATTTTTTCAACAAAACCCGATATTTCGGAGAAACTGAATTTCGCGGGCGATTTCCCATCCGTGCGCATGCTGGTCGCGGACTTGAATTCGGATAAGATAAGCGACATCATAACGGTTTACGAGAAAGTCAGCGGCAATATAGGCGCGGTGGAATTGATTTTATCCAGGTAGATATGGCAATAATCAGATTGGCATGTTTAAGTTTGGCGATGGTTGCGGCAATATTGCAGGGCATTCTGTATGCCGGGCCGGATTACCTGCATTACAATTCGGATACGATTTTTTACCTACGCAGTGACCAGCTTGGGCGCGTGCTTTCGCGCAACGTTTCTCAGAAAAGCGATGCCGCCATAGTGGAAGACATCAGGGTTGATTTGGAATTCAATGACCGGCTTGATCCGCTAAAGACAAAGGCGTTTATTTCATTAGGCACAGACCCGTTGAATTCGGAATTTTCGGATCCGGCGGAATGGGGACTTGATGCAAACAGGTCTGTAATAGGCAGGCCGATGGAGCTGATTTTCAGGGAGGCGTATATTGAGGTGAGGTATCCCGCGGAGAATACGCCTTTCGCGGAGAAGACGGTTTTTTTCAAGGCAGGCATTCAGGATTTGCGGCTTCCGTTGAGGAATTCGCAGGCATTTTTCATCAACCTGTCGGATGCGGAATCGGCATTTCTTTCTCCGGTTACGGAATCCTTCAAGGGCAGTGCCTATCAGGGCAGGCCGCTGGACGGTTCCGCCGGTGCCGGTATATACAGGGACACGTTTTTGGGAGATGCCGGCGGTTTTAAATTGACTTTTTCGCCGTCGCCGACAGCATACATAGATTTGTTTTCTTTCAACGTAATGGAGACGATCGGTGACCGCGCGGACGAAAAGATTTACGGAATAAATTTTGACTATCATTTCGGCCGCAACGCAGAGCCGGAAAACCTGGCGAACGCGGTTTTTGCCGTGATTTCCGGGGAAGACGCGAGGATATATACTTTAGGCGGCGGAATTGATTATTTCTGGAATGACCTGGAGTTTTACTCCGAAGGATACCTTCAAGGGGGCAAATACGGCGAGCTCGCCGGCGAAGGCATTGAACAGGATGCTTACGCGTATTATTTCGGGAGCAGGTTTAAGTTCAGCAAGTTCCTGAATTTTTATCTTGACGCCTCTTACTGGACATTGAGCGGAGACAACGGCGATCTCAGCGGCGCTGACATGACCAACCGCGATTTTGTTTCCTATGAGGGAGTCAATACGACGATGATAATGGAAGACAACCTTTTTGGCCTGGACATTGACAGCAATTATGACGCGTTGAAGCTTGAATTCGGCATATCGGGCCGGTTGAAAAATAAACTCAGGGACGATTTCAAGCTTGCCTTATTGTACGGTTCATTCCGGCTCGCGGCAGTGCCTGAAAGGGCCGGCCTTGCGGACGGCGCGCCGGATTGGGAATTTGGCAATTCTCTCGGAAACGAGGTTGACCTGGTTTTCATGTGGAGATACAGGCCGTCTTTTATTATTTCAACCGGATTTGGCGCGGTATGGGACGCGGAGTTTTTTGCGGCCACGGACTCATTTGACGTGAAAAGCGACAAGATGAACCTGTGGTTTCTGAAATTCTCCATGGAATTTTAACAATGAGCAAGACAAAAAAAATATGCCTTATATTTGCGATAGCGGCGTTTTGCGCCGTTGCCATAGCCGCCATGAATCATTCCGGCGGCACTATGGCGCAGAAAGCATCGGGTTTTATCCAGGAATACAAATACATTGCCATATTCATGATTTTGTTTTTATGCGGCATAGGGCTTCCAATACCCGAAGAAATCACGCTTATAACGAGCGGCTACATAAGCGATCCGCAATTATTCGGAATTCACAGCGCGAACGTCTGGCTGGCCACAGCGGCATGCATTGTGGGAATACTTGCCGGAGACACGATGACGTACCTTGCCGGCCGTTTGTGGGGCATGCAACTCCTGAAATCAAAGCTTGTCAGATTGCTTATTTCTGAAAACAAACTACATAAGGCGGATGTTAATTTTCATAAATACGGCTGGCGGATGGTCTTTTACGCAAGGTTTTTTGCCGGCCTGAGAATGGCGGTCTATTTCTTTACGGGCTCGATGAAAAAAAGCGTATGGAAATTCTTGTTTCTGGATTTCCTCGGGGCGCTTTTGAGCGTGCCGCTTTCCGTTTTCATAGGATTTGCGTTTTCCACCCATATTGACGGCGCTTTCGCCTATATCGCAAAAGCCAAACATGACCTGCTGTTGGCGGGATTTACGGCCCTGCTCGTAATAGTTTTATTGTGGATTTCCTTCAGGAAAAGGGAAAAGGCCGGTCAAAAGCCGGAATGCCGGAAGCCGGCAGAGAAGCCATGAAAAAGATATTCATAACCGGCATGACCGCGTCCGGTAAAAGCGATATCGCAATAAAAGCCTGCGAAAAGCTCGGAAACGCGGAGATCATTTCCGTTGATTCAATGAAGATTTACAGGGGAATGGATATAGGCACCGCCAAACCTTCCGAAACAATCCTGAAAAAAATACGACATCATATTATAGACATAGTTGACCCGTCGGAGGAATACAGCGCGGGCAGATTTGTGTCGGATGCCGACAGCGCGTTCGCGGATATTACAAAAAGGGGAGGGGTTCCAGTATTTGAAGGCGGAACGGCTCTTTATCTGAAGGCCCTCGTGGAAGGCCTTTTTTCCGGACCTCCGGCAAACGCGGAATTGCGGTTGGAATTTGAGGCGCAGGCGGCAAAATACGGCACTATGCACCTGCATAACCGTTTGAAGGCAGTGGACCCGGTTGCGGCCCTGCGCCTGCATCCCAACGATAAGCGAAGGATTATTCGGGCATTGGAGGTTTACGAAATAACGCGTACGCCTATTTCGCAGTATCAGACGCAATTCGGCAGGAAGCCGTCGGAAAGCGATTATGTCATAATAGGCATCCAGAGGGAACGCGCATGCATCTATGAGAGGATAAACAACCGCGTGGATTGGATGTTTAAACACGGGCTCGTGGATGAGACGAAAGGATTGTTGAAAAAATACGGCAGGCTAGGCAAGGCCGCCTCGCAGGCGCTCGGATATAAAGAGGTCATTGAATATCTGGACAACAGGACAGGCCTTGAGGAGGCTGTTGAGCTGGTTAAGCAGAAAACGCGCAATTTCGCCAAACATCAGCTGACATGGTTTAAGAGATTTCAGGAAATAAAATGGGTTTCCGTGGAAGAAAACGAGGATTTAAACTTGACCTGTGAAAAGATTATTGGTATATTATCTAAATCAGCTTTGCTGATTTAGTGTCTATTTACGCAATTTCTATGCAAAAAGCACAGAAGTTTAAAAGTAATCCCCCTCCCCATTATTTTTTCGTTTAAACGGGAATCGGGAAACGGGCCGCGGGAAACGGATGTTGTTTTTCGTGTCTTCGTGGCAGAAAATCTCAATGGTTAAGGAGAAACAGTTTTGGAAATACAATCGCCGTTAGGAATGCAGGATATATTACCGGAGGACGTGCCGCTCTGGAAGAAAGTTGAATCCGCGATGCACAGGATTTGCGCGCTTTACAGGTATTCCGAGATACGCACGCCGTTGTTTGAATTTACATCGCTGTTCACCCGTTCGGTTGGCGAGGTTACGGACATAGTGGAAAAAGAGATGTACACGTTTACGTCCAATACGGATTCTACGCCAATTTCATTGCGCCCCGAATTTACGGCCGGCATAGTACGCGCGTACCTCCAGCACAGCATGCATAAGCAAAAGGCGTTTCAGAAATTCTACGCGTTCGGCCCGTTGTTCAGGCGCGAGCGTCCGCAGAAGGGCAGGTACAGGCAGTTCCACCAATTTGACATAGAAGCCCTCGGTTCATACAGCCCGTATCTTGACGCGGAAACAATATTGCTTGCCTCGGATTTCCTTAACGAGCTTGGCTTGAAGGAATATAAGATTTCCATCAATTCCATAGGATGTCCGGCATGCAGGGCGAAGTACCGCGAGGCGCTGCAAAATGCTCTTGCACCGCGCATAGGCGAGTTGTGCCAGAATTGCCAGGCGCGTTACGAGAGGAACGTCTTTCGCATTATGGATTGTAAATCCGAAAAATGCAGGGCAATCGCGGCCGGTCTTCCGCCGATACAGCAGAAAGGCATTTTGTGCGATGAGTGCAGGGATCATTTTGGGAAAGTTTTCAGCATATTGAAAGCAACGGAATTAGAAGACAGGGTAAATACGTTTTATGCCGGGCAGACAACAAAAGCTCCAAAAGCGAAATCTATACCCAATCCTCTTTTGGTGAGAGGGTTTGATTATTATACAAAAACGACATTTGAATTTACATATTCATCTGCGTTAGGTTCACAGGACGCCATATTAGGCGGCGGCAGGTATGATAATCTGATTGAGGAATTAGGCGGTCCGAAATCAGGCGCCGTAGGATTTGCGGCGGGGATTGAACGTATCATATTGGCCTTGAAAGACACTAAAACACAATTGTCTTTCAAAAAACTTCCTAAAAAAATACCGATATTCATTGCATCTGTTACTGAGCAAGAGCAGAAGCGAAATCAGGAACAGGATACCATATTGCGGGATGCCGTATTTAAGATTACGACCCAACTGCGCAGAGATGGCAGACCGGCAGATATGGATTTCGAAAACAGAAGTTTAAAGGCCCAAATGAAAATCGCAAACAAACTGAATTATAAATATGTAATTACTATTGGTTCTGATGAATTAAAACATGATACAGTTAAAATAAAAAATATGAATACAGGTGACGAAAAAACCTGTCCGAGAAAATATATGCTCGAATACCTTAACGGATATGATATTGTAAATTTAGCGCATAGTGAAAGTAAGGAAATACAACGTTTAAATGAATTTCTTGACTTGTACAATAAGGCGATTTCTTTACACCAGTCAGGCAATGAAAATGGAGCGGCAGATTCATTAAATGAAGCAGAAAAGATTCTAATAGAACTAAAAATAGATGATGCATTTCTCCTGTCTGAGTTATATGGGTTTAAAGGCACTGTGGAAAGGAATATTGAGAAAAACGAAGAAGCAGAAAATGATTTGATTGAATCCGTTAAAAAGAATAATGAATACGCATTAATATGGTTTGTGTTATGCACTGTTCAGAAGAAACTGGGCAAAGAAGACGAGGCGATAAAGAGCTTTATGAAGGCATACGAAATTACAGGGGACGCCTGGAGCGACTGGGCGCAAAGGGAAGGCAATAAGAAATATTTTCCGTCGGAATTTCTGGAGCGGCTTAAATCTGAAGTAGAAAAACAGTACGTCTATGATGCATCTGGCACACAGAACGTTAAAAATTCAATGAACAAATAAAGCCAGAAACCTTAACCGGCAAGTAAAAGCGGGAAGAAAAAATAATGCTTATAGCAATCCCCAATGGGTACGATAGGGACAGAATATCCAGCCACTTCGGGGCGGGACTTCCTCTGGTCGTTATTCTGTCCCTACAAAATACCACGGGGGAACTTGAAAACCATCCTTTACTGAGTTTTTACAAAAACTATTGAACAAAAAGAAATAAATGGTACAATACGCCAGTGTACGGGAAGATAATTTTACGATGTGTCCATTGCGAGGGCGTTATGACAAAAAAAGGAACGAAAATAAAAGAAAAGCTGGTTAACGGCTTAGGCAAGATGAGGCGTATTTACAAGGTTTACGCTATACCCTGGCACGTCCGGAAAAAGCTTAAGGGTCGCATAGGCGAGTGCAAGAGGTGCGGCGCATGTTGCAGGCTGATGTTTGACTGCCCGGCGCTTTTTTTTGAAAATGGCCTTGCCTGTTGCAAGATTTATGACAAGAGGTCTAAGGTCTGCAGGAAATTCCCGATAGAGCCAAGGGACCTTAAAGACAGGGATCTTATAAATCCTTATACGCCATGCGGGTATGATTTTACGAAATAATGTGCCCCATGATTTTACAGGGACTTGACGAGACTTTTAAGAGACTGACGACGACCCGTAACAACGGATTAAACAAATTAAGCGGATTGTCTATTCATGTGAATAATCGTCCGTAAACGCCGTTATTCACATTGGATAGACCCCTCGTTTTACTCGGGATTGCGACAGGATTAACAGGATACGTCGCCGTTATCCTGTGTGTCCTGTTCCAGTACGTCACGACGATTCTACAGGATATACACTTCGCTTCGTTTTCTTCGCTCCGCTTCCTTCGCTCCGCTCAGGACTTCCTCGCTCCGCTCGGTCGCAGGACTTCCTCGCTTTGCTCGGTCGCAATGCTGCGGCAGGATACGATGTCGGGTGTAAGGCGTTTTCCTGTGAATTTTCGTGACTTCGCCCTTTTCCTTAGTATAATATCTATGTAAGGGATCCTGCGCAGGGAGCGTCTTCGTGGCTCGTTTTTGGTTGTGGCTATGCTACTTTATTACTTTGCAGTTTGTACTTAGGCGCGACTACGCAGGTACGTCAAAGTACAAAGTACTCACACTAACTACACGTTTTCTCACCCCTCATTCCGCATTCCTTTATTGGTCTTATAGATGTATGCCAGGATTTCGGCGACAACCTTATACAATTCTTCCGGAATGCTTTCGCCGATATCAAGTTTTATAAGCACTTCCGCGAGGTCCCTGTCGTGATGTACGGGCACGTTTTGCTGTTTAGCTATCGCAACTATTTTTTCTGCGACGTATCCCCAGCCCTTTGCGGCGACGCGCGGGGCGGGGTCCATTTTATGCAGGTATCTCAATGCGACTGCTAATTGTCTGTCGGACATAGCATCTCCTATTACAACGGTTTTTGCCGTAATGGTTTAGTAAAATGTGAGAAAAAGAATAGCATATATATTTATTCACCCAATGGTTTTACATGGAGACATGCCATCCCGATACTCTGATCGGGACTCCCTTCGGTCGTGGCAAGTCGTTACCAAAATACCGTTCTTCGTGTCTTCGTGCTTTCGTGGCGAAATCATTCAAATTGTTATATCAATCCTTCCGTTAGCCTGGAAGTATTCGGACAAATCTATGGGTTTTTCAGACGGCCCCCGGATGATTACGTTAACGCTCGCATTATAACCTACGGCATCCAATTCGTTAATCAATACGAACGCATCGTTTTCAAACGCCTTTTTAGTTTCCCTGTTCGGCACCTTAAACAATATGTTCGCTTTTTTCTTTTCTTTACTGTTTTTTGGCGCGAAGAGTTCAATGAAGGCCGTTACCATGCCGGTCCTGGAAAGTTCCACGTTTATGGTTATTCCCGTATACTGCATGCCGGCGTATTTGCCTTGGCCTTTCTGCCGCTGGTGGATTTTCAGGAGCAATGTGGTGTTGTTGCCGTCCACCATGGTCGGGATTTGGACATAAAAGGTATTATCAGCGAACGATTGTGAAGTCAGGTTCAGGGATTTTAATGCCATTAAGGTATCGGACAAATCGCGTATAAGCGGCGCGATTTTGTTAAGGTCCGCAAGTTCCGGCATTTTGGCGATGGTATTTTGTTCAAGGTCCGAAAGAAGCAATTTGAATTGGGCCAGAGTTTTGACGTCCATATTTCCGATGGCGTCGGTCAATTGCCGGGTTATTTGCGGGGTGTTGGGCGATTTGGTTATGATTTCTATAAGCTGGTTGAGATTGGCGGAGATTGGGGTTTTAGCGGGGGCAGTGGAATCTATTTTCTGCAGGAGTTCGTCTAACATTTTCAGGAGCGAATCGGCCTGCAGGGCATTTGCTATAGCGGACTCAAAACCGGCGATCAAGCCTGCGAATTGAGGCTGGCCGGATTTAAGCACGGCTTGTTTAAGAGCTTCTGTGTCTGGCGTCTGGGTCAATCGGTAGAGCCCGCCGGACGAATTAATTTCATCTAGGAGCGGCTGTAGAGCGGGGTTGTTGGGTGCGAGCTGTTCAAGGATTGTTTTAAGGCCGGTAATGGTTTGAGCGACGGACATCGGATTAGCAACGGTTTTTACAAGGGCGTCAAGAAGCCGGATGGAATGCGGCAGGCCTTTGGAAAGCATGAGAGCGGCCGAATCAAGTTTCGTTTCGGAATCGCCGTTTGCGCCGGTTACGAGATTTTTCACGATGAAATCAAAGGTTTCTTTATTAACCGGCAGGTTGTATTTCAAGATGACTTCGGCGGCCTTAAGATTTTCTTTGGACGCCGGCTGGGAAAGCCGGGCGAGGATTTCTTTCGGGTCCGCGGGAATTTGGGCGGGCGCCTGCGGAATTTCCTTTTGCGCCGCGGGCGCGGGTGATTTGCCGGCGATTTCCAGCGTCAGCACCGGGGATTGGGATTTTACCTTGAGTTGCAGGAGTTGGCCGGGGTTAAGCGGCTGGTCTGATTCCACTTCTACGAACGAATCCATAAAAGAAATGAGGAACAATCCGTCCGATATGATAGCCTTGACCTGGGCTTCAATGGTTGCACCCGGCTGGAGTTTAGACAACAAAGCCGCGATATCCTGATTTGCAGGAATGTTTACAAATTGCGTGTTTTGATTGACAGGGGGTAATTCCATAAAGAGTCTGAGAGTCTGGAGTCCTGCTGATTTAATGATTTCGTGACTGGATGACTTGATGATTTTACGATTACGTACTCGTACATCAATCATTAAATCACCAGATCATCCAGTCATTAAATCCCAACCGTCCTTCATTATTCATTTTTCATACTTCATTTTTCGTATTGGTCAGGGAATTCATGTCAAATACGGGGCCGTCTTTGCATACGGTTGAATACATGAATTCCGGGCTCTTATCCGGAGATTTTGTCTTGCAGACGCATCCGCGGCACACGCCGATGCCGCAGGCCATTCTTCGGTCAAGGGATATCTGGCAGAGGTGCGAATAATTTTTAGCGACATTCATAACCTCATTGAGCATCACGTCAGGGCCGCAGGCATACACCTGGACGGTTCTTTTGCCCTTGATTTTCGCGGAAAAATTCCGGTAGATATCGGTGACGAATCCTTTTTGTCCGGCGGAGCCGTCATCTGTTGAGAGGAGAGTATTGATTTTGAATTTTTTTAATTCTTTCAGGAGCACGGCGTCGCGGGCGGTTTTAGCGCCGTAGAAGAGATGGATTGTATTATTGGCATCCTGTTTTTTGGAGAGTTCCCTAACGAGCATGAACACGCCGGCAATGCCGATTCCGCCGGCGATAATGACATGGGTATTGACGCCGGTATTGATTGTAAAGCCGTTTCCGAGAGGGCCGAACGCCTGCATAACATAACCGGGCTTCAGTGTTGACATAAAGCGCGTGCCCGTGCCCGCGATTTGATATAGTATGTCGTAGATGCATGCGCCGAAAGGTTTTGATTTGTGCACCTGCATGATGCCGAAAGGCCTTGGCAGGAAAGGAAAGACCGAATTCGACAGCCGCAACATGACAAATTGTCCGGCTGAAGCGGCCGGCAGTGATGCGGTTTTGGTTTCCTCAAGCATTAAGCGCATAAGGAAGCAATTCGGGTTCAATTTCCTGTTGGAAATGACGGTGGAGCGGAATATTCCCGGGGCGTTTGATTTAGCTGAAATCTGCGTTGTCATAGCAGGAATCTTAGTATTATAAGCGGGCGTTGTCAAGGAAAAATAAATGGCTAATTTTCATAATCTTCAGGGTGAAATTCCATTTGTTTCTGCGCGTCAATGATGGATTCTATTTCCTCAATAGCTTCGGCCGGGGATTGGTAGCGCAGGTCTTTTTCCTTAGCCATCATTTTTTCTATGAAATAGTGCATTTGTTTTGAAATGCGGCGTGATTTCACGTCGGATGATTTGAGTCCAGCGAGGACCTGCTGGGACATTACCTCAAGGCTGTCATTACCGGAGAAAGGCACTTTGCCTACGACGATATGAAACAGCGTTGCGCCGAGCGAATAGATATCGCTTCTTACGTCAAGGTCTTTCATGCCCTGTGACTGTTCAGGGGACATGTATTGCGGCGTGCCGCAGGTGGTATTTTCGGTAACGTCTTCAATTGAGCATCCTATGGGCTTTGCGAATCCAAGGTCAATGAGTTTCACGGTGCCGTCTTCAAGCACGAGCACGTTATCGGGTTTGATGTCGCGGTGGATGATGTTCTGGGATTCCATGTAATCAAGCGCTTTCGCAATCTGCGTGATTACGCTGAGCGCGAAGTCTTCCGGGAACGGGCCGATGGAGTCAAGGAGCTGTTGTATGGACTGTCCTTCAACGTATTCCATTATAAGGTACGGGAAGACGCCTTTCAGGGTGCCGAACTGGTACCCCTGCACGATATTAGGATGGCGGAATTTCATAAGGAGTTTGGATTCCCTTACGAATCTGTTGAGCTCGGTATGGTTTTTAGTATGCTGGGGGTGGAGCATTTTGATGGCGACAAGGCGTTTGTTTTTGGAGTCCTGGCCCTTGAATACGGTAGCCATGCCGCCGGCGCCGATTTTGCCGAGCACTAAAAATCCCGGAATGAATTCCTTGTTGTCATTGGGCATTTTGAAGAGAAATCCAATGTATTTTTGTGCGGTAAAATTTGCCGTAATGCAAATTTTACTGCCGGAGGGGGGACTCGAACCCCCATGAGGGTGAACCTCATCGGTTTTTGAAACCGACGCGTATGCCAATTCCACCACTCCGGCTTTAGAATTTCTTATGCACTTTCAAGCATAAGCGCAGAAAGGGCATTAGAAATTCTTAAGTCCCGATGAAATCGGGACGCTGACTTAATCAGCGAATCTGATTTAACATTTTTGAATTATATAAAATTCGCCTGTTTTTGCAAATTAAAATTGTTTTATTTCGTAACCCGTCAGTGAATGGGTAAACACGGACTACGGACGTTTTTAAACAGGGATTCTACGAGACCTTAAACGGGACACGACGACTATGTTACAATAAGATGACAAGCATTAAGGCGTTACAGAGTAACGGTTCCGTCGTTTTATTGTTAATTCGTTGTTTAGCGGGCGTCGTCAGTCTCTTAAAAGTCTCGTCAAGTCCCTGTTAACCCTTCGGCAAGCTTCCTTCGCTCCGCTCAGGACTTCCTCGTACTGCTCGGTCGCAGGACTGCGGCAAGGCAAGTTTTGTCGTCGTTCACTGGCCGGTTACTTTATTTTCTACGCAAAATCATTCGGAAGGGAACTTGAAAGGAATAGCTTAGCTTTCTCACTGTTTGATGTTATACGAAACAAATTGCAGAATTTTTTTCATGGTTATTATAATATAAAATTCGTATGTTTTTGCAAATCAAAGTGTAATGAAGGCAGGGATCCGAAGGACTGAGGCTATCGTTATCAGTTGCGGTTATGCAGACATGTTCCTTTAATACCCTGTTTTATTGTGCCATTCGCGGTTATTTATTCTTTTTCTTATAATTAATCAGGCTGTCCATCATTGTGGAGAGCATGTCAAGCACATAGGAATCCTTTTGTTCCACGAGGAGCGTGAATTGTTCCTTTATTTTTTCAGGCGAAGTCTTGTCCGATTGGATCGGGGACAACTGGAAGAGTTCTGCGGGCGGGATTTCCATGGCGCGGCAGATTTTTTCTATGACACGGAGTGAAATCGCTTTTTCCCCGCGTTCCACCATGCCTATATAAGCAGGATTGCAGTCGGCAATAAGCGCGAGCCGTTCCTGGCTTAATTTGCGTTCTTTTCTCAGCTGGCGCAGGCGTTTTCCGAAGGCCGGTATAAGTTTTTTTTCAGGAGTATCTTTCATTTTGTAATTTCCTATTTTGCAGACTATAAAACGGATGACGAAGTTCAACCGTTTGAGTGTATTACAAGGATGCTTGTTTTGCAAGATGATATAGTGCGCATAACAGTCAAAAAACAATAATATAGTAATCATTAACAGGTTGTCTCGCAGGCATAACCATGCAATGCGTTGATTGTCAATTTGTTATGGCATATTCGTCCTGGCATGGGGGATCTGAAAAACAGAAAAGGAACAGTTTATCCGGGAAATTCCGCGGTTTTTTGACAAATTGCGGGAAAAATGTACAATAATCGGGATTCGGGGTTTGAGCTCCGGGGTCCGTACGACGAACGGAATAAACCGCAGAGACCGCAAAGAACGCAAAGACTGACGTTACCTTGCAATCGTTTTAGCGTGCTTAGCGGCCTTTGCGGTTAAACCGTAGTCGTTAGAACGACGAACGCAATAAGCCGCAGAGGACGTCAAGAGCGCCAAGTGACGCGACGAAAGTACTATGGTTTGTGAACTTCTGCGCCTGCCTCTGCGCTCCGTCGCTGAAGCTTTGGAGCGTAGGCGACCGAAGCGGCTTCCTCCTTCGCTATAACTTCGGAGGACAGGCCGCGCAGGCAGGTAAAATACGCGGAAGTTGCGGAATTAGACTCTAAATAACTTATTTTTAGGATTTTTATATGAAGAAGCTTTTTATTATTTGTGTGACGGTTATGTTGTTATGGTCCTGCGCTCAACAGGAGTTGCCGGAGGTTCCTTCGGCGCCGGCCGGCTCCGTTCCGGTTACAGCGCCTGCGGTCCCCGAAATTCCTATCCTTGCGAAAATGACCGGTTTTATTGACCCTCCGTGCCAGCCGCGGGATTGCTGTGTGAGGGGAAATTATTGCTACATAGCCGGCGGCCTGGGCGGGATTACAGTCCTTGACATATCCGATCCGGTGAGGCCGAAGATGATTGCCCAGAAAAACATGGACGGCTTCGTCTGGAAGATAGAAATCTGCGGCAATATCCTGTTTGCCGCGTCTCATGACGCGGGTTTTTCTGTTTTTGAACTTACGGCGCCGGCGGATTTTGTTTTGCGCAGTAAATTTGATTCCGCGGGATATGCCATTGACTTTGCAATAAAGGGCCATTATGCGTTTCTTGCCGACGGCGATAACGGTCTTGCGGTGCTTGACATCGAAAATCTTGACGCCCCTGTGCAGGTTGCTCAGCGCCCATGCGGCGATAAGGCCTATGACATAGCAATTAACGGTGATTTTGCTTATGTCGCCTGCGGCCTTGACGGCCTTCATACATATGATATTTCAAATTCCGAGGCGCCGGAATTGCTTTCCAGATACAAAAGCGAGCACGTTGTCCTTGACGTATCCGCAAAGGACGGCTACGCGTTTCTCGGAGATCCTTCCGCGGGCCTGATAGCCGTGAACGTAAAAGACCCTTTCAATCCCAGAGAAACTTCGCGCGTGTCTTCCGTATTACTGCGCGACATGTGGGTTGACGCGGAAATCCGCGGAAATCTGCTTTTCGGCGCCTGCCTTTACGGCGGCCTGGAAATAATTGATATTTCAGACCCTGAAAAAATAAAATTAATCGGACGTTCAAATACCACGGGCCCCGTAGGCAGTGATTACGCGCGTTCATTCGGCGTTGAAATCAGCGGCAATTACGCCTATATGTCCACTTATTACGCGCCGCGAAAATACCGCGGCCTGCAGGTTGTGGAATTGGATAAGAGCATTGCCGATGGTTTGGCAGTCGTTGATACGGGGCTTCCGTTCATTCCGAAATCAAAGGCGCCGGATACGGCGGCTGTTTCGTTTGCCGGAACTGCGGACAAACTTATTGACGCGCACAACAAGATGATTGATGAGGCCTTGGAAAGAGCTGGCGCGATACGGAAGAACCTTACATTCAGCGTTGCCGGCGAGCTTGGGGGCGAAAAATACCGCCTGCCTGATATAGAAAAAACATTCAACGACCCTTTTTCAATGGAAAAATACGCGCATGAAATACACGCAGGCTATGCCGGGTGCGGCAATTCCATTAGACTTGTTCTTGACAGGGCATTGCGACAGCATGGTTTGCGGGGCGAGCATTCTCCTGATAAGGATTTTTCGGACGCTGCGGGCAGGCAATTGGAAGAAAACCTGACCTTGCTTTACGAACTTTATGGAAAACAGATTTCTGAAAACGAAGCAGGCCGCGTGAAAAAAGAATTTCTATGGCTTCCCGAAGAGGTCCGTGCCGGTATTGCCGTGCTTTTTGCCGGTACTGCGGAGGCCGTCAGGCTCCGCAAAGAGGCATTCGCGAAACTTACGGAAGAAGATTGGAAATTACTGAAGCGGATGCAGGCGGAACTTTATGAAAACCAGCTTGCCTATACGGATTTATTTCTGGACAAGGTTGATTTCGGGCGGCTTTCGGATGCGGCGCTTGCGCTTGCCAATGCCGTTGATGCGGCAAGGCCGTTTCTGGAAAAAGGCAACGCGAAAATGAAGCGGCGTTTTATGCAATTTGAACTGGATACGCCCGCAGGCCTTGTGATAATCGGCGGTCCGAAGGACAACTTGTACGGCAAAGACGCTTTATTGATTGTCGATTTCGGCGGAAACGACGTTTACGCGAATAATGCCGGCGGTTCGGAACAGATAGTTTCAGGCATTTCAATTGCAGTGGATTGTTCGGGAAATGACAGATACATTACGCGCGGCGATTTCGCGCAAGGTGCGGGTATTTTCGGCGTTGGAATGCTGGTTGACTTCGGCGGCGACGATGTTTATAACGATGAAAATTCCAGGATGCAATTCGGGCAGGGAAGCGCGTTATGCGGGATTGGTTTGTTGTGGGACGAATCGGGCAACGATGAATTTTACAGCGACACTTTCAGTCAGGGCGCCGCGCATATAGGCGTGGGCCTGCTTGTAAACGGCGGCGGAAACGACAGGTATTTTGCGCTTTCCTCTTCACAGGGGTTCGGAAGCAGTCTTGGGCTCGGCATTTTAGCGGACAAAAACGGAAATGACAAATACATCGCGGGAAATATTTATCCGGACGATATACGCGGGAAGATGGATTTTTCAAATTTCTGCCAGGGCGCGGGCCACGGCAATCGCGTAGAGCGGAATAACAAAGGGTTATCCGGAGGCATAGGAGTATTGCTGGATTTTGCCGGCGATGACGTATATTCCGCGGGCGGATTCGCGCAGGGCACAGCGTATTGGGATACGCTCGGCATTCTTATAGATGCCGGCGGAAACGACAGCTACAGCGCTAATGAATACGCCCAGGGCGGATGCGTGCACCTTGCGGCCGCGGGATTGTTTGATTTTTCCGGAAATGACACATACTGCAATTTAAATACGCTCACTCTCGGGACGGGCAAGGATTATTCCATAGGAATCTTCGTTGACAATTCAGGCAACGACAAATACAAGGCGCTTGATTTTTCAATGGGCGCAATAATGGGATGCGGAACGGGGCTTTTCATTGACGATTCAGGCGATGATGTTTATGAGATGTTTGAGCATTATCCCGGAATAGCGGACGTAAATGCGTACGGCGGCGAAGAGAACAATAAACAGCACGCGATAGGGATTTTCATTGATGACGGAGGGAACGATACTTATAAGATATCAAAAGCGCCCCAATCCGCTGTGGAATGCGGCAACAAGAAAACATGGTCGCAGGGGAAAATGTCGACGGCGTCGGACAGGTAAAATATGAATTTAGTGATTTAGCGACTGGATGACATGATGATTTTGCCCTTTGAAAAATTTCTTGACAATTATTTTTTTTTTGTTATTATGCGTTCATAAAATTTGAATAGCGTACAGGTGTCCCGGTACTTGTATCGGGAAGAATAGGGAAAAGGGGTAAAACCCTGCGGTCCCCGCCGCTGTAGTCCCAGTGATATATTTCCGGCCATTATGCCATTGTCCTTCTTTAGAAGTATGAGAAGGCGGCCGGAATGGGATAGCCAGAAGACCTGCCTGTGCGCGCAAACGTTACCTCCGTGGGAAGAGGGTTGACGTTATTATTTCAATTGGGATAAAGAAAACTTGGGTGCAATCCCGATTCTGTCCATTTAATGGGCGGAATCGGGATTTTTTTTTGTCCGCCTGCGGCGGACGCTCTCCCACCCCCAGGTGAACTCGGAAAAGGAGTTTCGTATGCGTAAGTTGTTTATTGTCGGTTTGTGTCTGGCAGGCGCGGCGTTGTTTTTGGCGGATTCCGCGTCCGCCCAGGAAATCACGGTTTCCCCACAGCCTCCTAAGGAGGAGGAAACCATTGTTACAGGTTCCAAGGTTGCAATCCCGCTGAGTTCCGCGGTGCAGGCGTTTACCATCATTTCAAGCGAAGACCTTGAAAGGTCCGGCGGCCGGACTGTCGCGGAGGTTATAGAAAAAACGGCAGGCATTTCTTTTGCCAATTACGGCGACCGCTCACAGTCCAAAACAATTTCCATCCGCGCGAGCAGTTCCGAACAGGTGCTTGTCCTTATTGACGGCAGGCGCGTCTCTGACCCTGTTTCGGGGTTTTACGACCTCAGCACTATTCCGCTTGACAGTATTGAAAGGATAGAGATTGTCCGCGGTACGGGTTCCGCGGTGTACGGCGCCGATGCCATGGCCGGCGTAATCAATATCATCACCAAAAAAACCGGTGGAAAAAAATTGCTTACGCTTAACGCGTCATCCGGGAGTTATGGCACCTTGTTGAGCTCGCTGACGTTTTACCAGAAATATTCCGCGCTGTCCATGGTGGGAAGCGCCGTGCGGGAAGAATCCGACGGATTCAGGGAAAACGCGTTCCTGGATTCAAAGGACTATATGTTCAAGGTGGACGCGGCTGTTACGGATAAATCGGCTCTTAATTTGTCTTATGACCAATTTGAAAAATACGCTGGTTCGCCCGGGCTCGCGGGTGTGTACGATTTTTTCACCGGAGGATTTGTTGAATATAAAGATTCCCAAAAGGCGTCCAGCCCTGATAATTGGAGCAAGGAACTCAAGCGCCGGTCCGCGCTGGATTACAGGTTTGAAGCAGGGCCGTTTAACTTCATGGTAAAATCTTACTATAATGATTATGAATACCGCTACTGGCAGGATGCATCGGATCCGTCAGTGTGGTGGGGTTACGGGAAGTTATCCAAACATCTTGATACCGAGAAGGCGGGCGAGGTTGTGGGCGATATAAAAACTTTTAACGGCGCGCATATAATGTTCGGTTATGAAACTATATTGGATGATGTTGACAGCAGTGACGTGGGCAAGCACGATGCAACCCGTTCCAGCGTGTATTCACAGTACATAACAAAACCGTCCCAGGGCAGTACAATGGTTTTCGGCGCGAGATATGACGACCATTCCGTTTACGGCGCCGAATTTTCACCGAAGTTCGGCTGGAGTTTTGAGACCGAGCCGGGTAAAACATTTCATATTTCCGCAGGTAAAGGATACCGCGCGCCGAATTTTTCCGACCTTTATTGGCCGAATGACGGTATGACCGCGGGCAATGAAAATCTCAAGCCTGAAGAAATGGTGGAATATGAGGCCGGCCTGACCAGGACTTCGGATGGCAGGAAATTAGAATTAAACGTTTTTTACCGCGTCGCAGACAACCTTATATTGTGGTCGGAAACTTCGCCATGGTTCTGGCAGCCGGTGAATATTGCCGGAGCCGAGATACAGGGCGCGGAAATGCAGACTTCATTTCAGCTGTCGTCGGTAATTAAAGCGGATGTAAATTATACATTTACCGAACCTACGGACCGCGATACCGGCGAGCATATAATGTATAAACCTAAGCATACGGTTAATCTCCTATTGACCGCTGAAATGCCTATGGAGATCAGATTATTTGCCGATGCGCGCTGGGTTGATAATTATGTGCCGGTGTCCGAAAACGGAGAATTATGGGCGGATTATATCACTGTTAACGCGAAATTGGCCAAAAAATTTGCAATGGCTAACGCCAAAGGCGAGGTTTTTGTAAGCGTGGAAAACCTGCTTGACGATGAGATTATGAATAAAAAGGAATATCCTATGCCCGGCAGGAATTTCCTGTTCGGCGTGCAACTGGAATTTTAGATCCAAGCCAGAGCAGAGCCGCGGGGCCGTTTCGTCTTTTGGGACGGCCCTGTGGTTCGCTCATATTGACGAAAATGAAGCATGAAGTATGAAGCATGAAGGACGGGACGAAGTCTGGAGTCAACGACGAGGAGGAAGAAGGGAAAACGAAGAAGGAAGGGCGGACTGACGAGCTGAAGAATGAAAAATGAAGAAGGAAGAACTACGATGAAAGGTGATAGGTGAGCAGGTGATAGGTGAAAGACGGACGAATGGACGAAGCTCTATAGGAGCGCTATATTTATTGAAAAAAGCTGTTCACCGGCCACTGTGCACTGTAAATGGCTGCGAATTAAAGGATGCATTTAATATATGAAAAGCATATTCTTTCTTTTGATGATTGCCGGTTCGTTATGCGGTTGCGGCAGTGATTCCCCGCCGGCTGTGACTGCGGGCCGCAGTCTTACGGATTCTACGGGTACCGCCTTTTCGCTGGAACCGTTGCCGTCACGGATTATTTCATTCGCGCCTTACATTACGCAGAATATCTATCTGCTCGGCGCCGGAGATAAACTCGTCGGGGTAACTAAATTCTGCAAACTGCCTGCGGGCGAAAAAAAGCAGGTTATCGGAGACCTGCTGACGCAGGATATTGAACGGATTATACAACTGAAACCGGAGCTGGTTCTGGCAACGAAAGAGGGCAATAAACCTGAAGTTGTCAATCAGCTTAAGGGTCTTGGCATCAGGGTTTTCGTGCTTTCGGAAGCAAATTCGTGGAAAGATATCAGGAGCGGATTCATGCAAATGGCGGAATTGTTAGGCAAAACCGCGGATGCGCAGAAAATCCTGGAGCAACTGGAGGTGCGTTTGTCAGCGGTCCGCGAAAAGAATGCCCTTGCCGGAAGTCCGTCTAAGGTGTTTTTCCAGCTCTCCGAGCAATTCCATACTGCCGCGAAGGATACGTTTGCGGACGAGGTTATTACGCAGGCCGGAGCGGTAAATATCGCGCACAACGCCGTCGGGCGCTGGCCGATGCTCAGCGCGGAGGAAGTCATCGCGCAGGATCCTGATTTGATAATAATACCTTTGATGGGAAACATTACGGAACAGGCAAAGGCCGGATGGGAAAAATTTCCCTTGCTTAAGGCTGTAAAAAGCAATAAAATAGTCATTGCCGATGCCGACTTGTGTTGCCTGCCGACGCCGGAGAATTTCGTCGGCCTGACGGAATTGATTTCCGAAATATTGCATAAATAATTAAAAAATTAGGTTTTTAACTTCTGCGTATGAAATACAGAAGATGGACCACGTTTTTTTGCCACGAAGGCACCAAGGCACGAAGGACGGTTTCAAATAGACTAACGTTTTTGGCGCTAATCTTCGTGTCTTCGTGCCCTCGTGGCAGAGAATCATCGTGTTCGGTTTTGGTTGCGGCGTGACTGTTTTAGGATTTAGAGTTTCGTGCTTAGGATTTTATTTTAGTATATGCGTAAAATAATATTTTTAATACTTTTTGTTCTGCTGATAATCAGCGCTTTTATCGCACTGCGCTTCGGGAGCGTCGGCATTGAGTGGCGGGAATTCTGGCATTCATTTACGCACCCATCCGAGCAGGGCACGGCGCACAGTATAATCTGGCTTACTCGTTTTCCGCGGGTATTAGCGGCAGTGCTGGTCGGAGCCGGACTTGCCGCGGCAGGGTGCGCTTTGCAGGGGCTTCTGCGCAATCCGCTTGCCGAGCCGTACACGCTGGGAATCTCCGGCGGCGCCGCGTTGGGAGCGGCGGTTGTGACGGTGTTTATGCCGATACATCTGGGCGCGTGGACTACGCCGGTTTCAGCGTTTTTCGGCGCGATGGTTTCGGTGACTCTTGTTTATCTGATAGCGGGCCGCAGGCGTTTTTCCGTGACGGGTCTGATTTTAGCCGGAGTCATATTGAGTTTTATCTTTTCATCCGCGGTACTGCTGATTCTTACGCTGGCAAGTCCGTTGGAAACCAATTCAATCCTGTTCTGGCTCATAGGAAGTTTATCGGGCGACAAGGTCAGCATAATAAAAGCGATCCCATTCTTCATAATACCGGGAATCGCCATTCTGTATTTATTCGGACGCGATTTGGATGCGATAGCTTTGGGGGATGAAAAGGCGTTTCATCTCGGAGTGGAAGCAATCAGGGTGAGACAGATTTTATTTGTGGTAACGTCAATGGTTGCCGGCGCGTGCATTGCCGCGGCCGGCATGGTGGGTTTTGTGGGACTGATAATTCCTCATGCCATGAGGATGATGATAGGGCCCGGGCACAAGCCGCTGATTATTGCGAGCAGTCTTGCAGGCGCGGCATTTCTTGTACTGGCGGATACGGTTGCGAGGACGGTTCTCAGCCGGCACGGGCAGGAATTGCCCGTGGGAGTAGTGACGGGCATAATAGGCGGGATGTTTTTCATCATATTATTATTAAAACAGAGGGAGAAGATGTCGTTTTGAATACGCCCATTTTGGATGTACAAAACCTGACCGCCGGTTATGGCGCGAAAAAAGTAATACAAGACGTTGATTTTCGCGTTGAGCAGGGCAGGATTGCCGGAATAATCGGTCCGAACGGCGCGGGCAAGACCACGCTTTTCCGCGTTATAACGCGGCTGATAAAACCTATGGCAGGTGAGGTGCGTTACTGCGGAAAAGATACCGCGCGTATGGCTGCGCGGGAATTAGCGAGGGCTGTAGCAGTCCTGCCGCAGACCCTGGCGTTGGGTTTTGATTTTACGGTTGCGGATTTTGTGCGAATGGGGCGCCTGCCGCATATTGGAAGGTGGCAGTCATTGCAGGAAAAGGACATGGAGATAGCGGAAGAAATGATGCGGAATACGGAAGTTAACGGGCTTTCCAACAGGGGAATAACCGAACTTTCCGGAGGGGAATTGCAGAGGGTGCTTCTGGCCCAGGCGCTTGCGCAGGAACCTGAATTGCTTCTGCTTGACGAACCTACGTCGCATCTTGACATAGGCCATCAGGTGGAAATAATGGACCTCGTGCGCAAGCTGAATAAAGAAAAAAATCTTACAACGATAATGGTTTTGCATGATTTGAATTTAGCGGGGTTGTATTGCGATGAATTGATACTGTTGAGCGAAGGAAGGATATTTGCCAAAGGCACGCCGGCGGAGGTTTTGACGTATCAGAACATAGAAGCGGTATATAAGACGGTCGTAGTGGTGAAGGAGAATCCCATAACAAAAAGCCCGCATATCCTGCTGGTGCCGAAGGATAAGTGGAACCGATGAGTCTTGCTTATTTACTGATTTTGTGACTGGATGACTTGATGATTTTACTCTTCGGCTTTACCTCACTTCGCTTTTCTCAGTACTGCGGCAGCAGGATAAACGATTACGCGTTCGCGTGTCGTACTGTCCCAGTGAAGGTGGGTTGAGAAAATAACGTAAATATCAAAATCCTCAATGATTATGTAGAGACTTGCCATGGCAAGTCTCTACCGAAATACCGCGGGGAACTTAAAAACCCATCTTCACTGAGGCCTTTCCGTTGTTCAAATATTATCCTTGCCTTTTGCCGGGTTTTGTGGTAAATATATGCTGGATAACCAATAAGGCAATGAAGAAATATGGAAAATATTCTAATTGTTGACGATGATAAAAAACTTCAATCCCTGCTTTGCACAATCCTTGAGAGCGGCGGATATAAGGCCGTTGCCGCGGACAACGGCGATGAAGCGCTTAAAAAAATTTTAGATGAAAATTTTGACCTTATCCTGCTGGATAACCAATTGCCGGGCACGAGCGGCCTTGAAGTCCTGGAACAGGCGAAACATCTCAATGACAATTTGAACATTATCATGCTTACCGGCAACAGAGATATAAATAACGCGATAAAGGCCATGAAACTCGGGGCAAGCGATTATATCGTCAAGCCTTTTGATAAAGACGAACTCCTTATCAGGATCGACAAGGCCATAAAATCGTATAACGCGGACAGGGAAGTGGAATTCCTGCGGAAAACCATAGAAGAAAACGCGATGAAAATCCAGTTCGTCGGGGAGAGCCCGCAGATAATAAAAGTGCTCAATCAGGTTAAAATAGTCGCCCCGCTTAATATGACTGTTATCATACAGGGCGAAAGCGGCACCGGCAAGGACCTTATAGCCCAGATGATCCATAATATGAGCCCGCGGAAGAATAATCCTTTTGTCGCAATAGATTGCGGCTCTATCCCGGAATCCCTCGCTGAAAGCGAATTGTTTGGTTATGAAAAAGGCGCGTTTACCGGCACTGTGGGCAGAAAAGAAGGCAGGTTTGAAACTGCCAATGGGGGTTCTCTTTTCCTGGATGAGATTAATAACCTGTCGCCGGCCGTGCAAATGAAACTGTTGAGGATAATACAGGGCAAGAAAGTTCAAAGGCTTGGAGGAAAAAACTCTCAAAAAATTGATGTGAGAATAATTATTGCCACTAATATAAACCTCGCGGAAGCGGTCAGCAAGGGCAGTTTCAGGAATGACCTCTTTCACAGGTTGAATGAATTTTACATAGTGCTTCCGCCGCTCAGGGACAGGAAAGACGATATACCGATTATGTCAAAGCATTTTTTGGCAGAGGCGAATAGCGAGTTTAATAAGAACGTTAAAGGATTTACACCCGAGGCCATGGAGTATTTGTATAATTATAATTGGTCCGGAAATGTCAGGGAATTGAGGAATATGGTGAGAAGGGCCGTGGTCCTTGCCCAAAAAGAGGATATAGAACGCGAAAATATAATCGCTAATTTCGTAGCAATGCCCGCCTCGGATACGGAGGAATCCCTGCCGGATATGCCTCCCGGAATCTCATTTGACGACGCCATGGATAATGTGGAAAAAAAGATCATACAAAAAGCCCTTGACCACGCGGAAGGTAATCAGTCCAAGGCGGCAAAAATCCTGAAAATGAACCGTAAAACACTTTTTCGTAAGATACGGAAATTGGAATTATAGGACAGAAACGTCCATCCATGTCCCGTAAAATACCCATATAAGCACCTTGTTAAAGCCCCGCCGCTTATCCTATCATTTTGATATACAATTCGGAAATTCAACAAAATCAAGGCCTGCGTCATGTCTGTTTCTGTCTGGTACTGTTATGGCATAGAGATTGCTTCTTGTAACGTATATGAAGAGACAGCAATGTAAAAACAAAACCAACTGTCATAAAAAATACGGGCATGAAACTGTAAAAAGAGGAGGTCTTTATGTTCCAGAGAAATCATTCAGCGGCTATTACGATTATACTTGCGGCAATAATATCGGCAACAGGCTGTGGAAGTGGAATGGGCGGCGATTTGAACAGCAACACGGGTCTTGGGAAAACGGACAATCAGGAGCTTATCCCGGAAGCTCCTTATGGTTTGACGGTTTACACATCTGATTTTTCCCTGCCATATTTGAGTTGGATAGATAATTCCGTAAACGAAGACGGATTCAGGATTGAGCGCAAGGCCGGAGTGGGCGGCGCATATATTGAAATCAGCGTTGTTCCGGCAGATACGGTTTCCTATAATGATATGGAGGTTGTATCGTCTAAGATTTATTATTACAGGGTCAAGGCGTACAATAGCTCCGGGGATTCCGCGTATTCAAACAGCATGCAGGTCATAGCGCCGGAACTCAAAGCCAAGGCCCCGAATCCTCCGTCAAGCCTTGCGGCGACAGCGATTTCGGATTCACAAATCATTCTTTCATGGCAGGACAATTCCGGCATTGAAGAGGGGTTTGCAATTGAAATGGGCAAGGACGAGTCTGACATGAAACTTATTAACATAGCGCCATCAAATACGGTTTTGTATAATATAACAGGATTAACGGTATCAACTTGTTGTTTTTTCAAGGTAAAGGCATTCAATTTTTCAGGCGATTCCGCATATTCCAATATCGCCTTTGCAGAGACGATGCAGGAAGACAATTCGGACGAGCTGGATACTAATGAGCCGGACGATGACAACAATGGCCAGATGATCGGCGTTATGATTCCGGATGCACCGGCCAATCTTTCCGCGTCTGCCGTTTCAGAAGGACGCATAGACATAATCTGGAATGACAATTCCACGGGTGAGACCGGATTTTCCATAGAGCGCAAATCGGGCAGTGGAGCCGTGTTTGCTGAGGCCGCTGTTATGACGCCGAATACGGAATCATACAGTGATACTGGCCTTGAAGAAGCCGCCTATTATTACAGGCTCAGGGCGTTCAATCCCGCGGGTTGGTCGGCGTATTCCAATATCGTTGTCGCAACAACGATTCCCAAAAGTCCGTCCGCCCTCACAGTTGTTAATGTTACAGATACGCAGGTGACTCTTTCATGGCAGGATAAATCAAAGGTTGAGACAAATTTTATTATTGAACGCAAAACCGGCACCAAGGGCGTTTTCGAGGAGATAGGTTCTGTTTATGCAAGCATATCCACCTTTACAGATACGGGCCTTGCCGGCTTGACGGGCTATTCGTACAGGGTAAAGGCGCATAATAATTCGGGTTATTCAGGATATTCAAATATTACGGAGGCTGTTACCGAAGAATCCCTGGATGCCGTGATGTCGGAAGGGCCTGTTGCCGGCGGCGATGAGGAAGAACCTGCGTCCGGACAGGCGTACATTGCCGCTCCTGAGGGCCAGACAAATCTTTCGGCAGTGGCGGTTTCGGAAACCGGCATTAATCTTATGTGGCAGGACAATTTTTCAAACGAAGAAGGATACAGGATAGAGATGAGCAATAACGGAATTGTATTTTTTCAGATATATTCTTCTGACCCGAATGTTTCCGTATATGCGTGCGTTCAACTTGAACCGTCAACCGGATATTATTTCAGGGTAAAGGCGTATAATTCCGCCGGCGAATCAGGGTATTCCAATATTGCGCATACGGTAACACTTTCGTTGCCGGATGAAGCACTTGATGTTCCGGACGCGCCAGACGTTTCGGAGGATATTTCCGATGAAGAATCCGATTCTTCCGAGCCTGAGAACGTTCCGGCGCCGGAATACATGATAGGGGTATGCGATTATAGCCAGGTCAAGGCCGCGAACGGTTTATATGTTTCCGGGCATTACGCATACGTAACGGATTATAATACCGGACTAAAAATAATCAATATATCAGACCCGGCTGAACCGGTATTGGTTGGCTCTTTAGATACTGCAGGAACCGCGTACGATGTCTTTGTGGAAGGCAATTACGCGTATATAGCGGACGGCGATGCCGGCTTGCAGATATTTGACATAAGCAATCCTGCGATGCCGGTTTGGACTGGTTCTTTGAGCACGCAGTGGGGCGCGCGCAGTGTTTTTGTTTCAAACGGATATGCATTTATTGCGAGCGGAGACGGAGGGCTGTGCATGGCCGACGTAATGAATATTTCAAATCCTGTATTCGCAGGTTTTTGCGATACGCCAGGCGCGGCGGAAGATGTGTACGTGTTTGAGAATTACGCCTATATTGCAGACGGTTCCGACGGCCTGCAGATAATAGATGTTTCTAATCCGCCGACTTTGTCAGTTGTGGGTTCTTATGATACCGAAGGCTGGGCTTATGGAGTTGTTGTATCGGGCGGATACGTTTACGTAGCAGACGGAGCAAACGGTCTTCAGGTCTTAAATACGGAAGACCCTGCGAATATCGTTTTAGCAGGTTCTTATGGTATTAACGGGGTTGCGCACGGAATTTATGCGTTTGGAAGTTATATATATGTAGCTGGTGAAGACGGCGGTTTGCATAAAATAAACGTTTCAAATCCGGCTGTTCCTGTTCTGGCGGGTGCATATGATACGGCTGGAAAGTCTTTGGCGGTATTCGTATCCGGCGATTATACTTACATGGCTGACTGGAATATGGGATTGGTTGTACTGGATACGACGGACCCTGTTGGTCCGGCAATCGTGGGTTCGCATGATACGTTTGGCTGGGCTTACGATGTTTTTGTTTCGGAATATTACGCGTACGTAGCGGACGGGGATTTTGGTTTGCAGATATTTGACGTGTCGGATTATTCTCTGCCGGTGCTGAAAGGGTCATACAGCGCTCCCGGCTGGGTTCTCGGAGTATATGTGTCGGGGCAATACGCGTATCTTTCAGTGCAGGAGTTCGGATTGTATATAGTTGACGTATCGGACAAATCCAATCCCGTTCTCATGGGTTCCTGCGATACGACTGGCTGGGCATATAATACGTATGTATCCGGGAATTATGCGTATGTTGCGGACTGGGATGCCGGGTTAGTTGTAATAGATATTACCAATCCGGCCGGGCCGTTCATTGCCGGTTGTTATGATACGCCTGGCAATGCATATTCAGTGGCCGTGTTGGGGAATTACGCGTATGTCGCGGACAAAGATTACGGCATGCTGGCAATAGATATTACCAATCCGGCGCTTCCTGTTTTTGCAGGGGAATATATCAAGGCCGGCGCGATAAATGAAATTTGTGCAAATAATCAATACGCGTACGTGGCCTGTGGTGTTGAGGGATTGCTGGTTCTGGATATTTCAGACCCGGCGAATCCTGTAATGGCGGGCAGTTTTGACACTGCCGGTGAGGCAATCGGGATTTGTTTGTCGGCAGGCAATATTTATATTGCGGACAGTGAAGCAGGTCTGCTGATAATAAATATTGCAGACACGGCAAACCTTGCCATTACAGGCGTTCTTGACACCGCGGGCAGTGCGCGCGGGGTGTTTGTCGCGGGTGATTATGCTTTTATGGCAGATTATAATGCGGGCTTGAAAATAATAGAATGATTGAATTCTCAAAGGGCGCCGTTGATGTCCGTTGGCGGCGCGTCCTTTTGCAAGAAAAGTCCCTAAGTATCCAGGGGTGGTATCAATTACCCCCCTGGTTTTATATCTCTTGACTGTATTTATACCGATGGTATAATTCCGATTATAAGATTTAAAGATTGCAAGATTGGAAGATTCTAAGATTACGTCGTTCGTAATCTTTCAATATTTAAATGTTAGAATCTTCTAATCTTTAAATCCACTTTATGAATATATTAATAACAGGTGGAGCGGGATTCATAGGTTCCCATCTTATGGAACGCCTGCTTGCCGAAAAACACAAAGTAATCTGTCTTGACGATTTTAACGATTATTATTCTCCTGAAATCAAGCAAGACAACCTTAAATCCGTCAAAAAAACCGGCGCAGTCAAGGCCTATAAGGCGGATATCCGCGACCTTGCGAAATGCCGGCGTATTTTTGCGGCTGAAAATCCCGAGGTTGTGGTGCATCTTGCCGCACGGGCAGGCGTACGGCCGTCTCTGCAGGATCCCTTGCTTTACGAGGATGTGAACTGCCACGGCACGCTTAATATGCTGGAACTGTCGCGCAAAAGCGGGGTAAAGAAATTCATTTTCGGTTCGTCATCGTCGGTTTACGGCAATTCAGGCAATATCCCGTTTAATGAAGACGATGCCGATATTAAACAGGTCTCGCCTTACGGTACGACAAAACGCATCGGCGAACTGTATTGCTATAATTACCATAAATTATACGACATGCCAATAGTGTGCCTGCGGTTTTTTACGGTGTACGGCCCGCGGCAAAGGCCTGATATGGCTATTCATAAGTTTACGCGTCTTATTTCCGAAGGCAAACCCGTGCCGATGTTCGGGGACGGCACGACCAAAAGGGATTATACCTATTACACCGACATAATAAACGGGATAACGGCTTCAATAAAGGCCGATATAGGATACGAAATAATAAATCTCGGCGAATCAAGTACCGTGGAATTGAGGTACCTTATAGAATTAATCGGAAAGAACCTCGGCAGGCGCGCGCATATAACAAAATTTCCTGCCCAGCCTGGAGACGTTGAATTGACCTGCGCGGATATCGGTAAGGCGCGCAGATTGTTGGGGTATAAGCCGCAGGTGCCGATAGAGAAAGGGATAGAGGAGTTCGCCGGATGGTACATACGAAAAATGAAGTATGAAAAATGAATAATGAAGGACGGAACGGAAGAATGATAGAATGGCAGAATGTTTCCAGGTTTACATTCTATCATTCTTTCACCCTGTCACTCTTTTACGATAGCGAGTAGCGAGGGACGACGAACGACGAGCGGGGGACAGAGTATTTTATATTTTACGTCTCAATTTCCGTGTGAAATGCACAATGGTAATTTATCTTATTGCGGCGGCAATCTTTTTTATATTTGGAATCATTTTCATCATGGAGGTTTTTAACCTTCTCGCGATGCTCGGCATAAAAGAGCCGCCTTACGCATTTCTGAAAATAAAAATCGTAAAAATCGGCCTTCATGCCATAGCAACGGTGATTTTTCTTTGCATGATATGGGCTATTTTCATTGAACCTTATCAATTGTCCGTGACACGTCTGGATATTCATACGGACAAATTGGCCGCGGGCAGGGTATTCAGGATTGCTTTTCTGACTGACATGCATTGTTCGGGCAAAACAAGCCGCGAAGAAGAAATACCGGCCATAATCCGGGATTTCAATCCGGATATCATGCTTTTCGGCGGCGATTACCTGAACTCCGCAAAAGGCTTCCCTGTATTGAAAGAAATGGTTGCCGGCCTGCCGCAACCCGTGAACGGCATTTACGGGGTTTACGGCAACTGGGATAAATATATAAATGTTTTCAGGACAGAAGATGCCGGGATAAAAGAATTAGCCGGTTCATTAAAGGTGCGGCTTGGGGAAAGCGATATTGTTTCGGTATCGGGCATGGATTACCATCCGCATAACAAATCATTTGAAAAAATAAAAACTGCGGCAAGAGACAATGAATATAATATTCTTGTTACACATAAGCCCGATTTGATTTATGACATTGAAGGGTTGAAAACGGATTTGTATTTATGCGGGCATACGCACGGGGGACAGGTGCGCGTGCCTTTTTACGGCGCCATAGTAACGCTTTCAAAATACGGCAAGGAATTTGAAATGGGCGAATATGACGTTGACGGCACTAAATTGTACGTATCGCGCGGTGTGGGCGTGGAAGGCGGGTGGCTTTTGCCGCCTTTAAGATTCTTGTGCAAACCGGAAGTGGTGTTGATAACGATAAGCGGACGCAGGACTACGGATAGCGGCCGGTGAACAGCGGTTAGCGGATTGTGACGAAGAAGGAAGGACGGTTGGGATTTAATGACTGGATGATATGGTGATCTGATGATTGACGTGCGGACGCATAATCGTTTGCCCTGAGGCTGTCCGAAGGGTAAATCATCAAGTTACAAAATTTTCTTGCAAAAAATCATTAGTGCGTTTATAATGTTTCGGATTTCAATATATGCCGGCGTAGCTCAGTGGTAGAGCAGGGGACTCATAAGCCCTTGGTCGGGGGTTCAATTCCCTCCGCCGGTATTGATGGGATTTAATGACTGGGTGATCTGGTGATTTAGTGATTGACGTACGGACGCGTAATCGTTACCCTGTTGCAGTATTGAGCACTTAGCTCAGTAAACTCAATGAAGTGAGACAAAAACCGAATGGTGAAAATTATCAAGTCATCCAGTCACAAAATCATTGAATCCGGACGATACTCGTGAGTATTAGTGTTCATTCGTGGCTATATACGAAGAATGAAGCAGGAAAAATGAAGAATGGAGGACGGCGTTCGGGGTCCGAGTTTCGGGGCCCGGCTCCCGGAATTACACTTTTCCTTCAGACAGGAATCTCTTGAGATACGCGGAGTTCCGTGGATTAAGCTGGTCAAAGACAATTCCCACAATTTCCTTTTCCATATTAGGCGGCCTGAAGACATGCGCCACCTTGCCTGTTATTTCCAGGATTACTTCCTGCGAAAGTGACAGCAGGATGGAGAGAGGTTTGGAATCAGGAAACGCCTGGGCGAATTTGGCGAACACGCATCCGGAGTGCACCGTGCCTTTCTGGTATCCGCCGCAGAATTCGCACCGGTCAAATTCAAAAGACAATCCCTTGAGCGATATGTCAATCACGCGGCTCCTGTAATTGACGTCAAGCCCGTCTTCCTTGACAGGCCCCCATGACAGGGTCAGCATTATGCGTTTTCTTGCCGCGTTGCGCGCTTCTTTTTCAAGTTTCTGCTGTTGTTCGGTCTGGGGCGATTTTTTTTCCAGGGTCTCCTGGATTTTTTTCAATACTATTTCCTTGCGGAACGGTTTGACGATATAATCATCGGCGCCGGATTGCAGGGCTTCCATCACGTCTTCCTTCTGGCTTTTGGCGGTGAGCATAAGGATGGGGATATTTTTCGTTTTGGAATTTACTTTCAATTGTTTGCATGCCTCGTAGCCGTCCATAACGGGCATCATTATATCCATCAATACGATATCAATTTTGTTTTCATTTGCGGCATTGACGGCCTTTTCGCCGTCGCCAGCTTCGATGACCTTGTAATTTTCTTTCTCAAGGTGGTATCTGAGGATTGTCCTTATATGGATATTGTCGTCCACGACAAGCACGGTTTTTTGCGCGCTGTCCATAGCGGGGAGTTTCAGCTGTTCTGAGACGTTTTGAAGCTCTTTTTCCAGATCAAAGTTATCCATGCCCTGAGTCCTCCAATAAACACAAGCAAAAGATTAAGGATGGGGGTATAGTTGCCATCAAATCCCCGTTAGGGTTTTAATTCGTCAAGCAGTTTCGCAAGCAATTCGGTTACTATTTTCGGGTTAGACCGGCCTTTAGTCTGTTTCATTACTGCGCCTATAAGGGATTGAATGGCGGTCTTCTTTCCGTTTCTGTAATCTTCGGCAGGTTTCGGGTTGTCCTGTATTACCTGACGTATTACTTTTTCAATTTCTGAGCTGTCTGATATCTGGGCCAGATTTTTTTCCTTTACTATAATATCAGGTTTTTTTCCCGTGTCAAGCATTTCTTGCAAAATATCCTTGGCCGCTTTTGAGGTTATTTGGCCGGTTTCAAACAGTTTCGCGAGGCCCGCAAGCCCGTCCGGGGTAAGTTTAAGTCCGTTAATTCCGGCCTTGCGTTCGTTCATTGCCCTGGAGACGTCGCTTATAAGCCAATTTGATATCGCCTTGGGGCTGTCAAAATGCCGCAGTGTTTCTTCAAAATAATCCGCAATGGATTTTTCCTGGGTAAGTATGGCTGAATCATGGGCGGGCAGTCCGTACTGCGATACAAACCTTTGCCTGCGGATATGCGGCAATTCCGGCAGGCCTTTGCCTATGGATTCTATCCATTCCTTTGCCGGTTCCACGGGCACAAGGTCGGGTTCGGGGAAATACCTGTAATCATGCGCCTCTTCTTTGCTCCGCATCGGGACGGTTATTTCCTTGTTTTGGTCCCAGAGGAGCGTTTCCTGTTTGATCTTTTCGCCTTTTTCAATCTGTCCGATCTGCCTTTGCGCTTCATACGCGATGGCCTTGGCGAGGAATTTGAACGAATTCAGGTTTTTCAGTTCGCTTTTTGTGCCGAGTTTGGTTTCGCCTTCAGGCCTTACGGAGATATTCGCGTCGCACCGGAGCGAACCTTTTTCCATATCGCAATCCGAGACGTCTATATATTGCAGGATGGCCTTGAGCATGGTAAGGTATTGGTATGCCTCTTCAGGCGAGCGCATGTCCGGTTCGCTGACTATTTCCAGAAGCGGCACGCCGCTCCTGTTTAAATCCACAAAACTGAAATCGCCGCGCCGGATGCCGTTTTCCTCATTGCGTATTTCCGGGTGCAATAGTTTCCCTGCGTCTTCTTCCATATGCACGCGGGTAATGCCTATTTTCTTTTCATTGCCCGCGGCGTCCGCGACCGGCAGAAAGCCTTTTACGGCAAACGGCTTATCATACTGTGAAATCTGGTAGGCCTTGGGCAGGTCGGGGTAGAAGTAATTTTTCCTGTCAAATTTGGTGAAACCGTTGACGGTGCAATTCAGCGCCAGGGCGGTGCGGCAGGCGAATTCCACGGCCTTTTTGTTCAGAACCGGCAATACCCCGGGCTGGCCCGTGCAAACAGGGCATATCTGCGAATTAGGTTCCGCGCCGAACGCGGCGGAACAGTTGCAGAACATCTTAGTATTAGTTTTCAACTGTACGTGGACTTCAAGTCCGATTACGGTTTCGTATGACATTTGGCCTTCCATTGTAAAAGACACAGCAATTCAACACGCAGTATAATGCGGGTTTAGACACATTTCTTACCGTAATTATACACGAAACAGTGCATGTTTTGCAAGTAAAATGAAAAATTGACTTTAAATGGTCCGATGATATAATAAGTTGAGATGTTATCAGTGACTTAATAAATCAGAGAGGTGCGTTATGCAGGACATTCTGGAAAAATTTCTGGCACAACAGAGGTTATTAGTGGTGGCTCCGCACGCGGACGACGAGACCGCGGGCGCGGGCGGGTTGATGGCGCGCGTTAAACACGCCGGCGGTAAGGTTTATGTCATGGTCGTGTCAACCGGAGACCTTGAGCATTTTGACAATTCCAAATCAAAGGTCAAAAAGCGCACGCGCCGCGATGAGCTCGCGGAGGCGATGAAGACGCTTAAGGTGGATGATTTTGAAATACTCCTTGAGAATTCAGACCTGCATCTGCGTCTGGAGACACTGCCCAGGCGCGATTTGGTCAACCTGATTGAGCGCAAGGGACGTCTTGCCACGGAAAAAATCAAGCCGACCATGATAGTCCTGCCGGCGCCGAGTTTCAATCAGGACCACGAGGCCGTGTTCAAGGCCGGATTGACCGCGTGCAGGCCGCACCTTGCCACTATGAAATCGTTCCAGAATCTCGTGCTAATAGCCGATGCGCCGCAATTGTCCTGGAATGACAGGGTATTTCACCCGAATTTGTATGTGGACATTTCCGATTTTCTTGAGACAAAACTGAAGGCGTATTCCTGCCATAAATCGCAGTTAAGGCCGTCTCCCCACATGGGCGGCATGGACGCGCTGAAACTTCTCGCGGAAACGCGCGGCAGGGAGATATCCGTAAAGGCCGCGGAGGCGTATGAGTGTTATAGGTTTGTACTGTAATAACGTGATCTGAGATATGAGATATGAGATGTGTGATGTGGTACATCCTCAACATTGCATGTTGCTTTGTATCTTTAATCCGGCAATGTAGTATATATTATTCCGGGCTGGCGGGATGCGGGAAACAAGGGAAGATTTTTATGGCTGAACAAACGGAGAAAATAAAGGCGAAGAAATATCTGCGGCCGTTAGTTATTGCCGTTGCGGGTATTGTGTTGATAGGGATTGGGATGCGGTTCATTCCGGAATTTTCTCACAATTCGTCGTTATACGAGGCAATAAAAGACGCGGATAAAATTGTGGTTGAGCAATATGGCGATATGAATACTGCTGATTCGCGGTATGGATTCAAGAAAGCGGGGGAAATTACAGACAGCGCTGAAGTTAAGGAATTCACTGGTAATTTGAAAGTATATCCCGAGAAAATGTTCGGGCTTAGCCATGTGCATGCTTGCGCCGGTGATTATAATTTCGTGTTTTTTAATGGAAATTCATGTCTAACAACGATAAATTTAGGCCACGGTTCCCTGTTGCAGTGGAATGGCTGGAAGGGCTGTCATACCGCGACCGAAGAATGCAAGGTGTTTCTTGAGAAAAAACTGAAAAAGAGGAATCTTAAATTAGATTCTCAAAGGAATAATTAGGTTCAAAATCGTATATTATAGAACTTTATAAAAAATACAAAACTTGACAAGCTTTATAAAGTTTTGTATAATCATACCGTTATGAATATAGCCGAAAAACTCAAAATTATAGGGAAATTGTCGGGTTTGACCCAGGAGAAATTAGCGGCGGAACTCGGGGTTTCTTTTGCAACGTTTAACAGCTGGATTAACGCGCGGTCGGTACCGCGCAAAAAGGCCGAAGGGCGTATAGACGAACTGTACCGCCAATATTCCGGGCAGAAAAGCATACCTTCATCAGTTTTGGAAGCTAAAAAGGATATTATTCTGCAGAAGTCCAGAACAAAGAAGAATTTCCTGAAAAGGACGGATATTTACGAACAGTTCATGCTTTCTATGACATATAATACAAACAGCATAGAGGGGAGCACTTTTACAGAGCTCGAAACTGCGGCCGTTTTGTTTGACAATGTATCGATTCCCGGCAAAAGCGTGACCGAGCACCTTGAAGTGAAGAACCATCAGGCGGCTCTTGGATACATGCTTGAGTATATCGTTCATTCCGGCGGCGGGGTTGATGAAGCTTTGGTTCTAAAACTGCACGGGATGCTTATGAACGGCATAATGGATAATGCCGGCGCTTACAGGCGGCATCCGGTCAGAATTGCGGGCGTGAATATTGCGACGGCTAATTTTCTGAAAGTGCCGGTTTTAATGAAAGATTTAATGAAAGACGCCGCAGATGAGCATTCGGATATTATTCAGCATATTGCCGCCGTTCACAGCCGCTTTGAACAAATACATCCTTTTTCGGACGGCAATGGCAGGATAGGCCGGCTTTTAATGAACGCAATGGCTTTGCGAGGAAACATAGCCCCAATAATCATAAAGCAGGAAAAGAAGCGTTTGTATTATACGTATCTTCAAAAGGCCCAGGTGTATGACGATACGACATTGCTTGAGGATTTTATCTGTGATGCCATTTTGGAGTGGTTTGATATAATGTGACGCATTTCACAATTACAAAGCAGATTAACAATTATAACTAAACGTCGGAGCCATAACTCTTAAATTCTTTAACAGGGTGAACACATGGGTTCACCCCTACTTCATAACTTCCTAATCGTCGTAACCCCGCAACTCCTAAACCCCTTAGCACCTATCATTCTGCCATTCTCTCATCTCGCCATCGTCTGTTCATACGCGTACGCCGCCTGCAGGATTTTTTCTTCCTCAAACGGCCGTCCGATGAACTGCAATCCTATAGGCAATTTTGATTTGGTAAATCCGCAGGGAATTGATATTCCCGGCAGGCCCGCGAGGTTACAGCATACCGTCAGCGCGTCGCTCATGTACATTGATAGCGGGTCTTCGGTGCGCTCGCCCAATTTGAATGCCGGTATCGGTGAAGTGGGGCTTGCTATCAAATCAACCTTCGTGAACGCGTTGTCAAAATCCTGTTTTATCAGCCTTCTGACCTTGAGCGCTTTCAGGTAATACGCGTCATAATATCCTGAACTCAGCACGAATGTGCCGAGAATAATTCTGCGCTTGACTTCTTTGCCGAATCCTTCAGAACGGGTCTGGGAATACATTTCTCCGAGTCCTTCGGCTTCTTTGTTCCTGTATCCGTACCTTACACCGTCATAACGCGCGAGGTTTGAACTTGCCTCTGCCGGCGCCAGGATATAGTAGGCGGGAATTCCGTATTCCGTGTGCGGCAGGGTAACGTCAATGAGTTCCGCGCCGAGGCCCGACAATGCTTTTACGGCTTTCATTACCGATTCGGAAATTTCCTTGTCAACGCCTTTTTCAAAGTATTCTTTAGGCAATCCTATACGCAGGCCTTTGATGTCTTTTTTCAGGTTGGACGGATAGTCCGGTATTGTGACGGGCACTGAAGTAGAATCCCTTTTATCATGTCCTGCGATGGCCTTCAGCAGGAGTGCTGTATCGGTTACGTCTTTTGTGATAGGGCCGATTTGGTCAAGCGACGAGGCGAATGCCACGAGCCCGTATCTGGAGACCAGGCCGTAAGTCGGTTTCATTCCTACCACGCCGCAGAGAGCCGCGGGTTGTCTTATGGAACCGCCCGTATCAGAGCCCACGCTGAGCACGGCGCAATCTGCCGCTATTGCTGCCGCGGAGCCTCCGCTGGAGCCGCCTGGGATTCTTTCCAGGTCCAGCGGATTCCTTGTCGGGAAAAACGCTGAATTTTCGCACGAAGAGCCCATTGCGAATTCGTCCATATTGGTTTTACCGACTATTATGGCGTCTTCAGCGAGTATTTTTTCAACCATAGCCGCGTCATAAGGCGGGACATAATTTTCAAGAATTCTTGAGGCGCAGGTGGTTTTGATGCCGGATGTGCAGATATTGTCTTTAACGGCGAAAGGCACGCCGGCGAGTGCGCCGAGGTGTTCTTTGCGGGCTATTTTTTCTTCAAGTTTTTTGGCCGCTGACATGGCGGAATCTTCGCACAGCGTAATGTAGGCCTTTATTTTAGGGTCCATTTCCGCTATGCGCTTGAAAACAGAAGAAACTGCTTCGGTGGGTTTTAGCCCGCCTTTTTTTATAAGTTCAACCAGTTCATGCGCGGTGAGTTTGTAAGGATTCATGGGCATAATATATTCAAATTGCCGTTATTAGTCAAGATTTTATTACAGGTTAGTATAGGTTGAGGAGTTACGGAATTAAGGGGTTGCCCGCCTGCGCCAAAGGCTTCGGCGGATGAAGAGGGGTTATGGTGTTTAGGGGTTACGGAGTTACGGGGTTGGGGAGCTTGGACGAATTAAAAATAACGGACGGGATATGAGAATTGAGATTTAAGATATGAGATCTCAAATCTCAGATCCCGTCTTTCACCATTTATTATGCCGCACCCTGTCCTGTTTATAGCGGATTTCTTTCGGTTTTGTTTCCGCGGGCCAACCGATGGAAACCAGGGATACAGGCAGGATGTTATCCGGAAGGGCGAAGAGTTTTTTTATTCCTGCGATGCGTTCCTGGCGCGGGTATATGCCCAGCCATACGGCGCCGAGGCCTTTTGCGTGCGCGGCGAGCAGTATGTTCTGCGTCGCGGCGGAACAGTTGACGACGTTATATCCTTCGGCCGGGTCAATGCCCAGGTCTCCGCACACGAGTATTGCGAGAGGCGCTTCTTTGAGCATAGGGGCGTAGGGGTGGAATTTTGTGATTTCGTCAAGGACTTTCCTGTCATTGATTACAATGAAGTGCCACGGCTGGTCGTTGCGCGCCGAAGGCGCGTTCATCGCGGCCATCAGGAGCTCTTTTGTATCCTGCTCGGATATCGTTTGAGAAGTGTACTTGCGGATGCTTCTTCTGGACATTATGGCTTCAAAGGTATCCATTTTTTTATCCTTTCTTTGAACGAAGAAGTAACGAGGAATGAAGAAGGGAAAACGGAGGAGGAAGGGCTATAAGGCGAGAATGGTAGTTTGATAGAATGAAACTTTGTAAAAACAGGCAAAAAAAAAGCCCGGCAACGACCTACTTTCCCTATTCAGTATCATCGGCCCCAAAGGCTTAACTTCCGTATTCGGGATGGAACGGGTGTGGCCCTTTGGGCATTAGGTCACCGGGCAAATTATTACAAAAAGAGTAGCCACGGCAAAGGATGGGATCTGGGAGGGAACCGTGGCTACCCAACTGAAAGGAGGAGCTACTATGATTCCATACCAGTCACACGCCCCCGCCTTGACTCATATAATGTCAAATATCGGCTTCCCTTGTCGCTTCATTTATAATACTAACAAATCAAAATAAAAAAGTCAAGAAAAATTTCTGTTGGTTTATAATCGCATATCTTTGTCAACGATTTTAACAAAAGGCTTCGGGGCATGGCCGATGAATTCGTTGAATTGGGCGACAAATTCACCGTAAGCCTCGGTGTCAACTACGCCGTTTTTGACGAACGGATTGTGCCGCCGGCTGTGGATAATTCGCATCTCTTCAGCCATAGCCTGGTCGTTTTCAAAGAAAAATGATTGTTTTCCGGCGTCCATATTATTTATGCTCCGCGATGGTTTTGTAAAGTTCAGCCATTCCAAAAATAGAGAAGTATTCTTCAATCAACTTCCAGTCAAGGTTATTCCTGTTCATAAGAACCAGTGTTTCAATATCAGGCCAGTCCTTTGATTTGCGTTCAGGGGAGTTATGTATGGCCTGGAGTTTCAATCCTATGATGTCTTCAGGCCTGAGCACCTTTATTTTTGTGTCAAAGACTGTTTTTTCCTCGGCCCTTGAAAGCATCCCAAGCGAATGCCTGCGAAAGGCGTACAAGAAGTCAACTTCGCCGAATATCTTTAAAACTGCGATATACTGGGCGATATTTTTGCTCCTGAATCTGCATTCGTAGGAGAATTGCCGCATAATTGCGTCGGCCTTGTCGGAGTCTTCATAGTTCAGCAGGAAATCCAGGTCAACCGTCGCCCTTGCATAGCCCCATAGGCCGAGCGCCACACCGCCTGTCAGGGCGTAGCGGCATCCGTGCGATTCAAAGGCGGATACCAGTTTTTGCGTAACTGTTTTGAGTTCCATTACGCCTATTATAATCTATAAACACGCGAATTGTCAAGGGAAAACATTTTGCGCGCGTTTTGTGGATAGCCGTTCCCGTACACGGGACCAGATGGTGCAGGCCGCAAGATCCGGTAGGCAGAACATTGCAGAAGGAAGTCGCGCTGCGGCGACTTCCAGCCGGACAGAGCTGAGGTTGGTCAACGTTGCCCGCGCCAGTCTTGATGAGCTTTTGCTTGATAAGCAAATCAGCAGTTTGGAAAAGCTGTTTATTACGCAAGGCGGTTATACCGAACAGCTTGCCGCGGCGCGTTTTCGCTAAATATCCGTCGTGCAAAGGGACGATGGCAATAGGGTAAAGGGTTATTCCTTCCCGAACTCCAATTCTCCGTCCTGTTTTTTTGACGGCTTCACGATTATTTCATCTCCTTCTTTGAATTTTCCGCTCAATATCTGCATCGCGAGGGGATTCTGTATCCGGGTCTGCAACAGCCTCTTCAGCGGCCTCGCGCCGTAAACCGGGTCATAGCCTTCTTTGGCCAGCATCTCTTTCGCGGCATTGTCTATCTTTATGCGCATATTCCTTGGATCAAGCATCTTCTGTATGTGCGCTATCTGTATCTCAAGTATGCTTTTTACGTGTTCTACAGTCAGGCTGTGGAAAATTATTATGTCGTCCACGCGGTTGAGGAATTCCGGCCTGAAATTCTCGCGCAGGGCGGCCATTATGCCTTTGCGCAGTTCCGGATCGCCCGTCTGGCCGTCTTTGTTCTTCTCCGTGAATTCCTGTATCCATTGCGAGCCTGTATTGGATGTCATTATGATGATAGTGTTCTTGAAATTCACTGTCTTGCCGTGGCTGTCCGTGAGCCGGCCTTCGTCAAGTATCTGCAATAATGCATTGAATACGTCCGGATGGGCCTTTTCTATTTCGTCAAAAAGTACCACCGAATACGGCCTCCTGCGGATTGCCTCGGTCAAATAACCGCCCTCATCGTATCCCACGTATCCCGGCGGCGCGCCTATGAGTTTTGATACCGTATGCTTTTCCATGTATTCGGACATGTCTATCCTTACGATTGCCTGTTCGGTGTCAAAAAGAAATTCCGCGAGCGCCCGCGCAAGTTCGGTCTTGCCTACGCCCGTGGGGCCGAGGAAAATGAACGAACCTATGGGCCTGTTCGGGTCCTGCAACTGGGCGCGCGAACGCCTTATGGAATTCGCCACCGCACCGACCGCCTCTTTCTGGCCTATGAGGCGTTTGGAAATATTCTCTTCCATCTTCAACATCTTGCCGATTTCGCTTTCAAGCATCTTCTGCACCGGGATGCCGGTCCATTTGGAAACTACTTTGGCGATATCTTCCTCGTCAACTTCCTCCTTAAGGAGCAGGTGTTGTTTCTGCATTTTCTGCAGGGCCTGGTTTTTTTCTTCCAATTGTTTCTGGAGTCCCGGGAGGGTGGAGTAGCGTATTTCGGCGACCTTGTCAAGCTGTCCTTTGCGCATCATCTGTTCGGCCTCTTCTTTTGCCGTTTCAATCTTTCCCTTGATTGAGCGGATGCCCTGGATGATTCCCTTTTCGTTCTGCCATTGGGCTTTCAGGCGGCCGGAATCCTCTTTCAGGTCCGCGAGTTCCCGTTCCGCTTTTTTCAGACGGTCTTTTGACGCGGAGTCCTTTTCTTTTTTCAGCGCCTGGATTTCTATTTCTAATTGCATGACCTTGCGTTCAATGGTATCAATTTCCACGGGCATTGAATCAATTTCAAGCCGCAAGGCGGACGCGGATTCGTCAACGAGGTCTATGGCTTTGTCCGGCAGGAACCTGTCGGCGATGTACCTGTGCGAAAGCGTGGCCGCGGATATCAATGCTCCGTCGGTAATCCTTACTCCGTGATGCACCTCGTAGCGTTCTTTCAATCCGCGCAGTATGGAGATGGTGTCCTCTACGGAAGGTTCGCCGACGAAGACCTGCTGGAACCTCCGTTCAAGCGCGGCGTCTTTTTCAATATATTTGCGGTATTCGTCTAATGTAGTGGCCCCTATACAGCGCAATTCGCCCCTCGCAAGCGCGGGTTTGAGCATGTTGGACGCGTCCTGTGCGCCGCCTTCAGTGGCGCCTGCGCCGACAACCGTGTGGAGTTCGTCAATGAATAAAACGATCCTGCCTTCTGCTTGAGCGATTTCTTTCAATATTGATTTCAGGCGGTCTTCAAATTCACCTCGGTATTTAGTGCCTGCTATAAGGGAGCCCATGTCAAGGGAAAGGACTTGCTTGTCTTTCAGGCCTTCAGGCACGTCGCCTGCGATGATGCGCCTTGCAAGGCCTTCTACTATGGCGGTCTTGCCTACGCCGGGTTCGCCGATGAGCACGGGATTATTTTTTGTGCGCCTTGAGAGCACCTGCATTACGCGGCGGATTTCTTCGTCCCTGCCGATGACGGGGTCCAATTTTCCCTGCCTGGCAAGTTCCGTAAGGTCGCGGGTATATTTTTGCAGGGCCTGGTATTTGTTTTCAGGATTCTGGTCTGTGACGCGCTGGGCGCCCCTTATGGATGTCAGGGCGCTGAGCAGGCGCGATTTCGTGATGCCTTCTTTTTTGAATATGTCGGCGGCCGGAGTGTCTTTCATGTCTGCTAAGGCGAGCAGGAAGTGCTCGGTGCTGACAAATTCGTCCTTCATCCGGCCTGCTTCGTCATCGGCCTTATCAAGCAGGTTCTTCAGTTTGCGTGAAATCATAACCTGCCCGCCGTCAGCCTTTGGAAGTTTGTTCAGCTCGTTTTCAACGGACGCGCTGAGCCGGGCCGTATCAATGCCCAGTTTCTGCAGGAGCGGGGTTACAACGCCGTCCTGTTGCCTTAAAAGCGCTAAAAGCAGGTGTTCAGGATATATCTCCGGATGCCTGTCTTGCTCGGCGGATTGCTGTGAATTCTGCAGGGCTTCTTGGGATTTTACAGTTAATCTGTCGGGTCTGAACATTATGATTCTCCTTTGCTTTGATTCCGGTTAAAAAAGGCCGCGGAGCGGCCTTGTAAAAGACCGCTCCGCTTGCGCTTACTTAACCTCAATTTTTGTTGTTTTGGGTTTGGACTCTTCGGATTTCGGAAGAGTTACAGTCAATACGCCGTTTTTAAAAACGGCAGTGACCTTTTCCGTTTGAACTGGCGCAGGCAGTACAATGTTCCGGGTAAACGACCCGTACCGTCTTTCCACCTTGCAGTAGTTCTTCTCTTTAACCTCTTCCAGCGACTTCTTCTCGCCCTGTATGGCAAGGATGTCGTTTTCAATGGTTACAGAGACGTCTTTCTGCTCTACTCCTGGTATCTCCGCCGTGACCATGATGTTTTCCTTGTCTTCCAACATGTCTACGGCAGGGACGAGTTCCAGATTGCCTGTCAACCCTTCAAATTCATCGCAGAAAAGATTGTCAAACACGTCTTCCATGTCCGTGTATCTGCTGAGCCCCTTTTCCGGTTTAATTCTTGTCAGGAACATAAACAACACCTCCTTTTTCCAAATTCATGCCAATCTTAAATTGGTTTTCAATAGGATATAATGCAAAACCCGTGCCATTTATTCCCCTGTGGGCGGCGCTCATAACCTGCTGAAAATCACCATGTTATGTTTGAATGTGTGTTTTGCCTGGAATGGGATAATAGAAAGGATTTTTTCCGCTGTCATTCTGGCAGTCGTGACCCCGTCGTTCTTCGTACGGGGCACGGGCCACGGAAAACGGATCCTGGCTCTCGGCTTCCGGATTAGTTTCTTACGTCTCAACTTCTGCGTATTTTACGCAGAACTTTATTAACCACGAAGCACACGAAGTGCACGAAGAACAGTTCTAATGCAAAGATTGGCATTCAGCGTTTTTCCCAAGAATCTTCGTGTTCTTCGTGATCTTTGTGGTAAAAATTGCCGTCGTTTTGGTTGCGGCTGTGCTGCTTTATAGTCTAATTCCGCAACTTCTGCGTATTTTGCGCAGAAGATTAAACGACTGAATAACGAAACGACGATACGGATTTAGCCACAGAGCGCACAGAGACCACGGAGAACGCGACGAATTAGACAGGGACTTAACGAGACCTAAAGAGATACGACGACGAAACTACAATAGGTATTTTTGACGCTTGCGTTTACGTACGCTCCTAAAAATCGTTTTACGCTCTGTGACCTCTGTGGTCTCTGTGGCAAATAGTCGTAGTCGTTTTGGTTGCGCCTGCGCACCGGAGCGTGCTTCGGCGCACAGGTGCGGCTGTGCTGTTTTATTGTTTTACAGCTTATAAACTACCGAATCATCATCTTCATATACCGGGTCAATCCAGCTGTCTCGTGTTTTAATGTATAGAAGGTTGTTTTTCTTGGATACAATGAGATAATCGCAATTGAACAGGCGTCTGAGTTCGAACGGGTCCAGGTGGAATCCCCGGTTGTACATCATATTCTGTACATAATCGGATTTCCTGCGGTCGTAATCGAACATGAAGGTCTGGTCAAGTCCGTTGAGGTAACGGTATTCCGGCGCTAAATAAAACATCTGGCTGAAATCACCCCAATACATGTGCGCTATGGTCTCGCCTTTGGGCACGTTTTTCTTAATCCAGTCAGCGGATTTTTCAAGTCCGTACGTCTGCTGTCCGCTTGCGTCGTAAGCGAATCTGAATACGGTTTGCAGGTGCATAAGGAAAAGCAGTATTATTCTCCTGTTCGGAGGCGATATCTTTTCAAGAAACGCCTTCAGCGTCCCTGATTTCGCGGTGTCGTTCACAATGAACGCAAGCGACAATACGACGAACGGGGCGAAATATTCTATGAATCTCGGCGAGTAGAAGAACATTATCAGCGAAATGAGCATAACTATAAATACCTGCACGCTCTTTTTGCTGAACCGGTTCTCGCCTTTATAAGATGCCGGGGCCCTGTAGGATATCAATATCATAAGGATCGCCGCGAACATAACGATTCCCATGCCGGCGTTGGCAACGAAGGCGCGGGTGCTGAACGGATAGAATTCGCCTCCGAGTTTAAGCGTGCTTCCGTCCCCGAATCCCCATGCGTAAAAAAGCACGTGGAAAGTCTGTATGTACCATATAAAAATATTGTTCGGGAAATACGGGTTTATTATCATGCCTGCGGCGACTCCGAGAATGCTTGCCCACAGGCATTTAGATTCAAATTTGCCGTCATAAAGCATTCCTCCAAGCGCGGCCAGGAACGCAATGATTATGAGCATTTCCGGCGCCACGTTTGACCACGCGAATATGAATCCTGTTGCGAAAACGGCTTTATGCCGGTTATTCAATATAAAATGCGCGCCCCACAGGCATAAGAGGATTGAAACCAGATGCGGCCGCACTTCGGCCATGCGCATGAGGAAGTAACTGCCCGCGGAAAAAAACATCAGGAGCCACAGCGGTATAAAAGAGATCCTGTTTTTGCGCAATATGTGCAGGAGTGAGAGGAGAATTGCGATGTTCAGCAGGATGACGGCGAGTTTGCCGCCGAATATAAGATAGTTCCCGTTTGCGCAGAACGGCACGAGATAGACGTGGAAGAGGAATTCCTTGTCCGCGAAGCTGTCCTTCCAGACGCTTTGCTGGGTCCATTGGAATGACCTTGACAATCCCTGCTCAAAAAAAAGGTTTGCGTAGCGCGTGTGGTACAGGCTGTCCGTATCCATAAGCAAAGGGGACAACATCTGCATCGCGCATATAAGCAGGATGAGGTACGTCACAACGCCTGCAGTGAGATACGCGTAAATTTTCTGGTTGTTGTCAGTCAGAGCATTCATAAGATAAATTAATAATTGGAAATTAAGAATTAATAATAACGATTATCCTTACTATAATATAATGACGCGAGAGTGTCAATAGGAATGTCATATTCTGTGTGCCGTCTCAGTTAAGGCGGGTTGAGAAAATAACATAAATATCAAAAATGCCGCGGGGGAATTTGAAAACCCACCTTCACTAAGGCCTTTCTATTCTGTTATTTAAAATTCAAAAGCGTACTGGTCAAAACTATGGTTTTTGATTATTTTATGGAATAAAAAACACCTCGGCTTGTATTACATGCAGAAAGAAATCGGGACGTCACTAAGTAGCGCCCCTTCGGCAAGCTCCCTTCGCTCTGCTCAGGACTGAGGCAGGGTCTGCGGAGTACCGAGGGACTGACGAGTAATTAGTAATTTGTAGTTAGTAGTTAGGGACTATGATCGAAGTCAGGAGTCTTAAGTTCCGTAATTCCGTAATTCTTGAACCTCGTAACTCCATACCCTTTTGTGCCTTCGTGGCTCGTTTTGGTTGTTTGTTTTAAGGAGTGTTGTTATGAATAAATCTTTTATTACCGCCTTTTTGTTTACCGTGGCCGTTTTAAGCGGGCTGAACGTGAATTCGCGCTTCGGCGCTTCAGGCGACAGCCCCGGACAGGAGAAAATTAAAGAGGCCAAAACAGTATTAATGCCTTTAAGTAAGGGTACTGCGGAACTGCAGGATTGCCGTGTCACAGGCGAGATCTCCAGGGTATCGGACGATAAAACCGAGTCAATTGTTTTGAAACTGCTGGTAAACAATCCGTCTTCCGAAGCGAAAAACGTGTCTTTTACCATGAATGCAGACCGCACGGAATCTTCGCCTCTTGAACGCCGGGTTGTTATGCCTGTTAATGTTCTTGCCGACCTCGTTGAAGGAAAAATATTGCCCGGGGAAACGCTAACAAAGGAATTCACTTTATCTGCCGGCCCTAAGGCCGAGGCTCCGAAAGCAGACTCGGCTTCTGCTCCGGCGCAAACCGAGAACTCAACCGTTTCTCAGCAGGAAGAACTTGATTTTTCCGCGAAGGTCACGACTTTTTCAGTCAGGATCGCAACAGATGGCAAACTGGGGAATTCCGCTGTCCTGTGCGCGTATTCGGAAACAGTATCATCGCCCCCTCGGCAAGCTCGGGGCGCACAGGCGCAGCCAAATTCGGGAGCCGAGAGCCGGGATCCGGGGGCCGAGATCCGTACGACGGACAAATAAAGCGCAAAGACGCAGGATCGCTTTGCTCGCAGGATCTCTGCGGCAAGTTTACCCTGTCGCAGTATTGAGCACTTCGCGAAGTTTATACTGAGCCAAAGAGAAGCGCTTAGTGTAAATTCAGTGAAGTGAGTGTAACGAAGGGAAATAATCGTTTGCTCTTCGTGACTTCGTGTCTTCGTGTCAAAAAACGTTCGTAAATCGTTTTAGCGCACTTAACGGCCTTTGCGGTCAAAACGTCGTCGTTCAGACGTACGACGGCCGGAATAAACCGCTAAGTGCGCAAAGAACGCAAAGACGGCGTTACCTGCAATCGTCTTAGCGCGCTTAACGGTCTTTGCGGTTAAACCGTAGTCGTAGTTAGACGTACGACGGCCGGAAGAAACCGCTAAGCGCGCAAAGTTCGCAAAGACGGCGTTACCTGAAATCGTCTTAGCGCACTTAGCGGCCTTTGCGGTTAAACCGTAGTCGTCGTTAGATGTACGACGGCCGGAAGAAACCTCTAAGAGCGCTAAGTGACGCGACGAAAGTACTATGGTTTGTAAACTTCTGCGCCTGCCTTTGCCGAAGCGGCTTCCTCCTTCGCTATAGCTTCGGAGGACAGGCCGCGCAGGCAGGCAAAATACGCAGAAGTTGCGGACTTAGACTCTAAACAGCAGGTGGCAAATGACTGGAAAGATGCGGCACAAAATCAGGCCAATACTCATCGGCGTTGGTGCGGGAATTCTTGTTTCAATAGGCCTTTTTTATATAAGCAATTTCATTGCTCCTCTGCCGGCGTATTATAACACGGATTTTCTCGCCCGGCCGGATAGCATGGTTTGCGCAGGAACGGCTATTTCGGATACTCAGGGCGCGCTCAATGAAGTCATTGTGCATTTCAATTCCGCTACTGCCCGGTATGTCCTGCCTTCTTATCGCGATATTTTCAGGCAGATGAATAAGGACGTTACGGTCTATGTCGCTTGCCCGGCAAGGGAAGAATTTGACGAATTTCTCGGGTATCTTTTGGAATCAGGCGTGGAAAATCCGGAAAGGTTTGTGCCTGTAATAATGAATTGCCCGATCACGGTTTGGGCAAGGGACAGGTTTATTGCGAAAGTGCCTGGGGAAAAGGGAGTGGACGGCATATTGGCAGTGCCGTTGAAGCCGGAGAATTCATCCGATGAGCGCAGTAATGACTGGTTTGTATCCTGGCGGCTATCGGATATGTTTCCTGAACGGTACTCTGTGGAAAAAACTTTCATGGACTTCCACGGCGGAGATATAATCAATGCGGACGGGCTGATGTTCCTTGATTTTAATCTCGTGCAAAAAAATACAGGCCCTCATTTCAAAACCGCGGAACAATTCATTTCCTATATTGAAGGCCGATTTGGCAGAAAGGCGGTTGTGTTAGGGAACGAATTCACGCCGGTTCCCGACCATCATATTGAAATGTACATAACGCCGTTAAATGAAAAGACAATTTTGGCAGGGGATCCGTGTATTGCTAAGGAACTGCTTAATTCTGCTGACGCGGGCTGCATCAGGGATGCCGATTTCAGCGAAGAGGCGATCCTGCCTTTCAGGAACGCGGCCGTACAGCTTGAACAGGCGGGATTTTCCGTAGTCAGGATACCCCTGGTGCCGACGAGTGTGCCGAACGTATTCGTGAGCTATAATAATGTCGTACTTGAAACGCGCGAAGGCAAATCAATCTGCTATATGCCGGTGTACGGGCTTGACGTGCTTGACGGTTACGCGCGCAAGGTGTGGGAATTGCAGGGGTATGAGGTCAAGCCCGTTGACGTGTCCAGGTTGTATCGTTTAGGCGGGGTCGTAAGGTGTCTGGTGAACGTGCTGAAACGAAGGATGAAAAATGAAAAATGAAGAAGGAAGGACGGACTGACGAGACGAAGGATGAAAAATGATTACGCAGTAGCGAGTAGCCAGTAGCCAGTAGCGAGGTACGGCGGACGAAACGACGGATGGGACGTTAGCTTCTAACCGATAGACTTCCGCGCCTGCCTCCGCCGAAGCGAAGCATCGGCTTCGTGCTTACGCACCGAAGCCCGCCTTCGCGCACCTGCGTGCCAAAGCACTACGGTGCGTAGGCACGAAGCCCGCTTCGGTGGGCGTAGGAAGGTGCTTCAGCACGCAGGTGCGCGCAGGCAGGCAAAAAACACAGAAGATTTACACGAAAATTAAC
>JACRIJ010000018.1 GCA_016220095.1 Planctomycetota bacterium | reverse complement strand
TTTGCTTCCTTCGCTCCGCTCAGGACTTCCTCGCTCCGCTCGGTCGCAGGACTGCGGCAGGGTAAGTTTTGTAGTCGTTCACTGACCGGTTACAAATCTGCGTAACTGGTTAGTAACGGGTGGATTCCAAGTCCCCTGTGGCATTTTGTAGAGCCACCATCCCGACACTTCGGTCGGGACAGGTATCTGGTGGCTCTACAATGTTTATTGGGATTTAAGGCAAGTGTTATTTTCATGCCAGGGCTTCTGCAATTATCTGAAGGGGCCGGAATATCCCCCAATATGTTATCCCTATGGCGAGTATGAGACTGACCGTAATGATTATCAGATACGCTATGGAAATGCCCTTATAATTTTCCGTATCACGGGAAGATAAATACATGACGATCCCGTCTATGCCTGATATGGCCACAAACAAACTTGCTGTCAAAGTCCATCCCAGTTGCGACAGGTAGAGAATCAAACGAGTGAAACCCGGCAGAGGAACGCGCAGTTCTATGAATACCTGTCTTGTTTTCGGCACCCAATATAGCATGAGTGCGGCGAATATTGCCATAAGAACCAAATGCGCCATAGTGAAGAAACAGGCGGTCCCTATGTAACACGATTTTTTCTCAGGTTGTGAAATAAATTCCTTGAAATCATCAGACGACATTATTTGCCCCTTGAATAGAGAATATGATTAAGCCAGTATCGCCTTAATTATGGGTGGTGCCAACGCATTGCAATCACTACAATAACGTAGAAGTCTGCAATAGGCGATAATGCTTAATTCCAGACTCATGACTACGTCCCGTCCTTCTTTCTTCATTTTTCCTCCTTCCTCCTTCGTATGAGCGGCCGATGGGATTCGAACCCACGACGTCAGCCTTGGGAAGGCTGCATTCTACCACTGAATTACGGCCGCTTTTCTCCGCGATATTTTCGGTAGTATATTATTCAACCCGCCTTTATTGAGTCAATGACTCACATTATATATTATTATACCAAAAAAGCAAAAAAATAAGGGTCTATTCTTCTGCCGATACGCACGCGGAATTATTTGCGATGAAATCAATATTCATACTGATTTTTTCAGATAGTGCGCGGACCATCGCGCCGGCTTCGGGATTCATCGCTCCTGTCTGAACATCCACGTAGCAGTTGCCCTGGCGAAAAATGATTTGATATTGAGATACTATCGCCTCCTCGCCGATGGCATTGTCAATAACCGAACGTTCGGTTTTTGCCGAAGAAAACACTGTAACGGCGTCACCGGCTGTGTTATGGATATAGATGTCAGCCGTTACATGGATGTCTCCGCGGCTGTAGGTTTTGGAATATGCCTTCTGGAAATTGTTTTTTATGAATAATTCTGCCGCGCCATCAATGTGTTCGTACAGGTTTTCGGCAATATATTTTCTTGTCGGTTCTGATGCCCATCCGGCTATTTCCGGAAAAAATTCCGCCTGCGGGCGCAGGCAGGAACAATTCAACGCCGCAATGCATATAGCAAGGCAAAAATATACCGCAGTTATTGGGAAGTTAGTTTTCATGGTTTTCACTGTGTTATTTTACAAGAAATTACGCGGAATTCAACATTTTATTAAAATTTTCCTTGCCTGTAAGCTATTTTATGGTATTATGTGACAGTAGCTTCCGAATGCATTGAAATCACAGAGAGAAGTTTTGTTTGTACGGGGTTTTTCGGTGAATTCAAAGAGATGTTGAATTTTATCATAAAAAGGATATTTTACTGCGTACTGGTGCTTTTTATTACCAGCATACTGGCATTCATGATGCTGCGCATTGCGCCTGGCGGTCCGTTTGACGCGGAGAAGACCGTGGATGAGGAAGTGAACAGGCAACTGCTTGAAAAGTACCGCCTTGACCGTTCTATTCCGGAACAATATGTCTCCTATATCGGTGACATCGTATTGCGCGCGGATCTTGGGCCTTCCTATACAATGCCGGATTCTACCGTAAATGACGTCCTTAAGGAACATATCCCTGTCTCGTTCGTGCTCGGGTTTACTGCGATAGTGCTCGGCGTATTGACAGGCATGGCATTTGGCGTTATAGCGGTATTGTATCACAATTCGGGAATTGACGGTTTCGTGATGATTATTGCCATAATCGGAATTGCAGTGCCGAATTTCGTATTAGCGCCGCTGTTATTCTATCTATTGGCGCTTAAATTGCACGCAGTAGGCATTGCTTTTAACTACAACCTTTCTACAGCTATACTGCCTATACTCGTGCTTTCCCTGCCGGTAATTGCGAAAGTCGCGCGCCTGACTCGCGGTGGTCTATTGGAAGTCATGCAATCTGATTTCATCCGGTCCGCGCGTGCAAAAGGATTGTCTGAAACGGCTGTCCTTGTCAAGCATGGCCTGCGAGTTGCGATATTGCCTGTAGTATCCTTTCTCGGTCCGGCTTGCGCGGCTGTCATGACCGGCTCTATTGTCGTAGAACGCATATTTGCAATAGACGGGCTTGGGAACTGTTTTTTCAACGCGGCAATAAACAGGGATTATACGGTTGTAATGGGATTGGTTTTACTGTATAGCGCGTTGCTTGTTGTTTTTAATGCCGCAGTGGACATGGCGTATGGTTTTCTTGACCCGAGAGTCAGGATTCGAAACGCGGGCTAAAGCCTGCGGTTACTTTTAAATACAAGTATTTCAGGTTCTCAGTAGTAATATTCGTGACTTCGTGTCTTCGTGGCAAAAACACGTAAAAGTTGAGGTCTTGTACACTAATGAATATATATGCTTAAAGCGATTTTCCGAAACAAATTGATGGTTATAAGTGTTTTTATATTAACTGCCTGGGCTGTTGCGGGCATTGCCGGCCCTTTTTTGTCCTCTTACAGCTACGATGAAGCCGACCCGGCCGCCCGTTTTCAGGCGCCCAGTTCCGCGCATCCTATGGGAACCGACATCATGGGCAGGGATGTCCTGGCGAGGATTCTTTTTGGCGCCAGGATATCGCTATTGGTTGGCTTATCTGCTACGTTTGTCAGCGTTTTAATAGGCACCTTATATGGAACGATTTCCGGTTATTACGGCGGCTGGCTGGACAGCCTAATGATGCGAATAGTTGACATAATCTACGGACTGCCGTATATGATTTTTGTAATTATCTTGATGGTGCTTATAGGCAGGGGGATTTCCAATATTTTTATAGCCCTTATCGCGGTGATGTGGCTCACAATGGCGCGCATAGTCAGGGGACAGGTATTGTCCATAAAGGAAAAAGAGTACATAGAAGCCGCGAGGGCGCTCGGCGTAAATACAAGCCGAATTATTTTCCGGCATATAATTCCGAATATTACCGGAGTAATATTAATATACGCAGCCATAATAGTCCAGGAGGTCATACTTTACGAATCTTTCCTCAGTTTTCTCGGGCTTGGCATACAGGCGCCGATGTGTTCATGGGGTTCATTGACAAAAGACGGCGTTGATGTTATAATGACCGGCGCTAATTTATGGATATTGGTTTTCCCGGCCGGTTGCCTGTGTATCGTGCTATTGGCGTTGAATATTTTGAGCGATAAACTCAGGGATAAATTAGCGCAGTAGCGAGTAGTGAGTAGCAAGCAGTGAGGGATGGTGACGAGGTACGATGAGCGGTCTTGCGGCAAGCTCCTTTCGTTGCGCTTTCCTCCGCTTCCCTCCGTTTCGCTATCTCGGCTATACGGTCGGGACTCCTTCACTGTGTTCAGTCGCGGGACTCCCTTTGGTCGCAGGACTGTGGCAGGGTGAACTGAGTGTTTCGTCGTTAATCAATGCGGAATGTTTATGAATTATCATATAACATTCGTTGTGATTTTGGAGTTCTTATGTTAGAAGATAAAATGATTGGCCAGGTTTTTGGCAATTGCAAGGTTTCAAAAAAAATCGGCGAAGGCGGCATGGGCTGTGTTTACCTGGCGCATCATCAGGGGCTTAATAAGACTGTCGCCATAAAGATACTGCCCGCGGAACTTGCCGCGAACAGCGAATTGATAGAGCGTTTCATCAGAGAGGCCCGCGCCGCGGCCAAGTTGGAACATCCAAATGTGGTTCAAGTTTTTGACGTAGGCCAGCGGAACGGGATTTTCTACATTGTAATGCAATACGTGCAGGGGACGGACCTCCATACGTTCGTCGAAACCAAGGGTAAAATGACCATAAAAAACGCCACGGTAGCCGTAAAATCGGCCGCAAGGGCGCTTTCTGCCGCGCATAAACTCGGCATTATCCATCGCGATATTAAACCTTCAAATATCATGCTTACCCAGGATGGCGTGGTAAAGATTGCCGATTTCGGCTTGGCTAAAGATATTGATGCCGGAAAGAGCCTGTCAGTAACCGGACAGGTGATAGGCACGCCTTATTTTATGGCCCCTGAACAGGCCCAGTCTAAGAAGGTGGATGGAAGGGCAGATATATATTCTCTGGGAGCGTCTTATTTTTTCCTTTTGACAGGCAAATTTCCCTACGAAGGCGATACGCCTGTGTCCGTGATACTTAAGCATATACAGGATCCCTTGCCGAATCCAAAGATACTCGTGCCTGAATTGTCTGATGCCATTTGTAATATTATAAAGAAAATGATGGCAAAAAATCCGGATGAACGGTACCAGAATATGGACGATATCGTTTCGGATATGGAAAACCTGCCAAAAATTACCGAAAAAATACCGCTATCCGACGCTAAAACCGAGACAATGCCCGTGCTCAAAATACCCTTGTTAAAAAGAAAATATGTCAAGGCAGTTGGCATAACAGTCGGGGTATTACTGCTTTTGATAATAATAACCTCGGCGTTTGGCAACAGGAAAAACCAGAGCCCGCTGGAATTGTTTGACAGCGCGAAGGCCTATCTTGAACAGCATCCGCGTGATTTTGAAATAAGCATGAAGAAATTTGAAGGTATTATTGAAAAATATCCCGAAACGGAATGGTCGGATAAGGCGCAGAAAGAATTGAAAGCCCTTAAAGCAGGCAAGACCGAAAATGATGACTACGAAAAGGGCAAGTCGATGCCGCTGAAAACGCCTGCTGATTACAGGACGGCAATTGATTATTCGGCGAAGTTTATTGAAAAATATCCTGATTCGCCCCATATGGACGATGTGAAAAAATATAACAGCCAGGCTAAGATTGACTATTACGCGATGGCAGACAGTGAATTACAGAAGAGGCTTCTTGCTTCAAAGGGCCAGATGGACTCGGGGAATTATCAGGAAGCAATAAGGACTCTTAAGAACTTTATTACGGAATTTGACGGCGCGCCAGCATCCAGGGAAGCGAACGGGAAGATAGATGCTATTGTAAAACAGATGGCTGAAAACGATCTCAAACTCCGAGCCCAGGGATTTATAGATTGCGCGAAAAACCAGAATTGGGATGGATGCCTGAATTTTATGGTTCCCAGGCTCGTTCGTGACGGAGACCGCGATAAAATTAAAACAGCGCTAAAAGTCAAGTTCGGATTAATGAAGATAGCAAATCTGAAAATTGAAGACGCTAAGATAAAGAATGTATTCCTGATTGAAATGGCCGAGGAAGGCAGGGTGAGCATTGGACTGACAGTTTACAACGCTAAAAACGATAAGCGTATAACGCAGGAATTAGAGCAAAAATGGGTTTTGATAAATAATGTGTGGTATCTGAGGGAAGCGGACTAATGACGATTTAAGATTTAAGAATTGAGATTTAGAGTCCCTGTTAGAATAATCGTCGTAGTCTCGTAAAAGTCAATGTAATGCCGCGAATTCAATCTTCCCTATTTCGGCATATTTGCAACCGTTAAGCACGTCAACAACAGGTTGGAACGGCACGTTTTTTTCGGGTGCGAGCTTGATGGATGGCGCCAGTCCTCCGGCTTGTTTTGTCTTGTCAATTCCCCATTTTAGTTCTGTAACAAGTTCATCTATTGTATTGACTTTCATGTCAGCGACGAAATACGATATCTTGCGCATGACCTGGTCGTATTGGATTTTAACCCTGATTTCGTTTGGGATTACATCTATTGCGCGGATATCAGGACCGCTTGTTGACGGCAACCATGACTGCAGTTTGCCTTCAAGTTCGCGGAAGTGTATGGAGCACATGAAGAAAATAAGCAGTTGAAATATGCAGTCTATCATTGGCGTCATATCAGCCTGGAACATCCGGTCTTCCACCTTGCATTTTGATTTATTCATAATAATTCTCCTTTGCATTACGGTTCATTTTTCAAGGGCGCAGAATTCGAGCTTGTAAATTGCGACGTTTTTATCCACGCACGCGCGCATAACGCTTTCGGTTGCCTGGAAAGGCGCCCGAAAATCGCACCTCAGCATGACTACTTTTTTTGATGGGCGCAAGCCATTGGCGTCTTCCGGCTCACGGTAATAGTTATCAGCCTCAGATGTGAGCAGGCTGGTAAGTTCCTGGATGCTTTTATACGATTTGCCTTTTACCTTGATTACCCAGTGGGACACGTTGGCGCACTTATACGGGTTTTTAAGCATTTCCTTTTCATTTTTTATGGTTTCAAGCTCTTTCCAGCCGGCGCAGGTTATCTTTTTCAGGTCCTCATGAACTATGTTTATAATAAGACGGTCGTCTTCGTTTGGCGCGATAGGCTGGGCCTTAGGGGCCTTAGGCGGAATAAGGGCTTCAAGTTCCCTTTGGGACATATCGGTAGCGAGCATGAAGAATATGATTAATTGGAATACGCAGTCAATCATAGGCGTCATGTCAAACGTGGCCGGTTCTATCAATTCAACTTTCAACTTAGACATATCTAATACCTCTTTACTTCCGAACTTGTAAACGCAGTAACCGGGAAAAGGTTCATTAATAGTGTGCCATAAATGGCTGGGCTACTAACGTCCTTTAATGCCACCTCTACTGAGGCGGTACTCGTAAGTTCTTTTTTAGCTTTACTTATTTATAGAAATGTTTTATATATATAATTTCGTTCTTCATGGCTTCGCGGCTAAAAACATAAAATTTAGGAGTTCGTATGGACTATTTTAATTACAAGAATGGCGTCCTGTATTGCGAAGGCGTCAAAGTTGAAGAAATCGCCCGCAAGGCGTCAACGCCCGTTTATATCTACAGCGCGCGGACGTTTACCAGGCATTTTTTGCAGATAAAGGAATCCTTCGGTTCGGTGCCTTCAACCGTCTGCTATTCGCTGAAGGCGAATTCAAATCATGACATTATTAAAAGGCTTAACAAATTCGGGGCGGGATTTGATATTGTTTCCGGAGGCGAGCTTTTCAGGGCCCTTAAGGCAGGCGCGCCCGCGAACAGGATAGTTTACGCCGGGGTAGGCAAGACGGATGATGAGATTGAATACGCGATTAAGAATAAGATATTATGCTTCAATTCGGAATCCGAGGAAGAAGTTGAAAATATTGAAAGGATAGCCCGAAAATTAAAGAAAACCGCGCAGATATGCCTGCGCGTAAATCCCGATGTGGACCCGCATACGCATGTTTACATAACTACTGGCAAGAAGGAAAATAAATTCGGAATAGACCTTATCCGCGCGGAACAGCTTGCTATCCGCATGAAATCATACAGATTCGCGCGGCTTAAAGGCCTGCACATGCACATAGGTTCGCAGATACTTGAGGTAGCCCCTTATGTTGAAGCCCTTGGCAAGGTTGTCGGCCTGCTGGATAAATTGCGCGCAATGGGCCATCAGATGGAGCTGTTGAATATAGGCGGCGGTTTTGGAATATTCTATAAGGAAAAAACCGCGCGGCCTGTGGAGGAATTTGCAACCGCGCTCATGCCCATGCTTAAGAAAAGCAATTGCCATATCCTTCTTGAGCCGGGCAGGTTTATTATAGGCAATGCCGGCATACTTGTGACGAAGGTGCTTTATACGAAGCAATCCGGAGACGGGAGGGTATTTGTAATCTGCGATGCGGGTATGAACACGCTGATAAGGCCGACCTTGTATGGCGCGTTTCACAGGATATGGCCGGCAAGAGACGCGGCAAAGATTAACGGCGAGGCGCCTGCTGAGCCGCCTGAAGGAAGGGCTCTTCTTACGGCGGATATAGTCGGTCCGATTTGCGAAAGCGGCGATTTTTTCGCTAAGGAGCGCAAGATGCCGGCAGTGAAGAGAGGCGATTTGCTTGTTGTTTTCAGCGCGGGCGCTTACGGGTATTCCATGAGCTCCAATTATAATTCCCAGCCGCGACCGGCGGAAACCGTTGTGGATAATAAAAAATTTCGGATTACCGCAAGACGCGAAAAATACAACGATATTACTAAGTTAAGTTCATGAAGCGGGACAACCGTGCTCTAAAAATGAACTGTCTGCAGGTTACATAAGATTTTTACACTTTAATCTGCTAAAACTTTACGTTGAGTGTAAGGATTGAGTATGGGGATAGACGATAATGGGTTAATTCCGGTTCCTGCGATTAAATGCTAACGCTATTCCAATAAATGCAAAAGCCAGCATCAACGTTATCCATGCAAGTCTATTGTCGCATGACATATTTTTAATAATACAATAATTTGCCTGGCTTCCTTTTACCCTTGCCGGTTCTGACGGATTAGGCAGGGTCAATTGGCTTGACAGTGTTATGGTCGCGCTTGTGATAGGGAATGCTCCGCTTGGTGTGATGCTGGACGCGGAATTTACCCCTGTTGCCGTTATATCCGTAGGCGAAACTATTGACGCTTCAAATGTATCTCCGCCCGTGCCGTTTCCGGAATAGGTGTAGAGTAAAAGCCATTTCGCATCGCCGTTTATGGGTAATTGTTCCGTTAAGGTAAATGTGACCGAACCGTCATCCGCCGAGAAAGACTGATTAAATCCTATCTGGTATTCCTGAGTATCTACGGCGCCGTTGCCGTTGGAATCCAATATCAGCCAGCATCCGTTCGGTTTGATGTCCTGGCCGTCATTTCCGGTGCCGTTTGCCGTAATCTTTAAGCCCGAGACAGTTATGGGTTCAACACTGCCTGTCTGGAATGATAATTGCAATACTGACACGCCCTGGGCGTCATTGGAAACCGTCTGCGATTCAGGAGTCGCGGCTCCAAGCGCCACGGAAAACGAACCCGAAGTGGAAATCGTTTTGGCATTGCCATTTAACGGGAAGGTTCCGAGAATGGTTGACGGTTCTTCGGAAATCACGCCGGTTGCTGTAATGTCCTGGCGCGTCATTATATTCGCGATGAAGGTATCGCCGAATGTCGCGGTGCCGGAAAGATTATATACCAGCAATATATTGGTTTCTTCGCTTTGGTTTATTACCAGAGACAATCCGCTAAATGTTATAGTGCCGTTATCACCCGAATATGTGCCGGTGCCGAGAAGCGTGTCGCTTGAAGAATTGAGTATTCCATTATCATCGTTATCAACGTACAAACGCACGCTGTCCGGTATGATTTCTACAACGTCATCGCCGGTGCCGCTGGCCGTGAAAGCAACACTGCTTATTAAAATCGGTTCTGAAGCGCCCGCAGTAAGTGAAACCTGTATCATCTCAAGGTCGCTTGCGGAGCTCTGTTCATTTGTAGGCCCGGGTATATTGCCGCCTTCCGCGATTATAATAGATGGGCTTATTGGCGATGTTATGGTGTAATTTACAAGAACGTCTTCCAATTCCGGTGAAAATACGCCTGTGCCGGATAAGGTAGCCCTGTATTGGATGAATCTTCCTGCGAGGGGCGGGTCTGAACCGTTGATTACCGTCGTCCACGGGGGATCCAGGTAATCATCGGCTTCAAATTGATTGTCCGAGGCCCGGATTTCCATGGTTATGGCGGTGCCTGCAGGCAGGGTTGTGTTCCATGTTATGGAATCAATGGTGCTTGCCGATGCGAGGGTATCAAAAACGCTTGACGCATAGGTGCCTTTGGTTACGTACGCGCCGATGCTTTCTATCTGTTCCACGCCCACTTCAACGGTAGGTTCGTATTTGGTATAACGTCTTATGCGTACGTTATCCATTTCATGAAAATGGCCTTCACCCGAGCCCTGGGGCGTGAACATGAACCTGACGTCGTTTGCAGTTTCATTTATGACATACGAAATAGTTTCTTTTGTGACGTTATTATCGCGGAAGTATGTCACATCGCCCGTGTCGCCGTTGTAAATGACGGTTTCATCAAACCAAACATTATTCCAGAAAGGAGACAGGGGTGATGATGAGTCATCGCTTGAGCGCGCGACATAGAAACTATCCCTGTTGGTATATAAAATTCCGTCTGCAGGATTGAAGTCATAGGAATATCTTATCGTGCCGAGTATGCCGGAAAGACTGCTTATAAGCATACTGCCGTAAAAAAACTCGTTAGCCGCGAACAGTTTGACGCGCCTGTCAAGGATAAACTGGCTTGGAATGATCCTTGTGATTGCCGTGGAAAGGCTTGGCTGTTGAGTTGCATTTGTAATAAGCAGTTGCATCAGGCCGTTCTGTTCGGATGCGCCGGTGCCGATTATTGTCCATTTAGTAGCATCCAGGGAATTGTCGTTAAAATCGTCAAAAAACACGAAGACATTGTCGCCGTCGCTGGTGTCGCCAGTGCCGAGGTTGCCGTAGTAAACGTAAACTTTCAAGAGGTCCGATTCTGGTATGGTAGGTATGTTTACCCAGAAGACCGCCGCGGAACTCGCGGTAAATTGTTCTTTCCAGTGGTCAAGTATGGTTACGCCATTCTGAGAGGTGAAACGTATGTCGGCGAAATTTGAATTCATTCCGGTCCAGTAGGGTATTTCAAACCTGACCTGGTATGACTGCAGGGAATCGGGATTCAGCCTGTTGTCAACTATTACGGCCCTGCGGAATTCCCAGAAGTCATTATACCACTGGTTGAAAGGCGCGAGCCTGATATCCGCGGCAGTGCCCGGTCCGGACAGCAGTGTTTCGCGGAAAAGGCCGTCGTTGAAATCAACGTCCTTGGATTCGTACCATTTATCTTTAACCTGCGCGTACGCCTTCCTGTCTTCAACCTTATGAAATAAGAAGGTTCCGGCTATAAACGCGGCACAGGCAATTAACAGAATTTTCAAGCAGAATCTTTTCTTTGTCAACATGCTTTAATTTTACCATAAAAATGTATATTTTGTCAAGGAAATTGAATTTTTTTTATTCAAAAAGTTTGACTTATTATTTAACAGCGGGTATAATTATATTAATGTGCAGTATTAGCAGAAAAAGAATTATATATGCATTGTTCTGCGTGGTAGTGGTTTTCACGGCCGGATTCAACGCGGGACTTTCCGCCGACGTATGGACGCAGACCGAACAGGCTGATTTTGAGCTGGGAACGGTGCCACCGGAGCTTAATTCCGCCCTTTCAGCCGGAGACATCACCCTGAGTTCATCCCCATCAAACGTATGGGCGGAACTTTCACCTTTTACCGTACCGTCCGCGAGGCGCCGGCACGGAATGATATACGATACTTATGATGACGTGATTATCATGATTGGCGGCGAGACCGACGCGGCTTTTTTGGATGAGATATTCAAATATGATCCTTTCATTGACGAATGGAGCGTTGTAACAAATCCCGCAACGCGTCCATCCGCAAGGTCAAGGTTCGGCATGGCATACTCATCTCTTATGAACGGCATATTTATTTTCGGCGGGATTGACATCGCGGGCCAGGCGCTTGACGATACGTGGGTGTATAATATAACTGAAAACACCTGGACACAGCTTCTTTCCTCGGCTTCGCCTTCCGCGAGGTACGGACATGGCATGTCATATATCGCGACTCAGGATGTTTTGATTTTGTTTGGCGGCACTTCTGACGGCGCAACTATGTTGGATGATACATGGTATTTTGATATTGCTGAAGTCAGCTGGGTGCAGATGTCGCCCTCATTATCGCCTTCGGCAAGGCGCGATTTCGGCTTTGTAACAGGCAATAATGATGAAATCGTGCTTTTCGGCGGTGTTGATTCCTCAGGCGCTTCCGATGAGACATGGAGTTACAGTTATACAGCAAATGCATGGACAGAGGTTAACGCCATAACAAAACCGTCGGCAACAGAAGCGCCGGCGTTCGCTTATGATAGTTCCGCAAAAAGAATACTGCTTTTCGGAGGAAGGGTTTCGGGGATAGCCTCGTCTCAGACATGGGCGTTTAACCCTGTTGACGGGACGTGGGAAGCCTTGACGCTGGCATCGGCGCCGGACGCGAGGTTCCGCCATTCCATGGTATATGCGGCAGAAACCGGCGTTTCGTACGTTTTCGGCGGGGACAACGGTACGGGACTGTTGAATGATATGTGGAAATATTCATTGAAAAATTACGCGGCGTCCGGGACATTTGTTTCGTCATCCATTGACGCGGCTACGTCGGTTTTCTGGACGGAGTTAACATGGGGTAAAACAATACTTCCGGGCACGAGCATAACGCTGAAAGTCAGGGCAAGCGATGACAATGAGACATGGACTGACTGGGCCGCGCTTGATACGCTGTACGATAGCAACGGGTGCGCGATAAATCTTAGAGGCAGGTTTGTCCAGTACCAGGCGGTATTATCTACCATCATGCCGGATGTAACGCCTTTTTTGAATTCAGTTTCCCTTGAATATACGATGGACCCGACATGGAAATTGTCAAGTTCAGCGGATTTTGAAAAGGGCGCTCTAACAGGATTAAGCGCTGTTGCTTCTCCCGGGACCTTGAAGCTTTCGCGGGAGACAGTGAACGGCATTTATGCCGTGAACCATACTGCGCCGGTAAATGCGTACCAGTCTAAATGGGACGGTTCCGCGTGGACCACCGCGATAGCCGCGTCTTTGCCGGACGATGCCGAATCCATAACCGCCGGAGACGGGGACAATAACGGAGAACCTGAGATTTATGCAATTTCAGGGAATTATATTTACAGGATAACTTATGCTAATTCCGAATGGTCGTCCGAAATCATAGCTGTCTTTACTCAGCCTTGGTGCGTGACAGTGGGCGACGGCAACGGCGACGGCGAGAATGAGGTTTATATCGCGGACAGGACTGATAATATAGACAATATACTGCAGTTAAAATGGCAGAATTCCATATGGTATGAGACTACTGTAGCAATCCAGCCTAACGGCGCCGAATGGCTGGAAGTGGGCGATTGCAATAATGACGGCACAGATGAGTTGTATGCCTTTTGCACTGACAATAAGATATACCAATTTAAATGGTCTTCAACCTTCTGGGCAATCAGCGAGGTAGGAACCGGATATTCGTCGGCATTGAATTCACAATGCTTCGCGTTAGGAGATGGCGATAATGACGGCGATGACGAGGTTTACGCCATCACAGGCCCGGCCGCATATACATTGCAGAAATACGAATGGAACGGGGCTGTCTGGCTCGGATCCGCTGTCGCCGACCTTTATGCCAATGGCGCTGTTACTGTAGGCGATGGCGATAATGACGGCAATAATGAGGTTTTTGCCGGAGGAGCGAATCCCGATGATTTGATTATGTTTAAATGGACTGGCGCGGTGTGGACTGTTTTAACGGTCAGTAATTCAATTACCGGTACTGTTGGCGAACTCAGGATTGCGGATGGCGACAACAATACGGTAAATGAAATTTACTGCATTGACGGTTCAGCGTTCCTGTATATAGTAAAATATACCGGAAGCACATGGCTTACCGAATCAAATAATTTAGCCAATGCCGGTTTATACGGATTGGATGCGGCCGGTGTTATTGACAGCCAAACGCAATACACGGCAAGCGGACAATATACTTCCGCGGTTTTTGATGCTTTGAGTTATGTATCATGGGGGAATATCCTGTGGGAGGAGATAGTGCCTGCAAATACGTCATTGACGGTGCAGACCCGTACCGGAGATACCTTGACGCCTGATACGACATGGAGTGAATGGTCAAGCCCTTATGCCGATACGGAAAGCGTTATAACTTCGCAATACTCGCGGTATATCCAGTTCAGGGCCGTCTTTGCATCTTCAGCTTCCGATGCCACCGCGTCTATATATAAGGTTGCAATTACATATACGCATCCGCCCGAGAAACCGGTCAATGAACTGCCTCTTGATACTGAGACTGTGACAACGACGGGAGTTTATCTGCAGGCATCGTCTTTCAGTGATATAGATACCGATGAATATCACGGCGCGAGCCAGTGGCAGGCGCGCCTGGAGGACGGGCAATATACGGACGCAGGGGCGTGGAATTCAGGCGCGGATTTGTTGAACCTGACCAATATCGAAATTCCGGCCGGCATTTTAACGAGCAATAACGTCTATTACTGGCGCGTGCGTTATATGGACAACAGGGGAGGATGGAGCGAATATTCCGATGAAATAAAATTCCGGTATTATCCGGCCGGAGAAACCGCGAACCAGGCAGGAAACCCGCCCATTACGCCGGTAAACTGGATACCATTGGACGGGTCCACTTTGTTGACGCTGACGCCCCAGCTGGTGAGTTCGGCATTCAGCGACCTTGACCTGGACGATACGCACACTGCGAGCCAGTGGCAGATAAGGACCAATTACGGCGATTATACGACTTCCATATATGATTCAGGAATTACCAGCCTGGATATTACGTCAATTACGATACCATCCGGGGCCATATTTGACGGTCAGATATATTACTGGCATGTAAGGTACGAGGACAATAACGGAGTATGGAGCGAATATTCCACTGAGACGAGTTTTATAATAGATATAGCTTATGGTTATGACATTGCCGCCGGGCTTCCGTCATTGCCGGTGCCATTGACTCCGGCGAACGGTGAAACGGTTACGAGTTCAGTCCATATTAATTGGCAGGCTTCAACGGGCAATACCCCGATAACGTATGAATTACAAATAGCGCTGGACAGCGGTTTTACACAGCTTCTGGAATCAGAAACCGGTTTGGGTCTGACGGAATTCATTTTCACAAGCCTGATGAATAATACTACTTATTATTGGAGAGTAAGGTCAAAAAATCCATTTGGCACGAGCGAATGGACGCCGGTATGGCAATTCAGCGCCCCTTCAAAGGGTTCTGGCGGGGAAAACGGCTGTTTCATTAAAGCGCTCAAAATGAAACATTAGTTGACATCTGGTTACTAAAATGCAATTTGACATCCTTAAGTCAATTAGGAGTTTCCAAGTCTGATGTTGCACAATAGCTGTTTTAAAAAATATAATGCAGGATTAATAAGGAATTATTGCAATATTTTAGGAGAAACATAGAATGCTGAAAAAGATAAAGCAGAGTTTAGCGCTGAAGACCGTCTTGCCTGTCCTGTTAGTACTACTTGTATCCATTGGCGGCATGTCGGCGTATTTGTATATCAACAACGTTGAAAAGGTTGAAGAAAACCTGTCTTCCAAAAGTGAAGCCCTTTCTGAGACACTGCATTTTGTCCTGAAAAATTCAATGATAAAACAAGACGTTGAGGGGTTGAATGCTATAATCAAATATTCGGGCGGGATCAGCGGTATAAATTCGGTGTATATAGCGGATACGGACGGCAGGATATGGGCATCTTCAGGGGATAAGCAATCCGCAAAGCCGATTGAAAAGGGCCTGCTTGAGGAAGTTTCAGGCGCTAACAGGTCTTTGACAAGACTGGAAAAAAACGTTGATTCCACGTATCAGATTGCCTGCCTGCGGCCGATCCCAAATGAAAAGGCCTGTTCAAACGCATCCTGCCATGGCGGCGCAAATAGAATTATCGGATTTATCGGCGTAAACATGTCTGCGGACAGCGCTTTTACCGAATTAAAACATCAGCAGATAAGACAGGTGGTTCTTTTCATGATTATTGTTTTCTTCATCGGAGCCATGATGATAATTCTATCTCGTCTTCTTGTTTCAAAGCCGCTCAAGGGTGTTACCGAGACGGCCAAAGGCATTGCAGAAGGCAGATTGTCGCAGGAAGCCATAAAAATGGAAAGAGAAGACGAGATAGGACAGCTGTCGTTATCATTTAATCTGATGTTAAGCGAATTAAAAAGGCTTGTTGAAGAAGCCGGTCTTATATCTAAAGGAGTCATAGGCGCTTCGGAAATTGAAGAAAAGTTAGCCAGGAATTATGACCTTGCTTATGCCGTGGAGGAATTCGCAAAATCCAGGAATACCGGCGGCGACTTGGCTAAGGCTTTTGTGCGCATGCAGACTGAACTTTGTAAACTTGCCGTACAGGCCCGCAGGATTGCGGATGATGACCTGCATAATCCCGCCCTTGACGTTGATATACAAGGCGAACTTGGCGGTGCATTCAGACGGATGACCGCAAACCTCAGGGAACTTGCGGTTTTGGCCGAAAAAATCGCTGAAGGTGATTTGACTGCGGCAATAAAAAACCGCAAGGGAGTATTGATGGAGGCATTCGTAAAAATATTGGATTCGCAAAAGGACTTTTCAAAAACGGCTATGGAGATTGCAGACGGCAACCTTGCCGTAGCGGTTAAACCGCGTTCGGAAAATGACGTGTTGGCAGTCTCCTTTTCCATAATGGTACGGAATCTTAATGAGCTGATAGTAAGGATAAACGCCGAGGCAGGACAGGTAAACGCGGTTTCACATCAGTTGAAACAGCTTGCGGATCAGATTTCCGGGAATTCCAAGCAATTGGCACAGGCTACAACGCATGTTGCAAAAGCGGCTTCGGATGTCGCGCAAAGCGCGCAATCCGCATCTTCATCAGGCAATCAGGCTCAGGAATTGTCAATAGCCGGCAAGAAAACAATGCATGAACTTTTGCAAAAAGTTGACGGGATCAATAACTCCATGAACGTTACCGCGAAAAATATTGAGAGGCTCGTGAATCGTTCAAATGAGATTGCAGAGATGACAAATGCGATTACCGATATAGCCGACCAGACAAATCTGTTGTCCCTGAACGCCGCCATTGAGGCAGCACGGGCTGGCGAGCATGGAAGAGGTTTTGCCGTGGTTGCCTCGGAAATAAGAAAACTTGCGGATAACTCCCAGCAAAAATCCCAGAAGATAGCAAAGATTATCAACGATATAATAGCTGATACTTTGGATACCAGGCAGTCCATATCCCAGGAAAGCGAAAATATCAATACTGGCATGGCGTTGATTGAATCTGCAAACAGTATTTTTCAGGAAATTGCCGGTAAAATTGACAATATTGCAGGTCAAATGGAGCAGATAGCCGCGAATTCCGAAGAGACCTCGGCGTCAGCAGAGGAGATTTCAGCCCAGGCTGAACAGCAGAATGCCAAGGTTGAAGAGATGACGGCGTCCGCGGAACAGCTGAAATCAGTCGCAGAAAACCTTCATGCCAATATTGAAAAGTTCAGAGTTAAATGAAAAGAGTAAAAGGATGTTTTACGCAATCTCTCTTCCAATTGGCACATTTATTGCACAATATAGCATTAAGAAGGCTTTCAGACAAAACTTTACAACTATAGTGTGAATTGCCCCTGTGCGTTGGGTGTTTTCACGCAATTTCACGCATTTGCAGTCATTTTTAAGATAAAGCCTGTTTAACCTATAATGCCTATAAACTTTCTGAGGAGGATATGAAAATGATTAATAAGATAAGAAAAAGCCTCACGCTGAAACTGATTATACCTATCAGTTTGATATTAGTGACTTTTTTTACCGTTCTTGCCGTTTATCAGACAATGAAGCACAAGAAGGAAACGATGTCGCGCTTGATGGCTGACAGCAAACATTTGTCGGAAGCCTTGCGTTCTGCGCTGAAAAATTCAATGATCAAGAATGACAAGGACAGTCTCAGCACTATAACGGATGATATCGGTACGGTCGTGGAAAAGGTGTACGTGACCGATCCTGATGGGAAAGTACAGTATTCTTCGGATAAAACTATTATGTATACTTCAATTTCCCCCGAAAGCATCAAAAATATTTCGGAGAATAACGCGCAGGAGGTTAAGCTTAATTCGTCCGGGCATTCACAGATTCTTGAAAACATTATTCCGGTCTATAATGAAAAAAACTGCAGTAATAATTCTGATTGCCATTCGCCGGATACGAAGATCAACGGTTACCTCGGAGTCCATATTTCGGCGGATGAAGCCATTAGCCAGCTGAAGGAACGCCAGAAGGAAACAATGTCCGGATTCCTTATTATTTTATTCCTGATAATTATTGCTATAGTGCTGCTTTGCAGATTTCTTATATCAAAACCGTTGAATTATCTCAGGGCTATTGCGCAGGATATCGCGAAGGGAAATCTTGCGCAAAACGACGCCGTTATTAAGAGTAAGGATGAAATAGGGCAGTTAGCAGAAGCATTTAATAAAATGATTAATGAACTGAAAAAACTCGTTGTTAAAGCGGAACTTATATCCAATGGCATTATTGGCGCCGATGAAGCGGATGAAAAGATGAAGGCAGGCATGAACCTGATTTCGGCGACAGCCGTTTCGCCCGATGGCTCCGGGGATCTTGCGGATACCTTTGCGAGGATGCAGACGGAATTACGCAAGCTTACCATACAGGCCCGCAGGATTGCGGAAGATGAACTTCATAATACGGCCTTGAACGTTAGGATTTCGGGCGAACTTGGTGAGGCTTTTAGCAAGATGACATCCAATTTGACGGAGATGTCGCTTTTCGCTGAGCGGATTGCCGGTGGCGACTTTACGGTAAATGCCGTACTGGATACGAAAGACAAGGTTTTAACAAAAGCCTTTGTGAAAATGGCTAATAATCTGAGAGACCTCGTGCTTAAGATAAATAAGGAAGTTGAACAGGTGAATTCCATCGCGACGTCTTTCGCGGTGGTTGCCGAACAGTCGTCAAAGAATTCCACCCAATTGAGCCAGGCGATTGAACAGATCGCGAGGGCGGCGAGCGAGGTCGCGCAAAGCACCCAGAGCGCGTCTTCTTCAAGCCTGAAGGCTCAGGAACTTTCCAGGCAGGGACGGGTAGTTCTGAATGATATGTCCGGCAAAGTGGACGCAATCAAGACATCAATGATAAAATCCGTGGAGAACATAAAAAAGCTTTCAAACCGTTCAAGCGAGATTTCGGAGATGATAAGCGTCATAACGGATATAGCCGACCAGACCAATCTTCTGTCATTGAATGCGGCTATTGAAGCGGCCCGGGCCGGAGAAGCGGGCAGGGGATTTGCCGTTGTAGCATCGGAAATCAGAAAGCTTGCGGATTCGTCCCAGAAGCAGGCCCAGAGAATTTCAAGGATTATCCAGGACATACTTGCAGATACAAAGCAGACCCAGGAAACTACCGAGAAAGAGGCACAGCATGTAGAAGAGGGCATGAGCATGATTAATTCGGTTAACAAGATGTTTCTTGAGATTGTGGAACAGGTGGATAATATTGCGGCAAAAATGGAGCAGATAGCCGCGAATGCGGAGGAAACCTCGGCTTCAACAGAAGAAGTTTCCGCGCAGGCTGAAGAACAGAACGCGTCTATGTCGGAAGTAGCCGCCTCGGCTACGCAATTGAAGGCATCAGCTGATTCGCTCCAGAAAAGCGTTTCTGTTTTTAAGACATAAGACTTTGGATTTTTACGGAATCAGCCCTGAAATCTTAATTCTTACATCTTAAATGTTAAATTGATACTCCTTTTTTGAAAAGGGTTATTAGTTTTTTTTCCTTGATTTTTTTCGGGTTTGGGATAAGATTGTCCGCAGTGAATGATTCTACGTGCTAAATTGTAAATTTGTATGTGTGCGGGGTTTTAAGGAGGTTTAATATGCCACAGAATTGTTGGGAATTTAAGAAATGCGGAAGAGAGGCGGACGGGGCCAAGTCAAAGGAGTTGGGAGTATGTTCCGCCTCTGCTTATAACGGCCCTGGCGCCGGGCTTAACAACGGCAAAAACGGCGGCAGGATATGCTGGGCCGTTGCCGGTACATTATGCGGCGGCAAAGTGCAGGGAACGTACGCGCAAAAACAGGCTAATTGTATTGTCTGCGAATTCTATAAGACTGTAAGAGGTGAAGAAGCGGGTAATTTCAAGATGCTTTTACCGGGCCAGAAAGTTTGAATGGTTTTTTTGTTCTTGGTACTAATGAGTTTTGCTTTTTATTAGATCAGCAAGAACAGGGAGACTGCGGTCCATAATATTCTTGACCAGAACGGCAGTCTCTACGAAACAATACATCCTGCTCTAAGAAATTTCATGTTAAGTTAGAACCGCAAAAGCATTCAGTCGACCATTGAAAATATCAGCAAGTCTAAAGGCATATTGTCCGTCAGCGTTGCGGACGAAAATGGGAAGGTAAAAAACGCGTCAAGAAAAGGGGACGCGAACGGCAATATCAATGAAGCCGGCAAGGCATTGCCGGATTCTGCTGTTTCACGGATTGCTTTTAATTCTGAAAATAAGCCGTTTGTCATTACCGTTGTTCCCATTGAGAATGAACAGGCGCGCGCGGAATGCCATGGCGAAAAACAGCAGGTATTGGGATATATGAGGCTTGAAACATCGGCTGAAGAGGCGTTCAACACCCTTGAAAGGCGGCGGACAGAATATATTTTGTTCAATCTCGCGATACTTGCAGCCATAGCCGGTATGCTCGTCTTATTAAGCAAACTGCTTGTTTCAAGGCCCCTCGCGCGCCTTCTTGAAAGTGCGCGGAATATTTCCGCCGGCAACCTGTCCCAGAGTGAAATAGAAATGAACCGCAGTGATGAGATCGGCATTCTTGCCAACGAATTCAATAAAATGCTCAGAGAATTAGGCAAGCTGGTCGTAAAGGCGGAACTTATTTCCAACGGCGTAATCGGCGCCGATGAAACAGACGAGAAAATAAAATCAGGGATGGATTTGTCTGCTGCGGCGCTGGTGTCAGATAACGGCTCTTCCGGGGACCTCGCGGATGCCTTTGCGAGGATGCAGACGGAATTGCGCAAGCTGACCATACAGGCGCGCAGGATATCCGAGGATGACCTTAATAATGCGGCGCTGAAAATCAGGATTTCTGGCGAACTCGGCGAGGCTTTTAATAAAATGACAAGTAATTTTGCCGAAATGGCCGGACTTGCGAACCGCATAGCTGAAAGAGACCTTGCTATAAGCGTCTCGGATGATTCCGACCGCAAGGTTTTAACAAAAGCATTTTCGAAAATGATTTTAAGCCTGAGAGACCTCGTGCTGAAAATCAACGGAGAAATTGAGCACGTCAATACCATTGCTATATCTTTTGCCGCGGCATCCGAGCAGTCGTCGAAAAATTCGGAACAGCTCAGCCAGGCCATAGAACAGATTGCAAGAGCCGCCGGAGAAGTTGCGCAAAGCACCCAAAGCGCGTCCGCCTCAAGCATGAAAGCCCAGGAATTTTCAAAACAAGGCAGGGCAGTATTGCTTGAAATGTCCGGAAAAGTCGAAGAAATCAAGAAATCAATGGTCAAATCCGTGGAAAATATTAAAAAGCTCTCAAGCCGTTCCAATGAAATTTCCGAGATGATAGAAGTTATTACGGATATATCCGACCAGACAAATCTTTTGTCGTTGAATGCCGCGATTGAGGCCGCGCGCGCAGGCGAAGCAGGCAGGGGATTTGCCGTTGTGGCATCAGAAATCAGAAAACTTGCGGATTCCTCCCAGAAACAAGCCCAGAGGATTTCCTCCATAATCGGAGATATTCTTGAAGATACAAAATTAACGCAGGACACTACGGAAAAAGGGGCCTCTGACGTTGAGGACGGCATAAAACATATAGATTCAGTAAACAGCATTTTTATGGAAATTGCCGGACAGGTTGACCAGATAGCCGGTCAGATGGAACAGATAGCGGCAAATGCCGAAGAAACATCAGCATCAACAGAGGAAGTGTCGGCGCAGGCCGAAGAACAGAATGCGACTATTACCCAGATTTCCGCGTCGACGGTCAAATTGAAAAACTCCGCGGATGCGGTGCAGAAAAGCGTCTCTTTTTTCAAAATATGACATTCGTTGCGTGAAGCGCGCAAGAAATAAAAAAACTTGACATTTAGATCTTTTAATTGTATACTTGTAATAATTACAATTTGAAAATTATTGCAACCTGATACGGTCGATGACCGGAATTGTTTTGCGATGAGGCCGTGTTTTTTGAAAGGGGCGGATATGAGATGGACAATCGGCAGGAAGATGTATGCCGCGTTCGGCGTCATTATCGTATTGACAATGATTTTTTGCGTATTCTGCATTACGCGATTTGTGGATGTAGGGGCCGGGGTGGAGAATTATAACTCGGTGCTTGAAAAGACAAGGATTGCGAAGGAAATACAGCTCCAGGTAGCCAATTTATGGCAGTTCCTGACGGATGCATCTCTTACTAAAGATAAGGACGTCATAACGAATGAGGCCGATCCCTCAAGGGATAATGCCCTTAATAACGCCGCCTTGCTTGCAAAATATTATCCCGAAGATTCTGAAATGCGCACGTCAATTGATGCCGTTAAAAATCAACTTCCCGTCATGTACGCAAGCGGCATAAGAATGTTCAATGCTTATCTTGAGAGTTGGGATAAGGGCAATGTTGCAATGAACGAATACGATATTGCCGGCGCGAAAATCATTACTGACGTTGAAGCCGTTGCCGGCAAGATTGAGATGGAAAGGACGGAAGTGGAAAAAAATATGACGGCCATGTCGGCGCTTTCAATAAAATTGTCTGTTATTGCCGGTCTGCTTGTGCTTGTCGTCAGTTTGATAACGGCTTTTATGCTTACACGCGGAATAACAAGGCCGCTCGCTTTGCTTTTAGGCAAGGCAAAGAGCATTGCCGAAGGCAAAGTGGCGCAGGCCGCGCTCGCGATCAATTCAAATGACGAAATAGGCCAACTTGCGGCCGAATTCAACAAGATGCTTTCCGAATTAAGCGGCCTGGTTATGAAGGCCGAGATGATTTCCAACGGGGCAATCGGCGCTGATGAGATTGAGAACAGGCTTAAAACCGGCATGAACCTTTCCACCGCAGCCGTTGACGCGGCAGGCAGTGCAAAAGGCGACCTTGCCGATGCGTTCAGCAGGATGCAGGCGGAATTGCGCAAACTGACAATCCAGGCGCGTAAAATAGCCGAAGGCGACCTTTATAACGCAGTGCTTGAAGTTAAGATACCCGGAGAGCTTGGCGAGGCCTTTTCAAGAATGACGATAAAATTGCGCAATCTGGCGCAGATTGCTGGGCAATTGGCGGGCGGCGATTTTGCAGTTGAGAAAGGCGCTTTGAAGGGCAGTGGGGTGCTTGAGCAGGCTTTTCAGGAACTTATAGATAATTCAAAGGAAATGGCCGATGCATTGACCAGCATAGCAGGTGGCAATCTGACGACAACGGTAAAAGTCCGTTCAGCCAATGATATTCTCGCAAATGAAATGAAGAAAATGGTTGAAAACCTTAAAAGCCTTATAGAAAAAATACAGATGCAATCCGGCGTTGTCACATCCACGTCTTCTTCGCTTGCCGCGATAGCCGAACAATCCACGAATACCTCAACCCAGTTGAGCCAGGCTATTGAGCAAATAGCCAAAGGAAGCGGCGAGGTCGCGCACAGCGCGCAGACAGCTTCCTCTTCAAATCTTAAGGCCCAGGAATTGTCCAGGCACGGCCGCAGTGCCTTGCAGGATATGCTTGTTAAAGTCGGCGCGATAAAAAAATCAATGGATATGACAGTTGAAAATACCCAGAAACTCGTTAAACGCTCAAGCGATATCTCCGAGATGATGGACGTAATAACAGACATAGCCGACCAGACAAATCTTTTGTCATTGAATGCCGCTATTGAGGCCGCGCGCGCGGGCGAAGCAGGCAGGGGATTTGCCGTGGTTGCAACCGAGATACGAAAGCTTTCCGATTCATCACAACTGCAGGCCCAGAGGATTTCCAGGATTGTCCAGGAGATTATGACCGATACTAAGACTGCCAGGGATATTACGGATATGGGAGCGCGTGATATGGCCGAGGGAGTCAATATTATTGAAACCACGCACAAGCTTTTTCTTGAAATAATTCAGAATGTGGAAAATATAGCCTCGCAAATGGAACAGATAGCCGCGAGCGCGGAAGAAACCTCCGCGGCTACGGAAGAGGTTTCTGCCCAGTCTGAGGAACAAACCGCTGCCATAACCGAAATTGCCAATTCGGCATCCAAAATGGCCTTCGCCGCGGATATGCTGCAGAAAAGTACGTCAGTCTTCAGGATATAAAAGAAGGCGTCAGTTAAGGGTGTGAGAGAAAATAATGCTTATGTCAAAACAATAAATGGATATGGCAGGTACAGAATATTGTTTTGCATCTGCAAGCTGATATTTTATACAATAAAACTTTTTTAAGGAGATGTTTGTATGGCAGTACAATGGAACGAAAATCTATCCACAGGTATTGACTGGCAGGATGCCCAGCACAAGGAGCTTGTCGCCCGGATAGGCTCGCTTATGGAAGCCATGAGCACCGGCAAAGGAAAGGCGGAAATTACCAATATCCTGAACTTCCTTGAAAATTACGTGGTAACGCATTTCAGCAAGGAAGAGGAATTTATGGTGAACCGCAGTTATCCGGGATATGCGGCACACAAGGCGGAGCACAAGCGTTTCATATATGAATTTACCGTATTTAAGAATGAATTCGAAAAGGAAGGTTCTTCTTCATCAATGGCAATTAAAGTGCAGCGCACCTTAATGGACTGGCTGGTCAATCATATCGGCAAGATTGATAAAGGCTTAGGCGAATTCCTGTCTTCTAATGCCTATAAAATCAAAAGTATAATGGTGTAAAAATCTGCGCTATCATGAAGAGCACTGCCTCAGTGAAGGTGGGTTTACAAGTTCTTCCGCGGCATTCTGTAGGGATAGGGCAGCGACCGAGGGAAGTCCCGACCGAAGTGTCGGGATGCCCTGTCCCTCCCGCAACCATTGGCAAATTGAACACATAGGTGTTATTTTCAATCTGCCTTCACTGAGACGGTATCGTTGAATTATAAGGCGTCAGTAAAGGGTGGGCAAAAAATAACACTTGTCTTAAAATTCCAATAAATGCTGTAGAGACGCCACGCCGGGGCGTCTCTATAAAATACCGCGGGGGAACTTGAAAACCCACCTTCACTGAGGCCTTTCCGTTGAATTGAATTTTTTGTTGGAAAATCCGATTTTTTTTGTTACAATAATGCCGTGTTAAGAAGCTTACATTACTACGAGGAGCATGAAATAGTTAACATCTTTTCGCTTTGCTTTACAGGAAATGTGCAAAGTTTCAACTTGTTGAATGTCAAGTATAAGATGCTCCGCGTAGTAACAGTTCAGAATGTCGGCCTGTGTCATTGGATTTCTTTCATTGTGCCGTTATGTGAGAAGGAATGTGCGTTTTTAAGGAGTTCAGTTTATGGAAAAAGCACTGCAGAAGGAAGACCTTATTCAAATTGTAATTTTTGACCTTGCGAGCGAAAAATACGGCGTTAAGATTTCGGATGTTTATGAAATCATAAGGATGCTTGACATTACCAGGGTTCCGCGCGCCGAGGATTTTGTCGAAGGTGTAATCAACCTGCGCGGCAAGATTATACCCGTCATAGACCTGCGCAAACGCTTTGGATTTCCGGTGCAGACAGACAAAAAACAGAACAGGATAATCGTGGTGAAGGTTGACGACCATACCGTCGGCCTCATTGTGGACGATGTTTCCGAGGTTCTGCAGGTGCCGGCTTCGTCCATTGAAGAAGTGTCCGGCATAGTATTCTCGCAGATTGACACGGAATTCCTTTCAGGCATCGCGAAAATAGAAAACAAGCTCGTTATAATGCTTAACCTTTCAAAAGTCCTTTCAAAAAAAGAAAAAAAATCCCTGAAAGACGCGGAATCAGAAATGCTTATGCTCGGCGGGGGGAAATAATGATTGCCGGCGCATTTAAAATAACAGGATGCAAAAATGAGTTCCAACATAAACGCTGACGAAAAAAAAGTATTCCTTGAGGAGGCCGATGAGCACCTTGAAGCTCTCGAGAAAAACCTTATTCTGCTTGAAAAATCCAAGGACGATAAAGGCACTTTGAACAACCTCTTCAGGGCGGCCCATACGCTGAAGGGCTCTTCAGCAACGTACGGATGCCGGAAAATGTCGCGGCTCACGCACCAGCTTGAATCCGTGTTTGACTGCCTGCGGAACGACAGGCTGTGCCTTGATAATGAGGCATTCAATATCCTTCTTTCCACGGTTGATGTCCTTAAAATAATCCGTACTGAATTGGAACATGACAGGGATTCCGGCATAGATATAGAAGAAGGGGCCGCGTATCTCGAAATGCTCATGAAAGAAAATAAACGCGGAGAATCCGTTTCCAAAACCGCAAGCGCGCCGGCCGCGTTTTTCTTTACCGCGGACGAGAGAAACTTTATCCAGGAGGAAAAAATAAAGGGAAGGAGCGCGTTCAATGCAAAGATTTCTCTTTACCCAAAGACTGAAATGCCTTCGGTAAGGCTTGTCATAATAATGGAAGAATTGAGGCGGGCCGGAACAGTAATGAAGACGAGCCCGGTTATTGAAGAACTTAATACCGGCTTGGATTATTTCCAACTTGCGCTTTTTATGACAACCGATGAATCCAAAGATGCCATAGCGGGCCTGGTGTCGGGTTTTCATGAAATCGAGAAGCTGGAAATATCGGAATTTTCCGGTGACATTCCGGCGCAGGAAGCGCGTGCGGCGGATGAGTCAGGCAGCGGCTCCTCCCTTGACTGGAAAACCAAAAGAATCACGAAGAAGAATGCTTCCGATACCCTTGAGCAGTTTAAGGCCAAAAAGAACATAAGGGTTGACGTGGAACGCATGGAAGCGCTTATGAATATCACGTCGGAGCTGGTAATTGAAAAAAATAAGCTCATACAGCTTGCAAATCTGATTTCAACGAAATATGAAAATGACCATGAAGTAAGAAAATTGATTGAACTAAAGGAGCAGATAGACAAGAAAATAAGCGGTTTGCAGGACGAAATCATGAAAGCCCGCATGGTCCCGCTTGAAACCGTTTTCAGCAAATTCCCAAGAATGATTCGCGACCTCGCGCAAAACTCGGGAAAAGAGATAGCATTTCATGTCTCCGGGTCAGGCGTGGAACTGGATAAGACAGTGATTGAGGAAATAACTGATCCGCTCATTCATCTGCTCAGGAATGCCGTTGACCACGGAATAAAATCAAAGGGCAATATTGTTTTAAATGCCCGGCATAGCGAAGGAAGCGTTTATATAGAAGTTTCCGATGACGGCCAGGGACTTAACCTTGAAAAAATAAAGAAGACCGCCCTTGAAAAAGGCATTGTTGGCGCGCAGGCCGTAGCGGCGTTTTCAAGCGATGAAATAATAAATCTGATATTCCTGCCGGGATTTTCTACCGCGGATAAGGTTTCTGAAACATCGGGCAGGGGCGTAGGGATGGATATAGTAAAAACCAATATTGAAAAGATACACGGGACGGTCATCGTGGAAACTTCTCCCGGCAAGGGAACGAAATTCATAATGAAAATACCGCTGACGCTTGCCATTATTAAGGCATTGCTTGTAAATGTGTGCGGCAGAAAATTCGCGATGCCTTTGCACAGCGTTTTTGAAATCATGAAGGTACACCAGAAGGAAATACAGCATGTAAAGCATCGGGCTACTGTTTTGTCGCGCAATGCCGTTTTGCCGCTTCTTCAGTTAAGAGAGGCGTTAAACATGGAATCCGGCGGCGGGAACAAAAGAGACACGGAATCCTTCACGGTTGTCGTGGTAACATACCTTGACAGGAAAGTCGGTTTTGTGATAGATGACATAATGGGTGAATCGGAGATAGTAGTCTATTCGCTCGGAAAATACATCGGGAATGTGAAAGGGCTTTCAGGCGCTACGATTGATGCCGATGGCAGAGTGGCGCTTATTCTTGACGTGCCGTCTTTGGTTAGGAGCGTCGTCGACCAATGAACCTTCTTCCAGTTTCCCTCGGCGAAATAAAGATTAGCAGGAAAAACGATGAAGTGCTTGTATGCTATGGGCTCGGTTCCTGCATAGCAGTGTGCCTGTATGACAAGGTAAACCGCATCGGAGGGATGTTCCATTGCGTATTGCCGGCTTCAAACGGCAGGAGAGACGATCCGAAATATGCGGATATCGGAGTTAAAGTACTGCTTGAAAAAATGTTTGAAGCCGGCGCCTACAGGACTACAATGACGGCAAAAATCGCTGGAGGCGCTTGCGTGTTGAAATTGTCAACGATGGATTTTGACATCGGCAGTAAGAATATAAAGGCCGTAATAGGCCATCTTCAGGATAACTGTATAGCCATTTCCGGAAAGGAAGTGGGAGGAAGCATCTCAAGAACAGTAAAATTATCCGTATCTACCGGCGCAGTTTCAGTAAAAAGCGCGTTCGGCAGGGAAATAGAATTATGCTAAGAGGAGAATTGTAAAATGGCAAAAATAATGGTCGTAGATGACGCCGCGTTCATGAGGATGAAAGTAAGCAAACTCCTCATGGAACTGGGGCATCAGGTTGTAGAAGTTGATAACGGCAAGAACGCCCTGGAAAAATATAAATTGGAAAAGCCGGACGTCGTGCTCATGGATATAACAATGCCTGAAATGGATGGCATTACCGCGGTAAAAGAGCTTAAGCTCATCAATCCCGACGTGAAAATAGCGATGCTTTCCGCCATGGGCCAGCAACAGATGGTAATAGAAGCCATCAAGGCCGGCGCCAAGGATTTCGTGCTTAAACCCTTTCAGACCGAAAAGCTCGTCAGCGTCCTGACCCGGCTTTTGAACGCATGAGTTTTTCACGAAGAAATTTAGGACTTAAATACTGATATGCGAAAGATAAAGGTTGTTGTAGCGGATGACAGCTCTTATATGAGGCAGGTTATCACAAAGACGCTCGCATCCGACGAAATGATAGAAATTATTGCGGCCGTTTCAAACGGGAAAGAAGCAGTTTCCGTTACAGCGGAGAAGAAGCCCGATGTCCTTGTCCTTGACATAGAAATGCCGGAGATGGACGGCATTCAGGTGCTTAAGTCCGTCCTGCGCGATTTCCCCTTGCCTGTTATTATGCTTTCGTCTTTCAGCAGGGACAGCGCGAAGGTTATGCTTTCCCTTGAAATAGGCGCTGTGGATTTCGTCCGCAAACCGGGGCATTCCATTTCGCTTGCGGACATAAAGGACGAATTGATACAAAAAGTCAAAGCCGCCGCGTCGGCAAGCATCGGCATGGGATTGGCGGATATAAAATCTGTCCAGCATGGTTCCGCAGTAAGCACGCGTAAAATTGTGGCAATTGCGGCATCCACCGGCGGTCCGAGCGCCCTCTGCCAGGTTATTCCGGTATTTCCGGCGAAATTGTCCGTGCCTGTCATAGTGATTCAGCATATGCCGGAAAATTTTACAAGATCCCTTGCGGACAGGCTCCAGCAGATGTCGCGCCTTTCTGTTAAGGAATCCGAAGACGGGGAGGAAATATTGTCCGGGGTCGTATATGTCGCGAAAGGCGGGCATCATACGAGGATTGAAGCAAAGAACGGTTCAAAATATGTCAGGCTGACCAAAGAACCTGCGGTCAACGGGGTTCGCCCCGCGGCAGACGTGACTTTTCGCGATATTGCGGATGTGTACGGGAAGGGCGTAATAGCCGCTGTGCTTACAGGCATGGGCGAAGACGGGGCCCTGGGAGCAGTTAATATCAGGACTGCCGGCGGCACGGTAATAGCGCAGGACCAGGAAACCTCAACGATTTACGGCATGCCGAAAGCAGTGGCCGCAAGAAATGCCGCTGATTTCGTGCTTCCATTGGCCTGTATTCCCGCAAAGATAGTTGAACTCGTGGATTCCGTGAAAAATTGCACTGCATGAACATGGACGAAAATACTGACATACAATATTCGTGGTTTACGAAAAAATTCTCGGCCCTCGCAGGGCTTGACCTGGCGCATTATAAATGCCAGCAGATGAAACGCAGGATAAAATCCTACATGCAGGCAAAGGGCGCTTCAGGTTTCGCCGATTTCCTGAAAATGCTGGAAAATAACCCGGTCACGGTCGTGGATTTTAAGAATTTTCTTACCATAAACGTGTCATATTTCTTCCGTGATACTGACAAGTGGGATGAAATGAGCAATAATCATGTACCCGCGCTGTTAAGCAGGAAAAATACGTTAGCTGTCTGGTCCGCAGGATGTTCCATAGGATGCGAGCCTTATACCTTTGCGATAATGTTCGAAGAGATGCGAAAGAAGCATCCTTTACTTAAATATTCAATATTTGCAACCGATGTTGACCTTGAGGCGGTGGCAGCTGCCAAGGCCGGCATGTATGCCGGCGATGCGCTGAAATCCGTCAGGCCGGAATTGATTAGAAAATATTTCACCGCGGATCCGGGCGGAAAGCATAAGATAAATGGAAGTATCGCGAATAATATAAAATTCTCATTGCTTGACCTGCATAAGGGCAGGTTTGAGGGTAAGTATGATATCATCGCATGCCGCAATGTAGTCATATATTTTGAAGAAAACATAAAATACGAATTATATGGGAAATTTCATTCGGCGCTCAATCCGGGCGGCATCCTGTTCCTGGGCGGGAGCGAAATAATTTTCAAAAGCGAGGAGCTTGGATTTAAGAATATCTCAATGTGTTTTTATCAGAAAGTTTGAATATGGATAAGCTAAAAGAGATACTCGGCAGAGTTAAGGAAATGCCTACAATGCCGGCCATGGCCGATAACGCCTTGAAAATTCTTTCAGATCCGAACGTGCATATCCTGAAGGCCGCTGAGGCATTACAGCAGGATTTCGCGCTTACAACGCGCATACTCAAACTTGCAAATTCGGCATATTACGCGCGCGGCAGGAAAATTTCAACCATGCTTGAAGCGCTCGTTTTGCTCGGCATGAAGACGATAAAAAACCTGCTTATTTCCGCGTCGGCTTACGGCATAATGAACAAAAAAGTTGAAGGCTATTTGCTCGGCAAAGAAGACCTTTGGAAGCATTCGCTTTGCTGTGCATTGGCTTCAGAGATAATCGCCGCCGAGACAAGGCCCGCTTTGAAAGAACTTGCCTATACGTCCGGGCTTCTGCACGATGTCGGCAAGATAATACTCGCGCATTACGTGCAGGAGGATTTCATCAGGCTTATAGAGAAAATTGAAAAGGAGAATGTTTCTTTTGACACTGCGGAGAATGAAATAATAGGATTTTCACACGCGACACTCGGGGCGGGGGTGCTCCGGCAATGGAATTTTTCGGAAGAAATTACAATGGCGATAGAATTCCATCATTCCCCGGAATTATCGTCAAAACCGGATCTTGCGAGGATAGTGCATATTGCCGATGCCGTATCCATGATGATAGGGGTCGGCATCGGAGCGGATGGCCTGATGTATCCGCTTGATGAGAATGCGGTGCTGTCTCTCGGTTTGGCAAAGGAAAAATTTGAAGGCATACTGGCTAAGACGGCAGATGCGGTTAGTTCCTTTGAGAGTGAAATATGAGATATATAGCAGTTAAAAATGTCGTCCCGGGCATGATTGCCGCAAAAGACGTATATTCCAACAACGGTAAGCTGTTAGTCAGGCAATCAGAAACTTTCAGCATTACGCTTGCGCGCAATATCCTTGATTCAGGCGTTTCCTCAATTCTCATTGAAGATAGGAGAGTAAATGATGTTCGCATTGAGGAGCTTATTGAGCCGACTTTAAAGTTTGAGTTGTATGGCATCCTTAAAAGCATTTATGAAAACCTCGGGGTGGTTCAGAAACTCTGGAAAGATGTTAATCGTCAGGAACAGCTTGCGGGTTTCAAGGAAATTGTTGATGCAAAGGCCGCAACCGATGTAATGGGTAGAATTATAAATGAGATTGACGTGATATCGGATATGAAAAATGTGAATTTTGACAAGGAAATAATACTTGTTGAATCAAACGACCTGAATGAATACCTGTATCTTCACGTTCTAAATGTAACGATACTTTCAATAGCCATGGGAAAAATAATGAAATTTCCCAAGACCATACTTATGCTTGTGGCGCAGGCGGCCGCTTTCCATGACCTTGGCATTGTTTATGTGCCTAAAGAGATTTTAATGAAGAACGGCAGGCTGACTGCGGAAGAATACGGGCACGTTAAGACGCATGTTGAAATGACGGCAAAGATATTGCAGGCGGCAAAAGGCGCCGTGCATTCTCATGTAATGACGACTATCAATCAGCACCACGAAAATGTCGGCGGTACGGGTTATCCCGCCGGATTAAAGGACAACCAGATACATGCGTTTGCTAAGATAATATCTATATGCAATGTTTATGAAGCTTTGACGGCGAAAAGGCCGTGGCGCGAGGCTTTTATGCCGCATTCGGCCATAGAATACGTGCTTGCCGGAGCCGGAGACCTTTTTGACTATAATTTCGTCAAATCGTTTACGCATCTTATCCCGGCATATCCGAAAGGAATTATGGTAGAGATAAATACCGGCGAAAAAGGATGTGTCATTAATCCCAATAAGGGCGTGGTGGCAAGGCCGGTAGTGCGCATGTTTTACGGCAAGGACGGACGCGAATTGCCGGACCTGCCGGAATATGATCTTTCCAAGCCGGAACACCAGACGAAAATGATCACTAAAATATTGAATGATTAGATTTTTATGAATCCGCCGAAGAAATCCTGAATCTGGAATCCTGTATTTTTTTATTGTAACTTAGAGGAGTGTGCTTATGAAGATTGAGTTTATCAATCCGTTTATCAACGCGGCTATTGAGGTGTTGCAGGCGGAAGGGAAGGTTAAAACTCTCCAGAGGGGTTCGCTGTCCATGGAAAGTTCGGCCAGGACCTCAAAAGAAGTTACGATACTTATCGGCATAACAGGTTCAGTGAGCGGGCTTGTCATGTACGGCATGACAGAAGCTACGGCATTGAAGATTGCGAGCGAAATGGCGGGCGAGAAAATTGAAAAATTTGACCAGATAGCCCAGTCTGCTATCGCGGAATTCGCCAATATGATTACCGGAAACGCGTCCATAGGCCTGGAAGCTTCAGGTTTTCCATGCACTATTTCGCCCCCGACGCTTATAACAGGCAAGAATACGCAGATTTCAACCATAAACGTGAAAAGAATGGTTGTCCCGTTTATGACAGGCATAGGCGTGATAGAAATTGACGTAGCCCTTAAGGAAAAGGAAGCAAATAAATAAAGACTTGGCAAAGGGGATGGCACGTACGTCTTAAAAGAGGGCTTCGGCCCCGTGACCCGAGGGGCCCTGCCGAGCGGGATTGAGGGATGTGCCGGTGTTTATAACATGCAATCTTCGGAAACGAATCTTAAGAATTTTTTCAGGCCTTTCTTCTCGTCTCTCCCAAGATTATAACGTATGTTCCTGGTCAGATATTTGCGGCAGTAGGAGAGGGGCAGTTCGAGCCGCGATGACTCGCTCTTTGCGATTAAATGTATTGATTCCAGGCCGGCTTGCAGGGAATCTTTTAGTTGTTTTCTTACGGAATTTCTGATGGTTTTCTTGTGAATCCAGAGCGCGAAAATGAAAGGGAGTCCGGTAAATTCATGCCATTCGCGGCCAAGGTCCATGCGTGTAATGGTTTTGTCATGCCGTTTCAGGTTTTCACGCAGACATCTGTCACCAATCATCAGACAGCCGCAGGATTCGGCAGGAAGGCTTCCCGGCGCTATTGCTTTCTTAATGAATTTCAGATTGCTTAATCCGTATTTCTTGCGCAGGATTACGCGTAAAAGGCTGTTTGATGTCATTGAGTTCGGATCAAGATATACGGTTTTTAATTTTTCCATTGGCTGTCTGTGCCAAAATACCACGCTTTCAGCCTCTCCTTTTGACGAAATGCACATGCCTTTTAGATGCCGGAATTCAGGATGGCGCGCAAGTTCAACGCATGGCATCATCGCCGCATCAACCTTTCCGGATGAAATCATCCCTGCCAAACGGCTCGGGATTGCGTAGATAAGCCTTATATTCCCGGCGTTTACATGCTGTATGCCGTGGATCAGAGGCTTGGCGTTGAAATACGGCACACAGCCGAGTTTTATTGTTTGATTTTTTGATGGCATATTAAGAGTTAAGGGGGTTAGGAGTAAGGGGTTACGGTGTTTAGTAGTTATGGAGTTATGTCGTTTTGACGTCCTTATCGGCGGGTTCTTCGGATGTAACCGGTTGTGGATTAGCGGCCGGTTTTCTCAAGATTTTTATTTCGTAGAAATATTGCAATGCCATGACAGGGCCGATCAGCACGTATATCATCATTCCTGTCCACAGGCATAATTCCGGTTTCATGGCTACAAGTAGGCAGATTAGGAGCAGTTGAATGAGGTTGGAAAATCTGTAGTGGGAACGGAGAAGCCGGCTTGTCACGTGCATATATCTGATTTTGCTTATCATGAGCACTGCCGTAATTAACGTCACATAAAGCAGTGATTTCGGAAAGAGAGAGAGGTTTTTTACAAGCGAATAATCGGGAAGGTCCGCAGTGAATATGACCGTGGAGGCTATCATGCCCGCGGCCGCGGGACTCGGTAATCCCGAAAATGACTGGTGCGATTCCGTGTCAAGCGTGGTTTCCACGTTGAATTTAGCCAGCCTGAGCATCGCGCAGACCGCGTAAAACGCGCATACCAGCCAGAAGGTCTTGGTCGGCCCCAGCCCTAAAGGCAATCTCATGTGAGTGGGTAAAATCATGGAATATACGAGAAATGCCGGCGCAAGGCCGAATGTTATTACGTCGCATAAAGAGTCAAGCTGGGCGCCGAAATTGCTCGGCGTTTTTGTCAATCTCGCGGCCATTCCGTCCATCGCGTCAAAAAACATACCGAGAAAAATCAGCCAGGCTGACGTTTCAAAGTTGTTCTTGCTTGCCTCTACGACAGATGCGAATCCGCATACGCCATTGCCTACGGTAAGCAGTGTCGGCAGGATTGCTACGCTTTTAAGCCTTTTTCTTTTCAATTTCAGGTTCATTTCAGCATTACCAGAATGGATTCTCCGGCTTTTACCTTGTCGTTAAGCTTTACCTTAAATTCTCCTGCTATTTCCTTCGGCAGATATACTTCCGCCCTTGAGCCGAACTTTATCATGCCGAATTTTTCGCCTTTTCCCAGGATGTCCCCGGTCTTGCATCCGCATACAATCCGTCGCGCGATAATGCCGGCAATCTGCCTTACCATGAAATTAAAGTTTTTTTCGTCATTGTGCGCGCCAATGAGATTATTTTCGTTATGCAGGGACGCTTCGCTTTTCAGGGCGTTAAGGAATTTGCCGGGCGTATGGCGGACAAATTCTATTCTGCCGGCAATGGGCATGCGGTTTACATGTACGCTGAAAACGGACATGAAAATGCCGATTCTTACGGTTTTGCATTTAAGAAAATCGTTTTCATCAATTTCCGAGATATCTACGATTGTGCCGTCGGCAGGGGAGACCACGGCATTGGAGCCAGGCGGCACCTGCCTTTGCGGGTCTCTGAAGAAATACGCTACAAAGATGAATCCCAGAGCCGGAACTGGAAGCGCATAGGGGAAAAAAAATCCCGCTAATACGCCTGCTGTCGCGAAAAAAAACAGCCCTGCGGCAAGTTCCTTTATTCCATCACGAGCAAAACCTGACATATTAAGATTGTTTTCCTTAATGCCGATTATATTCTTACAGAAAGTTATGGATATTATATCCAAAATTACGCATAAATTCAATATTTTTGAGTATTGACACCGGAGGTTTTTAATGATAAAATCATTTAGAGAAAAGGCTCGCGGAATCAGGCGACTCGCAAATAGCATTGCCGGCAGGTTCAGGAACGGCGTAGTAAAACAGTCCCTTGAAACCGCTTTTTGGGGCGTCTGCATAGGAGGAGCGTCGCTCGTTCTTGTACTTGCCGCGCAGGCCGCCCATGAGAAGAATCGCGAACTTAATTTGCACCTCAATGAATTATCGGAAGAATCGCGCATTTTGGCGGAATATAACAAGGATCTCATTAAAGAGGCTAATACGATAAAAGAAGACCCTTTTTATGTTGAAAGTATTCTGCGGAATGATTATAATATGATTGGCGCCAAAGAAGCAGTAGTAGAAATGGAAGTTGGCGGCCGAAAACAGGAATAAATCCGTAAACTGGAGAAATAAGAAATATGTCGTCAGAGGTGCTTGACCAAAGTGAAGTTGACGCGTTATTGTCCGCGGTACAGGGCGGCGAGGTTGAAGTAAAACAACAGGAAACCAAACGCGACAAACAGATCGTCCCTTATGATTTTAAGAGGCCGGAAAGGGTTTCCAAGGACCAGATGCGGTCCATTGAGACTATGCATGAGGTCTTCGCAAGGAACCTTTCGGCGTCATTGTCCGGGCTTCTCAGGAGCATAGTGGATATTTCACTTACCAATGTTGACCAGCTGACTTATTCCGAGTTCATAATGTCACTCCCTAATCCGACCTGCTTCAACCTTCTGTCATGCGAGCCTCTGGAAGGCAATATGATACTTGAATTGAATCACTCCATAGTTTTTCCGATACTTGACCGCCTTCTCGGCGGCGGCAAATCGAGCTCCCTTCCGCCTGAAAGGCCGCTTACTGATATTGAATGGCGCCTTGTCCGGACTATCATTGATAAGGCAGTTGAACAGTTGAGAGCGTCATGGACCGATGTGAAAAATATTAATTTCGCGATAACCGCGTCCGAATCAAACCCTCAGCTTATGCAGACGGTAGCGCCGAACGAACCTGTGATTCTTATTTCTTTTGAAGTCACTATAGGCGAGGTAAGCGGAATGATGAATCTCTGCATACCGTTCATGGTCATTGAGCCGATAGTACCGGAAATTGCCATACATGGCTGGGCGACCAAAAAAGGAACCGCTCATGCCTCATTCATCCCGGATATAACGGAAAATATCTCAACAGCTCAGCTTGACGTTTCCTGCGTGGTGGTTCAGCCGAGCATTACCGTTAAAGACCTGCTTGACCTTGAGGTAGGCGACGAAATAATGACCGCTAAATTGTATAATACCCCGTTCTTAATGTATATACAGGGCGAACCGAAATACTGGGTCAGGCCCGGCAAATACCGCGGCCATAAGGCAATCCAGATACTTGACCCTGCAAAACCTTCAGATACCGTTTAATGGAGATAATACCGTGCCTGATGTCCCGAAAGAAGTAAACAAAAAGGATGTTCACAATGATACGGATTTGAAAAACCGTGACTTGTCGCGAATCCTTGACATTGAAATACCGCTGTCTGTGGTGCTCTCAGAAAAAAAAATGAGCCTTAAGGAAATAATCGACCTTTCCACGGGATTCATAATTGAATTTGACAAGACAATAAACGAACCCCTTGATTTATATGCCAATAACCAGATTATCGCGAACGGGATTACCGTAAAGGTTGGGGAGAAATTTGCCCTGCAGGTCAGGCAGGTCGGCAGTTTGCAACAGACTATAAAGTCGCTTGGGGAGAAAAAGTGATGCCGAATGTGAATGCCAAGTCGCTGATCGCCCGTTTGAAATCCCTCCCATCCCAGACGGTTTTAAATGAAACCTACATCATAACTCCGGAAAATACCACTCTTCACAGGCTTAATGAGGTCGGTACGTTTGTATGGGATAATACGGATATGCCTGAAACAGTTGAAAATCTTATCATAAAAGTTTGCGAAAGGTTTGATGTGGAACCGGAGGACGCCCGGAAGGACGTGATTGAATTCATCCGCATAATGCACAAAAAAGGCCTTCTAAGCATAAGCTGACGGCATTCGCATTTTGACCGGATGAAGAATCTTGTGAAAATTATGTCAGAAACAATTCTCGAAAAAATCCTTTCTGATGCCTATCGGAATAATATGCCCGTTACTTGCCTTTTTGAGATAACGCGGCATTGTTTTTTTTCATGCAAACACTGTTACGCTTATGATAATAAGCGCCGCAGGGAGATGAGTTTTGGCGAAATCTGCAGTGTACTGAAACAGCTTAAAAATGCCGGAACGCTGTTCCTGACCATAACCGGCGGCGAGCCTTTGTCGCGGAAGGATTTTTTGCGGATAGTGCGTTTTGCCGACAAAATGGGATTTTACCTGACGATTTTTTCAAATGCGTATTTGCTGGATCAAAGAACGGTGAAAGCGCTTTCCGGATTGAACATATATTACGTGGGAATCAGCCTTTATGGGGCAAAACAGTCAACGCATGACGGCATAACAGGACAGCCCGGTTCATTTGACAGACTAATTTCGGCTGTAAAATTACTGAAAAAAAACGGAATCGGCGTTGTGTTGAAGCTCGTTTTGATGGAAAACAACGCGACTGAACATAAGGCGATGAAACGTCTGGCGAAAAAGCTTAAGGCGGTTTGTCAGGCGGACCCGACCATAACTCCGCGGGATAACGCAGGCCTTTCGCCCGTGCGACTCCGGCCATCTGCAGGTTCTTTAAGGAAAATATTTGTTGATTGGAAAAAGGGTTTGGCATTCTGCGAAAAAAACGTATTGCCCCAGGAATTTTTTGAATGCGCGGCCGGCAGGTCTTTTTGTGCGGTTAATGCCTATGGCGACTTGCTTGCGTGCGTGCAGATTCCCGTTTCTGCGGGAAGCCTTCTTAAGCGCAAATTCTCGGATATATGGCGGAATTCGAGACTTCTCCGGAAGCTGCGCGGGATCAAGATGTCCGATATCAGTGAATGTGCGGATTGTAAAATAGCCCGCTATTGCGGCAGGTGCCCCGGCCTGGCATACGTGGAGGACGGCAGTCTCTACGGCAAGTCTTCCGAGGCCTGCAGACAAAGCCGCATAATGAAGTCAATTATGGATACGAATTAACCGTAAAGGCTGCTAAGCACGCAAAGTACGTCTATGAACCTTCTCCTGCCACGAATGCACACGAATACCGGAGATATGTCGTACGTAATCCGGTGTATCCTGTTAATCGATGTAAATATCCGTTCGTAAACGCGCCGTTATTTGCATCGGATGGACAGGATTAACAGGATACGCCGGATACTTCGTCGTAATCTTGCCTCACTGAGCAGAACGAACATGCGTTAATCTGGTGAAATCTTGTGTAATCTTGTGGTTTCGTTTCGTCGTCCCGAAACGCAGAGCCCGGCTTTCGGATCTCGGTTTCGGTTGCGCCTGCCTTGAACCAGTGACGGGTCATACCCCGTACCAAAGCGAAGCGTTTATCCTGAGTCAGAGCCGAAGGGCTTGGGACGGGTGTGCTGTTTTATAGTTCATTGCTTAGGATTTCTGTTGACTTTTTCTTGCCTTATGCTAAAATTAAAACCTTACGAAATGGACAGAAAGTTGGCGTCTGATTGTTATTTATTGCGGGCATCAGCTTATTGTAATTATGGAGGTACTGCAGAATGGGACTATTTGGCGGAACTAAAAAGAAAGAAGAAAAACCGGATCCCGCAGTCCAGGCGGCTGCTGCTACGGCGGCATCTCAACAGGCAAAGTCAATAGATAAGGCTAAAATAGACGATGTTACCCGCAGTATCCGTACGGCGGTTAATCTGAATGAACTTCTGATAAGCACTGCAGCTAAGGTCAAGGATATAGTTATCGCCGATAGGGTTACAATTTATGCCACGGAATTTGACAATAATCTCCTCGTATCCCGCGTTATGGACGGTTCGGAAGTCAAGGCTATAGAAGTTCCCATCAGCAATACCAGTATTGCAGGTTATGTGGCTACTAATGCCAAGGCAGTTAATATCCGCGACGCCTATGACGGCGAAGAATTGAAACAGCTTTACTATGAGCTGAAATTTGACCAGTCCTGGGATAAAAAAACCGGTTTTCGCACCAAACAGGTGCTTTGCGTGCCGGTTATTTTCCAAAGCAAGGTGCAGGGCGTAATTCAGGCAATCAATAAGAAAAGCGCGGAAGGGGCGCCTTTTTCATCCGGCGAACTCCAGCTTATTAAACAACTTTCGGACGCTCTTGCGCCGGATTTGTATAAAATTAAGACTTTTGAAGAGAGCCAGCGCGCATTGGAACAACAGAAAAGGCTCCGCGCTGTCAGCGATAAGATGCATTCTGCCGCGAATATTGAGGATATTCTTTCTTCATTGGTGCTTGATATTTCAGGCCTGATTGATGTGGAGGCAATTTCACTCTATATAGTAGATAAAACAACTGACGAATTAATCGCGAAATACCGCGTAAAAGATGATTTTGAGGAAATACGCCTGCCTAAAAGCAATTCCAGCATAGCAGGCTTTTGCGTTGTCAATAACAAGGTAGTTGTGATTGCTAATGTTAACGATAAGCAGGAGCTTGCCAAGGTGCATCCTGATTTGAAATTTGATTCGTCATGGGACGTCAAATCCGGCATGACTACCCGGAACGTGCTTTCATATCCGTTGCTTTTCAAAGGCTCTGTCACCGGCGCAATCCAGCTGGTCAATAAAAAGAGGGGATATTTCACAGAGAAAGACATTGATGTCGTAAAAGAAATCGCCATATCTCTCGGCATTGCGATGAGCAGACAGAAGAGAGTGGGCGTAAAACGTTCAAAATATGACGCATTGATTTCAATAGGGCTTATAGAGGAAGACGCTATTTCCAAGGCTATGGAGGCGGTGAAAGAATCGGGTGATTCAATTGACCATTATCTTGTTGCCGAACTCAAGGTGCCTAAAGAAGAGATGTTGAAAGCGTTTTCATCATTTTACAGGACTGATTACGTCCTGTTTGACAAAGAGCGGCAGATACCGGTTGATTTGATTCAGGGGTTGACGCTTGAAATGCTTAAGAATGAGCGCTGGGTGCCGATAGACAGAAATGCAGAGAATTTTATAAGGGTCATTATGGAAGACCCTAAAGATATTATGAAAAGGGACCTCATCCAACAGCGGCTAAAAACTGATGCGATTAAATTCTGTGTCAGCATACAGCCGGATATTATTTCAACAATAGACCTTTTCTACGGCGTTTCAGCGGCCGAAGAGGCAAAAGAGGGCGAAAGCGTTGACCAGATCCTTGATGAATTGAAAGATGAAATGAAGGTTGAAGAGGGCCTGTCTGCCGAACAGCAGGAGCTTAAGGAAGACGATTCAGCCATTGTAAAACTCGTAAACCAGATAGTGGAACAGGCCTATGCGAGGAAGGCGTCCGATATACACATTGAGCCTTACACCGAAACCGATACCATAGTTCGTTATCGCGTAGACGGCTCTTGCATAGAATTCATGAAGATACCGAAGCATTATAAGCGCGCGCTTACCTCCCGTATTAAAATTATGTGCAATCTTGATATCGCTGAAAGGCGCCTTCCGCAGGATGGTAAAATCAAATTCAAGAACTTCGGAAAATTGGATATTGAATTGCGCGTTGCTACGATTCCTACCGTGGGCGGTAATGAAGACGTGGTAATGAGAATTCTCGCGGCAAGCAAGCCTTTGCCGCTTGATAATATCGGCATGAGTGAACAAAATCTGAGATACTTTAAGGAAATTCTAAATAAGCCTTACGGTATCGCCCTTGTCGTGGGACCTACCGGTTCGGGTAAAACTACTACGTTGCATTCCGCCTTGGGCCATATCAATACGCCGGACATGAAAATCTGGACAGCGGAAGACCCTGTGGAAATCACCCAGTACCAGCTGCGCCAGGTGCAGATACAGCCTAAGATAGGATTCAATTTTGAGCGCGCTATGAGGGCGTTCCTCCGCGGCGATCCCGACGTAATCATGGTCGGTGAAATGCGCGATTTGGAAACCACTTCAATGGGCGTTGAGGCTTCTCTTACCGGCCACCTCGTGTTCAGCACTCTGCATACGAATAACGCCCCTGAAACGATTACGCGCCTTCTTGATATGGGCATTGACCCGTTTTCATTCGCGGATGCACTGCTCGGAGTTCTGGCTCAGCGCCTTATAAGGACGGTCTGTTCCAAATGTAAGATTGCCTATCATCCGACTCTGGAAGAATTCAATGTTCTTAAGTTTGAATATGCTAATGATGAACTTTTTGACAAAAAATTCAAATATACCGATGATATGATGCTGTACAAACCCAACAATGATACTTCCTGCTCAAAATGCGGCGGTAGCGGTTATAAGGGCAGGATGGGCATCCATGAACTCCTTGTGGGTTCGGACCCAATAAAATCGCTTATACACAAAAAACCGACAGGCTCTCAAATGATGGAACTCTGCCTCAAGGAAGGCATGGTTACCCTTAAACAGGACGGTATTGAGAAGGTCATCAAAGGATTCAGTACGATAAATGAAATCCTCGCGGTCTGCATAAAGTAATTATGGTTCATGGCCCGGTGATTTTCCCGTGTCTCTATTTATAAGAAGGAAACTGACAATGGATTTACTTACAGATATAATCAACGTTAAAACCGAAGGTAATACGGACATCCTGAATATTACGCCGGAAATTGAAAAGGTGTTCGCCAAGGCTAATATCACCGAAGGCATTATGCATCTTTTCGTCATAGGCTCCACTGCGGGTTTGACAACTATAGAATACGAGCCCGGCCTCGTTGAAGACCTGCGCAATTATTTCAAGCGCACCGCCCCTGAAGATATTGATTATAAGCACCATGAAAGATGGCATGATAATAACGGCCATTCGCATATCAGGGCTACTATAGTCAAGCAATCCTTTTCCCTGCCGATTTTCAATAAGAAAATCATACTTGGAACATGGCAGCAGGTCATACTCGTTGATTTTGACACGAGGCCGCGGTCGCGCGAAATAGTAGTCCAGATATTCGGCAAGACCGCATAAAATAATGGCGTACCGTTACAATACTGCGCCGTATTCCTTAATTACTCAATAACCAAATCACTTAATAACTATTAGCGAGGAATGATATGAACAGCTGTCCTAATTGCGTTTCTCAGCTTATCGGCAATACGCCAATGCTGACCTTGAACCTGACTTATAATAAAAACCAATACAGGATTTTTGCCAAGGCCGAATTTGTCAATCCCAGCGGCAGTGTAAAAGACCGCATTGCGAAATACATAATGGAAAAAGCCGAACAACGCGGCGAACTCAAAAAGGGCATGACTATAGTTGAAGCAACAAGCGGCAATACCGGCATCGCGCTCGCCATGGTCGCCGCGGCTAAAGGTTATAAGATGATTGTCGTCATGCCTGAGCATATGAGCAAGGAACGCGTCAGAATTATACGTTCCCTCGGCGCAAAGGTTATCCTTACTCCGAAACAGGGCGCTTTTCTTGGGGCTATAGCAGAAACTCAGAAAATGGCTGCCGCTGATAAAAGCATTTACCTGCCAAAGCAATTTTCCAATCCTGATAACGTGGAATGCCATGAAGTGACGACCGGCCGTGAAATCCTGAATCAGGTTGGCATGCCTGTTGACGCCTTTGTCGCGGGCGTAGGCACCGGCGGCACTCTTATGGGCGTTTATAACGCGCTTAAACCCAAATATCCGAAATGCGTTATCACGGCCGTAGAACCCGCGGAATCGGCCGTTATGTCCGGCGAAAAAGCGGATTTCCATAAAATCCAGGGCATAGGCGATGAATTTATCCCGGAAATAGTTGATATGAAAAAAGTGGAAAGAATAGAAAAAATAGCGAGCGATGACGCCATACAGATGTCTCAACATCTCGCGCATTGCTGCGGCCTTATGGTGGGTATTTCAACAGGCGCCAATGTCCTCGCTTCCTTGAGAGTGGCCGAGTCCCTGGGTAAGGATAAGACCGTCGTCACCGTGCTTCCGGACAGGTGCGAGAGATATTTCAGCACTGATTTGTACGCGAGATATAACGAGATGTAATACGAAGGATGAATAATGAAAAATGGAGAATGAAGGACGTTGTCCGGGTGCCGGGTGCCGAGTTCCGTGCGTCGGGTCCCGGTCGCCGGCTCTCGGATCCCGGGTTTCGTTTAAACGGGCCGCGGGAAACGAGTCACGGAGTCTGACTCTCAGACTTATCCGAGCCTCATCTGCCTTTCCGCGTCCACCACGTCTCTCTTGATACGTTCAACGCTTCTGAGCAACTTTGCCCTCAATTCAGGCTGTACGGTTTTCACGTATGCCACCTGTCTCAATAGTTGTATTGTTAAACGCATCGTTCTGATAATGTCCCCGTCGGATGCGTTGGTGTAGTTTGACAGGTCGGCAAAACCGCATCCTTCGCTCCAGGCCTTTATGGCAAGCGATAATTTATAATCTATTTCCTTGGTTAATCCCCTGATGCCGATCTCCCGTTCCCTCTTTCGGACCGCGTTTATGGCCGGCGTGCATAGCTCCGCAAGGCGGCGCACATCGGTCTTGTTGAAGTCGCCGTACCAGCAGGCGCGCTTGCTTTCAAAGACTATCGCGCAGAACAGGACATTCAACCAGTCTTCATCCAACCCGTCCAACAATCCTGTCTGTATGATTTCCGTCACCTGTATCTCATAACCATAGATCTGTTTCGCAAAATGCCCTTTGGCCGTAAGTCCTTTGTTTTCCAAATAGCCTTTTGCCTTCAGCAGGTTCAGCCTCTTCCTGACCTGGTCAACCATGTTGTAATAATTTAAATGCTCAGGCGTATTCCGTCCGTGTTTTTTCCTGCGGTGCTTAAGGGCGTTTTCAAGCATGAAGTTGCCGAAACTCTTTTCGCATGCCGCGAAAATCCTGTCTCCAAGCCGCTCATAAAGATTCAATAACGTGGCATAAGACAGGTTGTATTGGCTCTGTATCGGTTCAATGGCGCCGTAAAATATCCTTTCCGCTGTTTCAAAAGCGGGAAATGGATACTCAATGTTTGAATAAACGTAACCGATGCTGTCAATTCCCCGCCGGCCGGCGCGGCCCGCCATCTGATGGAATTCCCGCGTCCTTAGATAGCTTTCCCGTATCCCGTCAAATTTGTGTATGGAATCAAATACCACCGTCTTTGCCGGCATGTTTACCCCGAGCGCGAATGTTTCGGTGGCAAATAACAGTTTTATTAATCCCGTTGTAAAAAGCCGTTCTATGATTTCTTTGTGCACGGGCATCATGCCTGCGTGATGGAATGCTACGCCGTACTTGATTAACTTGCCGAGCCTTTCGGTCTCAGGGTCCGAATCAACCTGGTATCTCTTTGCAAGGGCTTCAAACATTTCAAGAAGTTGCTTTGATTCTTCCGGGGTTAAAAGGTGCTTTAAATGATTTCTTATAGCCCTTTCTTCACAACCTTTGCGGTTAAATATGAAGTAAAGGCAGGGCATACGCTGTTCATCTCTCAAATGCACGATTAATTCGTCCTTCCACGCGTCGTCATAGTCCTTCCTGAGGCGCATAGGATATCTTGATTCAACGGTATTGCTGTCGGGGTTCTTCAGGCCTCTCAGGCCCTTCACGCCTTTGCCCTCTATGTACAGGAGGTTCCGCAGGGGCACGGGCCTTTCTTGATGCTGTATCACCTCGAGTTTACAGCCGCGGATTTTTCTTATCCATGCGGCAAAATCATGCAGGTTGGATACCGTCGCGCTAAGGCAGATGAATTGGATATGTTTCGGGGCGAATATAATGCTCTCTTCCCACACAGTGCCGCGTTCGTCATCATCCATGAAATGGATTTCATCAAATATGACGTAATTTATGTCCGCGAGCCTTTCAGGCGAATCAAAAATAGTGTTGCGGAAAATTTCCGTTGTCATTATGACCGCGAGAGCCCCCGGGTTGATTGATACGTCCCCGGTCAATACGCCGATCTTATCGCCGTAAACCGAAGAAAAATCGCGGAATTTCTGGTTACTCAATGCCTTTATCGGCGCTGTATAGATTATTTTTTTGCCTTCTTTAAGGCATTTTTCAATCGCGTATTCGGCAATGATAGTCTTGCCTGCGCCGGTCGGGGCTGATACTATTACGGACGCATTCTGGTCAATAATTCGTATGGCATCCACCTGAAATGGGTCTAAGGTTATGTTCTTATAATTCATTTATTTTCTCATTGTTGTTATTGGCCGGACCCCGATTGCTGTCCGGGTTGTGGTTGCGGCGGCGGTGCCTGCGGCGGTTGTAAGGGAGGAGGCCCCGGGGACTTGGTTGGTTCGGTAGTAGATTTGGGCTTTGTCTTGGGCTTGTCGGAGGGGGGGGACGATTTTTTTGTTTTATCCGGGGCTGGTTGTGAATCCGGTTTAGTTTCGGTTTTAGGTTGCGTCTTGGGTTTTTCCGCGGCAGGAGCCGGTTGAGGCTGAGATTCGGCGGACTTCGCAGTGTTTTCGGCCGCTGTCTCCTCAACCTTACTGCTGTCGGCGGTTTCTTTTGCTTTCTTCCAATTCTCAAATTTATCCACGAATTCCTGTTCTTCACCTGTAAGAGAAGTCCCGACTGTTGCGAATTGTAATGATAATGAATCGTATTTGTCCTGTCCCCAGCCTTTGTCCGGCGGGAATTTCTTTAAGAGGTCGTCGGATTTCTTGTCTTCAGCCTGCTTTTTTTCAAGCACCCAGTCTTCATATTTCTCCAGGAATTCCTTTTCTTCATCCGTAAGCTTACCCTCGGCTAACTGGAGTAAATCGTTGTATTTTTCTTTGCCCCAGCCTTTGTCCGGCGGGAATTTTTCCAGAAGCGTCTTGGAGTCCTTGGCTGATTCATCTGCGGTATTATCCTTTTTAGCTGAAACTACAGGCAGATTGCCGGAATATTTTTCCTTAAATAAAGTGCGTTTGCTTTCTATTGATTCTATGTCCTTTTCGGTAAGCGCCTTGAGCTGCTTGATTTTCTTGATTTGGGATTTGTTCAGAACGATAAAGCCCGTCATTTTTTCGTCAAAATTTGATATGTCTATCTTTATTGACGAATCCGAAATGTCCTCCACCGTGCCCTTGAAGATATTCTTGTTTTTAAGGGTTATCTGCAGGTCATCGCCGGGTTGTATGCCGGCAAAAATATCCGTCGCAGGAGATACGGCATCCTCTGCGCGGATTGCCGAAAACCCGCAGGCATAAACCGCAAGAAATAAAAATGATAAATATACTTTGTACAGCATTTATGCTAATCATATCATGAAACCATAGTTATGTCAAATATTTTAATAATCGTAATGTAAGGAAATCCTGGAAAGAGTGGCAAAAATCAGCAAAAATCGTCGTCGTTTTCCGTGTGTTCCGTGTTTTTCGTGGTGAAAAAAGTCGTCGTCTCATCTTGGCGGCCAAGGACGTTATCCGAGAGACGATGTCCGGGTTCCAGATGTTGGCCGCCGGATCCCGGCCGCCGGCTCTCGGACCTCGGCGTCCGGTTTTAGATGCTAAATTCTTTTCGCATTTCCCGCGCGCCATTTCAAATAGGTTTCAATGAAATCTTCAATCATTTCTCCGTCAAGAACGGCATTTACATTTCCGACTTCCTTATCGGTTCTGTGGTCTTTTACCATGGTGTAGGGCTGAAGTACGTAAGAGCGTATCTGGTATCCCCAGGAGATTTCTCCTTTTTCACCGTACATCTTCTTCAGTTCGTCTTTATGCTCTTTTTCTTTCATCGTAAAAAGCTTTGAAGCGAGCATTTTCATGGCTACGCGCCGGTTGGCATGCTGTGAACGCTCTATCTGGCAGGCGACCACGGCGCCTGTAGGAATGTGCGTAATCCGCACCGCTGATTCCGTTTTATTGACATGCTGGCCACCTGCGCCGCTTGAACGATAGGTGTCTATCTGTAAATCGGTTTCTTTTATGTCTATTTTAATTTCAGCTAATTCCGGCGTGACGTCTACGGAGGCAAAAGATGTATGCCGTCTTTTATTCGCGTCAAACGGCGAAATCCTGACAAGGCGGTGCACTCCTATCTCTGCCTTGAGAAGGCCGAACGCGAAAGGGCCCTGGACGAAAAGCGTGGCGCGTTTTATGCCGGCTTCGTCATCCTGCAGGATATCAACAAGCTGATAGGAAAAACCGCTTCTGTCAAGCCATCGCGTGTACATGCGCAGAAGCATATTGGCCCAGTCGCATGAATCGGTACCGCCGGAGCCGGCGTGTATGCTCATAAAAGCGTTGGAAGGGTCGTTTTTTTCGTTAAGCAATGTGCGTGTCTGGAAATGCTCAATGTCTTTTGAGAGTTTTTCTGTTTGAGCCGTAAGTTCGGTAAGCTCATCCGTGTCGTTGTCGGAAAGGATTCCAAGTACGTCCTGAGCGTCTCTTAAGGATTTTTCAAGGCGATAATACGGCTCTGTGGTTGATTTCAGGATTTTCAGCGAATCCACGACTTCCTGAGCCTTTTCCTTGTCTTCCCAGAAGGTGCTTTGGGCCATTTCGGATTCAACAGCCTTTTGTTTTTCAAGAAGGCGGTCTATTTCAAAGAGAGTCCTTGAGGGAATTGAGGGTCTGCATCAGTTGCGCCGTCCGTTTTGCGAGTTCACTGGTTGTAAGCATAATTCATCTCTTTGAAAAAAAATTCACCGAAAATAAAACCTGGAGCGTAAGGCGCCAGTCAACGGTGGTCTTCGCCGTCTCCCCTCCATTAAGAGGGGCAGGGGGTGTGTTATCATATCCACGACACACTCCTGCTTCGCCGAAGCGGCTTCCTCCTTCACTATGGCTTCGTAGGACAGGCCGCGCAGGCAGGCACAAGATTACGACGACATATCGCCGGTATTCGTGTGCATTCGTGGCTAAATAATGTTCGGCGTATCCTGTTTATCCTAAGGCAGAGCCGAAGGGCTTGGTACAGGTTACGCCACCTTATTAGCTTAATTATTATATAATTAAAATCCGAAAAATCAAGGAGAAGATTTAATTCGCAGGGTTAGAGTAGATAGTAGTTAGCAGACTCATGTTAAGCAGGAAAAACGAAGGAGGAAGGACGAATGGGCGAAGTTTAAAGTCATAATCCTTTTTGTTAATTTAAGGGTCTCCGGCTCCCGGATCTCGGACCTCGGATCCCGAAAACTGACCGCGGACATCATTCGTGTCCATGCCTATGATGCGTATCCGGCGTATGGGTATGTTCGTGATTTTCGCCTGCATGCGTATGTTCGTGCGTATGCTGTTCTGACGCAGGTTTTTCATGGCAATGGGCATGATGTAAATCATCGTGGTCGTGGTGATGCACGTGCGTTACGGCCTCGTGGCAGTGGAAGTGCGAATGCGATTCGTTGAGTATAAGCCACGCGCCTCCGGCCATGAGCCCGGCCGCGGGAAACATCGTCCACCCTGGCCAATCCTTAAGGATAATAAGCGAACCGATTGCCCCTACGAAAGGCGCGACGCTGAAAAGTGCGCCTGTACGCGCAGAACCGAGTTTTTCAAGGGATTTAATGAAGAAAACCAGGCTTGCGCCGTAACTGAATGCCCCGAGCACTAAGGCGTACACAAGCATAATGTCAAGGCGTATTTTTGCGCCAAGTATGGCGACAGCTATTGTAATTGAAATTAGAGCTGACACGACGCTTTTAATACGGGCAAGGAATATCGGGTCCTTGTCTGAAATGACGCATGTAACATTATTGTCTATGCCCCAGCATATCATTCCAAGCAACAGGAAAACAGGGCCTGTAACGGCAAATTTCCCCTGGCTCGGGTCCCATGCAAGCAGTGTGACAGCAACAGTCATGCAGGCCAGGGCCAGCCAGAGCCGCCTGCCGGCATTTTCCTTGAAAAAAAGAAAGGCAATTACGGCCGTAGCAACCGCTTCAAGGTTTCCGAACAGCGAAGCGGTAAATCCCGAAACATAGGATAATCCTATCATAATGCAGATAGGCGCGAGGATGCCGCCGGAGATAACCGAACCCGCAAGATAGGGGAGGTCTTTTTTGGTGACAGGTGCGTATTTTTTAGCGCCGGTTGCGCCGGGGATGAGAGAAAATAATGACAAACCCGCAAAAGCCCCGGCATAAAGCAATCCGGCCATGGCGACCGGCGTTATATCTTTCAGGAGCAATTTGGACAGCGGCTGGCTCAAGCCGTATAAAAAGGCCGAAATCACGACAAAAATAACAGGATTGATTGACATAAGAAGATTGATTTTATTTAGTTCCTTAAAAAAGTCAAACAAAATATGAGGCGTCAGGTAAGGCGTCAGTAAAGGGTGGATTTCAAGCCCTCCCGCGGCATTTCGATAGAGACTTGCCATGGCAAGTCTCTACATAATCATTGGCTAATTTGATATCGCGCGTTTTGTTTTTCAATCCGGCTTCGCCGTGTTCCTGATAGGCTTTTTGCCAGGCCTCAAGGCTTCCCACGCTTATATTTAACCATTCGGCAAATACCTTTACAGGCGCGCCGCTTTCCTCCAATTCCTTGACAAGTTTCAATTTTTCTTCTACACCGTATCTACGATGCGTTGGTGACTTCTTGTATAAGAATTGATGCCGTTCTTTTTCTCCTTGCGGCGCTTCCTTTTTGAATCGGCCGAGCAACTTTCCGAAAATTGATTGTTTTCCGTTTTCCATGATTGACTATCCTGTAAAAAAAAATTACAAAAATTTTTTATCCCTTCGCGGGGGGATAAACTCTTTCTCCATAGGAGTATCAACCTATTTCTCTTTACCCTATGTCTCATATGCTCGTGAACAAAATACCGTAGAGACGCAAAATTTTGCATCTCTACAACGCATCGCGGGTTTTTGTGGTAAAAAGCTCGTGAAAAAGTTGATATTATTTCCTGAATTGTTATAATGCCAATGTGTCAGTAAGCAATAGGATAAAACTTACGTCTTTAAGCCACGGCGCCGGCTGAGCCTGCAAGGTCGGACCTAATGTCCTTGCGCAGGTCCTGCGCAATCTGCCAAAAATTATCACACCGGGCGTTCTTATAGGGAATGATCCGCTGGATGACGCAGCTGTCATCAGAATTTCAAAAGACCTCGCGCTCGTCCTGACCGTGGATTTTTTTACGCCTATAGTTGATAAAGCGTATGATTTCGGCGCCATCGCCGCCGCTAACGCGCTTAGCGATGTCTATGCTATGGGCGCGAAGCCTATCGCCGCATTGAATATAGTTTCATTCCCAACCCAGACCCTTACAGTCAAAATCCTTGAAGATATCCTCCAGGGAGGCGCTGATAAGGCGCAAGAGGCAGGCATTCCCATCGTAGGCGGACATACCGTGGATGACGCCGAACCGAAATACGGCCTCGCCGTTGCCGGTCTCATTAATCCTTCCAAAATAATATCCGCGGCAGGCGGTAAGCCGGGAGACCTGCTTATTTTGACTAAACCTCTCGGAACAGGTATTATTACAACCGCGATAAAACGCGGTTCCGCATCTAAAAAGGACGTAAAGAATGCAGTAACTTCCATGTCAGTTCTTAATAAGACCGCCTCCGAATGCATGGTAAAAATCGACGTCAATGCCTGCACGGATGTAACAGGTTTCGGCCTTATTGGCCATTTAAGGACTATGACTTCAGGCAGTAAATTGTCCGCGAAAGTATATGCCGGCAGTGTGCCTTTGATGGATAACGTAAAAGAGTATGTTGAAAAAGGCGTATTCCCCGGCGGAGCGCGGCGCAATCTGGAATTTTTTACGGAATTTACGACTTGGGATAGCGCTATAACTGAAAACGAAAAACTGATTCTCGCCGACCCGCAGACGTCAGGCGGTTTGCTGATAGCTGTCACGCGAAAGAAAAGCGCTAAATTGATTGACATCCTGAAGAAATCCGGCGTGTCGCCGACAATCGTAGGCGAATTGGTTGATGGAAGAAAAGGACATATTTACGTAGAAGAAAGAAAGAAGAATGAATAAGGAAGGACATCGTTCGTTTCCCGTGACCCGGTTCCCGGTTCCCGTTTAAACGGTTCATGTACCGGTATTGGTGCATGGCGGGCAACTGGCTACGGAAAACGGATTATGAATTTTGGGTCCGGAGTTGGCGATAGCCTCTCTTCTTCCTGCTTCATCCTGATTACTTCGTTATGAAGAGGAAGGACGTTGTCCGAGAGCCGGGTTCCGAGATTCGAGTGCCGAGATCCGGGTACCGAGATCCGTGACCCGTGGCCCGTACGACGACTCATGCGGCTAACGAATAAAATTGCTTTTTGCGGGGACACAGAGTAAACGACCGATCTTCAAAGATGCAATAAGAGTTAACAATGTTGTAGTAGGAGGCAGATAAACCGTGAGTGATTATATAAGCAAATCCAGAAAAGTCGCTGACAGCGCCGAGGTATTCATCCTTGAAAATAATCAGACGATGATCAAATTTGAAAACGGCCAGCTGAGCGCCATAAACGAAGACGACAGTATCGGCGTAGCCCTTCGCGTCATCAAGGACAAGAAACTCGGGTTCTCTTCAACTACGAGGCCTGAAAGTGTGGATGAATTAGTCCAGCGCGCGATAAATACCGTGCCGTACGGGGCGGATGCGAATTTTGATTTCGCGCCAAAGGCTGAAATCAAGAAGGTAGCCTGTTTTGACGCCGAAATAGAAAAACTCAAGGCGACCAAAATGATTGAATTCGGCGAGGAGATAATAGAAAAAGTCAGTTCTATAGGCAGTGAAATAGATACTACGTGCACCATAGTCAAAAATATCCAGTCAATTTTCCTCGAAAATACGTCTGATAATAAAAGCAAATGCCGGCATACGTATTTCGGAATAGGAGTTGAAGGCAAGATTACAAAAGAAGGCAATTTTACAGCGTTTGAAGAAGACAGCTCAGGCACGCATCTTATGCCGGACATTGAACGTATCTGCCGGAACATCAAGGCGGATTATATGCTGTGCAAAAAAAATGTGCCGTTAAAGACCGGCAAATATGATGTTATACTTGAGCCGAGGCTTTCAGAAGACATATTGAGGCCGATTACGGCCATGATGGACGGTAAGAACGTTGAGAAGAAGATATCACCGTTGTACGATAAGATGAGCAAACAGGTTTTTGACAGCCGTTTAACTGTTATTGACGATCCCGAGGCCCCGGGTAGGACGGGAACGGCGCCATTTGACGATGAGGGAGTAACGGCTGTAAAGAAACCCATGATTGAGAAGGGGGTTGTGAAGAATTTTTTGCACAACCTGTCGTCATCAGCAGCGTTAAAAACAAAACCGCTTGGCAACGGCCACAGGATAAAGCCTTTGTTAGGCGGAAAAACTTATGTCTCAATGCCGATGCCATCAAATAACAATCTGGTTATTTCCCCTGGTACAAAGACTTCGGATGAACTTATAAAATCAATAAAAAGCGGTGTTTACATAAAAAACATGATGGGAACTTTGCTTGGGCACCACGTAACAGGCGTGGTTTCAGGCAATCTATGGCTCGCATATAGGATAGAGAACGGCGAACTCACCGGAAGGGTAAAGGATTGCATGATGACGTTTAATGTTCTTGAAGTATTAAAAAGCCATCTGGTTGATTTGAGCAGTGATACCCTGTGGTACGGCAATCATTGCAGTCCGTATATACACCTGAAGGACATATTGATAAGCTCAAAATAGTGATCAGTGGCCAGTGGTCAGTAACGAGGCGAAAGGTAATAGAATGTTACTAAGCGAATACTCAATCACTCTATCATTCTCGAGTACTCAGGGGGCGACGGATGACGCAACGAAACGAAACCACAGAGTGCACAGAGACATACTGATTAAAATGAGGAAGGACGACTAAGTCTGTGAGCCTATTCCGTATCTTGTGTTAATATTGTGAAATCTTGTGGTTTCCGTACGACGGTTAACCACCAGATTACATAGAGACGCACAGATTACGACGAAAAAAGAAGGACGTTATTCGGTATCCGAGTTCCGAGTTCCTGTTTTCTTCGTTATTTCTTCCCTGTTCTGCATTTTGCGAGGTCCCAGCAGTGGTCATAAAGATGAAGGCCTTTGCTGGCGACGATGATTTCACCGTCTTCCACGCCTATTTCTTCGGCCATGTATTCCTTCAGCAACTGCAATCCCGCGAGGTTTGAGGGGAAACCTGCCCACAAGTCCCACGAACGGAAATACATTACAAAATGCAATTTTCCGTATCTGACGCGCGTATCTATTATTCTCAGGCAGGGCGGGTCGGCGAGTTTTATGTCAGAAGGCATGCCGATTTCCATGGTAGCCTGGTTGGTGCCGAATCCTTGTGTTTTATAAATCTTAATGACTTCCTCGATCTGATTGACTTCAAGGGGCATATCCTTGACCATCTGGTGGTCCTTGAATTTTACACGGGGTTCAACAAGACGTTCGCCGTAGGTATAATCTTCGCCAGCCTGTTTGGTGCCTGTCAGGAGATAAGTCATGTATTGTTCAACGTAGTCCATTGAAGTAGGAGAAGGTATTGAAGAGCCCTCGGGTATGAGGGGTATAATCGGCCGCGTTGACGGCTTTTTCACCTGGACGACCACGTAGTCAAATTCAAGGCGTTCCCTGCCTTCAAAACTTCCGCGTGTTATGGTGTATTTGTGCCCGTAATCAAGAATCTTGCTGAGGCACTGAAACCATGCGTCGTCGAGGTTAAATGCCTGTATGTAAACCGGTGTCATCTCATTGTGTTCAGCCATATTGTTAATTCTCCTTAAGGCGTTTGTCTAATCAGCAAATTACCGACTAATATCAAATACTGCTGTAATTTTTAACATCATTAACGTTTTTTGTCAATGTTTATTACGATTAGAAGATTCTAAGATTTGAAGATTGGAAGATTGCGAATAGAAGATACGAAGATTAAAAGATTAGAAGATTAAGAATAGAGGATTTTAGTTTCTAACCGATAGACTTCCGCGCATGCCTTTGCCGAAGCGGCTTTCTCCTTCGCTATGGCTGCGGAGGACAAGCCGCGCAGACAGGCAAAAAACACAGAAGATTTACACGAAAATTAACCACCGAAAGCACCGAACTTACTGAATCGTAATATATTATGCCATTAAATGGCAATCCCCTCCCCCTTGGACGGGGGAGGGTAAGGGTGGGGGTGAAAACTCATTATCACCCTCCCTCAAACCCCCTCCCATTCCCGACATTTTGGTCGGGACTTACTGCGGGTCGCAAGGGAGGGGGGAGAGACGCTAAATATACGTTTTCAGTGTGTTCGGTGTGTTCAGTGGTTAATTATCGTATTTCGTAGTTTTGGTTGCCTCTTACCCCGCCACTTCGGGCGGGACTGCGGCGGGACTCCCTTCGGTCGCGTCTTCGTGGCCTTAATAAATGAGGAGCAACAATGAAGAAGGAATAGACTCTCAGACTCCATATGTCTTAGACTCCGGACTTATAAGGATTGCGTACTTGCGAATTGTGCCTGGTACAATTTATAATAAATACCTTTTTGAGCGATTAATTGTTCGTGCGAACCTTCTTCGCGCAGGCGGCCTCTGTGCATTACCAATATCCTGTCCACATCCTGTATGGTTGACAGCCTGTGCGCTATTATTATAGAAGTCCTGCCTTTGATGAGTTTATGGATGGCATCCTGGATATAGGCCTCGGTTTCCACATCAATGGACGCCGTGGCTTCGTCAAGAATAAGGATTTCCGGGTCAAACGCAAGGGCCCGCGCGAAGGACAATAACTGCCGCTGGCCGGCGGAAAGCGTACAACCGCGTTCCTGCACCTCGGCATGATACTGGCCGGGCAGTTGTTCAATGAATTTATCCGCGTTGACGTATTTTGCGGATTCAATCAATTCCGCCTCGGTAAATGTTTTTTCCCCCAGGCCGATATTGTTCATAATATCGCCTGAGAACAGGAACACATCCTGGAGGACGATTCCCAATTTGCGGCGCAATTCGCGCCTTGGCATGGTTGAGATATCGGTGCCGTCAATAAGAATCCGACCTTTAGTCGGGTCATAGAATCGGCACATAAGGTTAATTATTGTGGATTTACCCGCGCCGGTAGCGCCTACTATGGCAACGCGTTCGCCGGCTTTAATATTGAAAGAAAGCTCCTCGGTCACATAATTTTCCGCATTATACGCAAACCAGACGTTTTTGAATTCAATATCGCCTTTAAGACGTTCAGTCAGCCTGATTGGCGATTGCGGTTCTGATTCAGGCGTTTCGTCGAGCAATTTGAAAATTCTTTCGGCTGAAGCCATGGAGCTCTGGAAAAGCGTATATTTGTCGGTAAGATCCTGGATAGGGCCGAAAAACATGAGTGCGTATTGGAGTAACGTATAAAATTTGCCTATTTCAAAGTCGCTTGTCAAAACTTGGCCGCCCCCGTAATATATGATATTGCTTATTGCTATAGCGCTCAGAAGGGCTATAAGAGGCCAGAATATTGAATGATAAATCAGGGATTTCATGCAGGAATTGAAGAAATCCGTATTTATATTCTTGAAATGTTCAAGGTTTTGTTCTTCGCGGTTGAATGCCTGCACAACCTTTATGCCCGAGACATTTTCCTGAAGATTTGCGTTTATGAGTGCGATTTTTCTTCTGATTTCCCTGTAAAGGGCGCGGAGTCGGTTTTTGAAAAATATAGTCAATATCGTGATTACAGGCACAACGCACAGGATTATCAGCGCCAATTGCGCATTCAGCCATAGAATGAAGCATATCAATCCTGCTATCATAAGGATGTCGTTTACTACGGCGATAATTCCAATTCCAAAGAAATCGCTCAGTACCTGTATGTCGCTTATTACCCTTGTTACGAGCCTTCCGACGGGATTCTTCGCGTAAAAAGGAAGCGAGAGTTTTTGCAGGTGGGCGAACAGAGTCATTCTAAGGTCATACAAAGTACGCGTGCTAAGCCAGGCAAGAAGATAGGCGCCAAGATATGAAAAGAGTATTTTCAATAGAACAAGGCCGAGATATATCCTTGCGATGTCTTTAAGGTTATGCCAGCTGTGTTGTCTTATGCCCATGTCAATGGCATAACCTATCAGGAGCGGTTCAAGAAGCCCGCAAATGTTCGTTATAATCGTTAAGGCCAGCGCAAGAATGGCAAGATACTTGTATGGCTTGATGTATGACATCAGCCGTTTCATCAGCCTGCCGTCATAAGCCTTTCCGAGTATTTCATCGTCATATTCGTATTTTTTCATAGTTTTTCAAGGTCTCTTTCCATCTGCTGGCGGTTATAGAAGTCAGCGTAGCGGACGTTATGCTTTAACAGTTCCTCATGGGTGCCGTGTTCTATTATTTTGCCGTCATCCATGAAAATAATTTCATCGGCGATTTTTACGGCAGGTACGCGGTGTGTGACTATCAGGCAAGTCCTGTGGGCGAGGTAGGTATTCAGGTTTTTAAGTATTTCCTCTTCGGTATCGGAATCCACGCTTGAGAGGCAGTCGTCCAGCAATATAATATGCGGGTCTTTTATAACGGCCCTTGCGAGAGTTATCCTCTGGCGTTGGCCGCCGGACAGGTTTACGCCGCGTTCTCCGAGCATGGTTTCATATCCATCCGGAAAATCACGGATGTCCTTATGCACCATGGCAATTTCCGCGGCCTTTTGTATTGTCTTGTCATCCGCGTTGCTTGCGCCGAACGCGATGTTTCCACTGATGGTATCGGAGAAGAGGAAGGATTCCTGCTGGACATAGCCTATATTTCCGCGCAAGGTCTTCAGGGCTATTTTATTCAAGCTTATGCCGTTTATGGTTATTTCACCGGAGGTAGGTTCTAAGAACCGCGGAAGCAGGTTTAAGATTGTGGATTTGCCGCCGCCGATGGGGCCTACTATGGCAACAGTCGTGCCTTTCTTGATGCGCAGGTTGAAATTATCCAGGGAGGGAATGCATTTGTCTTCGTGCATGACCGTGACATTATTGAATTCTATGTCGCCGTCAAGTACGGCGTCCGTAATCGCGTCATCCGCGTCCTTGATCGCGGGTTGGACATTGAATATTTCCTGCAGGCGTTCCATTGAAGCCGCGGCGCGCTGGTAAATTGACATGGTCCATCCCAGGCCAATCATGGGTCCTATGATCTTCAACAGGTACGCCTGGAACGCGGCGTAAGTTCCGATGGTTATCTTCTCGTCAATGGCCATTTTACCGCCGACAATTATTACAATCAGAACGCTCGTGCTTATAACGAGCTGTAAAGACGGGCCGAAAAACGCGTTGAGGCGGGCGAGTTCAAGGTTCTTCGTTACATATTGCTTGTTGATTTCAGCGAACCCCATTATCTGGTTTTGTTCCTGAGAGAATGATTTTATGACTTTTACGCCGGAAAAGTTTTCCTGCGAAAACGCGCTGATTTTGGAGAGTATTTCCTGCGATTCCTTGAATTTCTTATGTATCAGGTTTGATATCCTGTTGACGAAAAAAGGCAGTATTGGCACGGGAATGAGCGCGTAAAGCATGAGTTCAGGGCTGAGGGAAAACATTATGAAAGGCACGGTCAAGAAGTAGAAAAAGTTGTCCAAGCCGATAAAAACGGCTCCGCTGTAAAATTGGCTTGCGGAATCTATATCGGCCGTGGCCCGCGACATGAGGTCTCCGGTTTTGGTTTTATTATAAAAAGAAGGCGGCAGTTTCTGTATGTGTTCATAGAACTGGACTTTCAGGTCTCTTGATATGATAAAACCGCTTCCGTGGAAATACCTGCGCATGAAGTAGCGAAAGAAATCCTGCGTGATGGCGATCATTATGTAAAAGACCGCGCACATGAGAAGGTTTTCCACTATGTATCCGTACGGATAGAAGCCTTTTAACTGGAGTTCATCAAGGGCGTATTTAATGATGAGCTGTGGCATTACGTCAAAAAGGTCAACTATCAGCAGGGCGAGGAAACCCCCGATGAAAAGGTGCTTATATTTTCGTATGAACGGATAGAATAATTTCAGGTTTTTAAACATTAGAGTCTAAGTTTTCAACTTTTATGCAAAATGCATAAAAGTTTGTCAATTTCTACGCATTTTGCGCATATGTTTTTGCCACAGCTCATCGTTTTGCTTAGAACTGCGGCAGGATAAAAGCGTATGGAGACTCAGAGAGCGACGACTATAGTCAGCTGGCGATATATACGTCAAGGCTGAAGATGAGCAATTGGCGATAGTCTGCGATCGTAAAACCGCCGGCGTTTTTGCGCGTTCAAGAATTGCCGTTTCTCTCTGTGCGCTCTGTGGCAAACGTTTTTGGTTGCAGTTGCTACTCGTTGCTTAAGTCCTAATCCTGGCAATTACAACCGCGCCAAAAGAAAACAGCATCAGAATCAGGCAAATGAAGATTACGGCGTAATTTATTTTCGGCGCTCCGAGCATAAATTCAAATTCCGCGTTATAATCCAGACCGTTGTCGGTAAAATTAACGCTGGCCATGCATTGCAGGGATTCGTTTATTCCGAATCTCACTCTGCAGGTGTCTTTTACATCCTGCGTCAAAGGGCCGTCAAATAAGGTTCTGCCGGAGCGGTCTCTTACGGACACGTTTAACCCTCCGGAAAACGGCGTATGTTTGATGTTTTGCGCGTAAAAAATCAGGTCTAAAATACCGTTATTTCTGTCCAACAGCGTGAGATATGTTTCGTACGCATTGGTTTTGAAAGGCGCCCGCGAGGGCAGGCAATAATGCATATATTCCTGCATGGGCAGTCTTGCCAGCTCCTTCTGGTATTTTCTTTCAGGCAGAACGGCCTCGTGATGCGCGTACGCCGTCAGGGAATACAGCCAGTTTGAAACAATAATGGCTGACACGTATGACAATAATTTTATTTTATTCATTACTACCTTCCTGTAAACACGCTTTTCATTGCACAAAACGCTATTTAGTGTAGTAATCTTAATGTTTTAAGACAAAAAACGCAAGTTTTTATTGACTTGATTTTATCAAAACGGTAGTATGCGTATATATATAATAGTTTTGACGTAATCAAGCCTGTGACGATTTTCTGCCACGAAGGCGCGAAGACTTACGCGAAAACCCCAGTCCTATACATTGACCGTCATTCGTATCTTCGTGACTTCGTGTCCTCGTGGCATGAAACCGTAATTGTTCCGGTAGTAGCTTGTATTGAGGAGTAATAGCATTTTATGGCTAAACATATATTCGTAACCGGCGGCGTTGTATCTTCCCTCGGCAAGGGATTGACCGCGGCGTCCATCGGAATGCTTCTTGAAAGCAGGGGATTGAAGGTGCGCCTGCAGAAATTTGACCCGTATATAAACGTGGACGCCGGCACCATGAATCCCTTTCAGCACGGCGAGGTGTATGTCACGGACGACGGCGCCGAGACTGACCTTGATTTGGGCCATTATGAGCGGTTTACGCATACCATAGTTGACAGACATTCAAATTATACGACCGGTAAGATTTATAACACGGTGATTTCCAAGGAACGCAAGGGCGAATATCTCGGGAATACCGTGCAGGTAGTTCCGCATATCACGAATGAAATAAAAGAAGCAATCAAATCGGTTTCGGCCGCTGACGTGGATGTCGTGATAACCGAAATAGGCGGCACTGTGGGCGACATTGAAGGCCTGCCTTTCCTTGAGGGGATAAGGCAATTCGGTTTTGACGTAGGCAAACAGAATGTACTTTTTATTCATCTGACTCTTCTGCCGTATCTGCGGGCCAGCGATGAAATCAAGACCAAACCTACGCAACACAGCGTGGGCAAGTTGCGTGAAATCGGCATCCAGCCGGATATACTTATTTGCAGGACGGAAAAACCGATTACCGAAGAGATGAAATCCAAGATTGCATTGTTCTGCAACGTTGAGATTACCTCGGTAATAGAAGAGAAAGACGTGGATTTCAGCATCTACGAAGTGCCGCTTGTTTTCATAGAACAGGGGCTTGATACGTTGATACTGAAAAAACTCCGCATGCGCACAAAACGCAGGGATATAAGCAGATGGCGCGAGCTGATAAAGACGCTTCTTAAGCCGAAACATGAGGTTGAAATTGCGATAGTAGGAAAATACATCCGTTTGCAGGATTCTTACAAGTCAATATACGAGGCATTAATCCACGGCGGGATAGAAAATAATTGCCGTGTCCGCTTGAGAAAAATCCACGCTGAAGACATAGAAACCCAGGGAGCGAAAAAACTTCTCAAGGGCGTGAACGCGATACTCGTACCGGGCGGGTTCGGCGAAAGGGGCATTGAAGGCAAGATTCAGGCAATAAACCACGCGCGCATGAATAAGATACCTTTTTTCGGCATTTGCCTCGGCATGCAGTGCGCGACGATAGAGTTTGCAAGGAACGTGTGCAAGATGAAGGACGCGCACAGCACCGAATTTCGGCCCGATACGCCGTTTCCCGTCGTTTCATTGATGGAAGAACAGAAGAAGATTTCAAATATGGGCGGTACTATGCGGCTCGGCGCGTATCCGTGCAAAATCGCGAAAAAAACACACGCCCACAAGGCATATCAGAAAACCAATATTGCTGAACGGCACAGGCATAGATATGAATTTACCAACAGGTATCTTGAGGAATTTAAGAAACACGGTCTTATTTTCAGCGGCATTTGTCCGTCAGGCGAGCTTGTGGAAATAATAGAAGTTAAAGACCACCCATGGTTTACCGCGGTGCAGTTCCACCCTGAATTCAAGTCCAAGCCGACCGGAGCGCATCCGTTGTTCAGGGATTTCGTGGCATCGGCGCTCAAATCCAAAAATGAAACATAAAAGTGAAGGACGAACGTCCGTTTCCCGTGACCCGGTTCCCGGTTTCCGGTTAAACGGACTGCGGGTCATTGCGAAGTAGTAGTAGCCAGTACAGAACCAATATTTGTATAAATTTATTATGGAGAAATATGAAAATGCAGACAAAAGATGGCGACATAAGCAAACCGAATACCGAGGGGCCGAAGAAGATTGATTCCGACTGGAAGGCCAAGGTCCGTATGGAAAAGGAAAAGGCCGCTATGGCGGCTAAAGGCAAAGCGGCTGTAAAACCGCAGAAACCGCCAATGCCGACGCCGGCATCCGCTCCCGTTTCCCAGACAGCTCCGGCAGGCAACGAGCCGGTTCCTGAACATGAGCATGATCACGAGCACGAGCATGAGCATGGCCATGACCACGGACATGAACACGGACACGAGCATGGCCATGAAGACGGCCATGTGCACGAAGAAGAACAACCAGCCGCGGGGGGCATGGAAGAACAGGCGGAAGAAGCGCCGGAATCATTAAACGCATCCGAGGCCAATTTCCTCAATTTTATTTCCAGCATGGCCGCCCAGGTGATGATGAGCCTTGGCCAGGAACCGCATCCTGTTACGCACAGGTTGGAACTAAATATTGAACAGGCCTCGTACACCATAGACATCCTCGTCATGCTCAAAGGCAAAACCAAGGGTAACCTCACAAAACAGGAAGAACGGTTTTTCAATCAGATCCTCTATCAGCTCCAGCTTGTTTATACGCAAATAGTAAAGCAATTAGAACAAAGGAACAAACCGGGCATGCCGCAAGTGTAATAAGAAGTAGCGAGTAGTGAGTAGCATATAACGAGGGACTCATACGAAAGATCAAAAATGAAGGACGTTGTCCGAGTGCCGGATCTCGGACGCCGGATTCCCGACGTCGTCTCTCTGATCCCGGGTCCCGAACAGGTCACGTAGTAGATTCACGGTCCCAAAGGCACAAATACTTTACTTGTTGAATCTCGGGAACCTGAAATTAGATTCCAGCGCGAGGATTGCCATTGAAGTGGTATAAAACCTTCCGCCGTAATTGCTCCATCTGTCCACGGGTTCCCAGCTTCCCGCATTGGCGCCGACGGTCTGCTGTATATTCAGGAGTGAATCCTGCAGGGCGGCTCCCCATTGTTTCCACGCCGGGCCGTTTTGCTGGTACATCGCGAGACTGCCGTAATAATAATAATAGTAATCGGTATTGCGTTCATTTCCTTTGACGAATCTTACAGGCATCTGCTGAAGCAAAAGCTGTTCCTCCTTAGCGAGGATTTCAGTATCCGAAGAGGAAGTCGCCAGCAATTGCCTGCAGAACATTCCCACGGAAGTAAGAGCGAGGTATCCATTGGGATAAGAGCTTCGCTCGCGGTAGCCGGTTTTTCCGTCGGTATCAGTTATGGAATCGTACCATTTTTTTGCCTTTTGCAGTGCCGAATTCAGATTTTTATTGATGTTGAGATTTTTAGCGTAAACAAGCGACATGACCTGCCAGCCGGTTACGGAAGAATCCGTAATTTCCGCGTCAACGGTATATCCCCAGCCGCCGCTTTCGTTTTGCGCGGAAACCATAAACGATACCGCGGCTTCAAGAGCGGGCAGAAGCGTTTTGTCCAGGGTCATGGAATAAATATCCAGAAGCGCCAGGGTGGCAATGCCGTGATTATACATGTAGTTGCCTTTTGAAGGGCCGATAAGGCCGCTAAGTTTGCCGTTTTTCATTTGCTGTGAAAGTAGGTAATTAACACCTTTCAGAACTGTTTCTTTGTGGTTGCCGTGCAGATGGGTTTCATTTGAACCTGAGAAACTCATCAGCGCGAGGGCCGTTATGCCTATCGTATATTCCTCCTTGCCAAGCTGTAATTCAGGCTGCCATTTGCCGGTCGGTTTATCCTGCATTTTAACAAGCCATTTCAGGCCGTTTTGTATGGATTCATTTACGAGCTTTCCGTTTTCGGTTTTAAGGAATTCGTTACGTTCTTCGTTCCTGAACGGGGCTATGTATGCGAGTATAAGAGCCCTGGTCTTATCCCTGACCTTAAGGACGTAATTCTCCTTTTGGGGCGATATGACAGGCGGTATCGGCGCGAAATCCTTACTGCTTAACGGGTAGAATTCCTCTGAAGCCAGATTTCCGAAATCAACGGAGTAATCCCATGGCATTTGCTCGGCCAGTCCCAATGTAGGCGTTACACCGATTTCGTTTTTGCTCCAGTCAGGCGGGTTCCGCGGTTCCCATGAAATAGTGCTCTCTGTTTTCTCAACAGGGCTGATTTCAATCATAGGAAATTCCGGAGCCGGCGCTTTCACAGGCGTCTGCATGATTATCAGGGCAATGATGATAAAGAGCAGGAGATGACAGCACGTGGAAAGCGCCCACGCGCGCATTGACCCTGCCGGCTGGACGTAATCCTTGAGCTTAAGAATAAACCATTGAAGGAGAGGCAATTCCTCTTCAGCCCTGTCCTGTTCGTACGCGGCTTTTTCCGTGTCATTGGCGTCATTCAATGCCTCCGAAAGGGCATCTGTTACGCGCTTGGAGAAATCCTTTGAAGGTTCTATTTCGCCTGTTCTGGAAACAGCCGAGGAGAGGTTCGCGAGCCAATTCAATTCTTCCCGGCATTCAGGGCAGTTTTTAACGTGTTCTTCAGCACCTGCCATTTCCTTTTCAGGCAGGTCCTTTTTAAGGAATCCGATTAAGTCGTATTTTTTTATGCAAGCCATAATATCAGTTCTCGGTTTTTTTATAGGTTTCGGCCAGAATAGCTTTCAATTTCAACATCCCATAATGCAGGCGTGATTTTACCGTGCCGAGAGGCACTTTCAATACCTCCGCAATTTCCGAATACATTAACCCCTGGGTTTCACTTAATACCACGACGACCTTAATATGTTCAGGCAGTTGGTCAAGGGCCTGCTTTATGATTTCAGAACGCTCTTTACTGCATATCTCTTCCGGCGGCGCGGGGGTTGAGGAGGCAATGAAGGTTCCAAGCATGGTTTCTTCGTCTTTCAACGGGGTTTCAAGTGAAAAAGTATTCTTAGACGCCTCGTTGCGCCGGATCCTGTCTATCATGTGGTTGCGTGCTATTCTATACATAAAGGTCGTAAATTTAGCGCGCGGTATATACGTATTCGCGTGCATAAACAATTTCAGGAACACCTCCTGCGCGTAGTCTTCAGACAGGGATTTATCCCAGATGAACTTATAAAAGAAATTTATAAGCGCCCTTTGATGGCGATTAACCAATTCGGTAAAGGCCATCTGGTCCCCCTGCTTGACCGCCAACATTAATTCCTCATCAGTACGAGTCATAATAGCAGTAGGATGTCCTAATGATAGATATAAACGCAATATTACCTGAAAGGTTCATTAAATTACTAAATTATCAGAAATCAGGCCGGATGTCAAGGATAAACGCGGATCTGCGATATGAGATTTGAGATTCGCTTAGACGTGTATAAAAAATACACATATACTGTACGAGGTTTTATAAAAATTGTGCTTCCTGCTTTGACTGGAAGGGGGTTATTGGGAGGGAGAGACGGGTTACGGCATTTTCATAAATTATCTTGAATTTGCCTCGAATTTATGATATAAATCATCACTTACTACGGAGAGCATAATATACTTGACATTTGAAGTAGCCGCAGGCTTTAGCCTGCGCTTAGAATCAAGTATTACAGCGCAACCTAAAGGTTGCGGCTACCTTAGCGCTGGCTATGAATGCCAAGTATATTATGCTCCGAGTGATAATGCATAAATATCCGCTCTATGTATTCTGTCTTCTGCGTAGTCTTTGGTATAAATTTTGCATTACAATATATAGAACTTTTTTGTTCTAAATGCGTTTAATTATAATGGAGTCAGTATGAAAATTAAGAGTTTATTAATAATTTGGTTATGCGTTCTTCTTGCCGGCGCTACGGTGACTTTTATCGTGGTGGACCGGTCAGCCAAGGAGGATATGAAAAAACGGCACAGGGAATCCCTGAAGGTCCAGCCTGCGCCCGCAGAGCATGGCAAACCGCCGGCGCACGTTCAGATTCCAGACCCGCCTGTCCAGATTATTTCGCCTGCGTCAGCTGATACCGGTCCCAAGGATTATGAAGAACTTGATAAGGGGCTCAGGTTATATACTAAACAGAGCCGCATTGAAGTTGACGGTAAAATTTCGGTGCAGAAGGGACTTATTGAATTGATAGCAACCGGCGTGGACGGTAAGGATTATGAAAGCATTATCGTAGTAGAATGCCGTCCTGACATGCTGCATTCAGGATTGCTTCTGCTCGGTTTGAATGATAAGGAAAAATACGGCGGCGGCGGTCCGCGCTGGAGGGCCGACAATATCCCTCCTGTGGGCGACCGGGTCAAAGTTTCAATAAAATGGAAAAATGAAAAAGGCGAGGAAGTTATTTATCCCGCCGAGGAACTCGTGTATAACAGGCGTACCGGCCTTACTATGGCGCACGCAGGCTGGGTTTTCCTTGGTTCTCAATTTATACCTGAAGTAGATCCCGATACGGGCAAGATAACCGGCAGGGAAATATACGCGGCTAATATGCAAAAAATTATTGTCGCCACGTTGCACGACCCTACGGCCATAATTGACACGCCTCTTGCCGACGGCGGCAACGATGAGGTTTTCTACGCCAATGAAAATCTCTTGCCGGCCCCGGGCACCGCCGCAGTATTGATGATGGAAGTTCCTACTGAAAAAGAAAAAGAAGAGATGCTGAAGAATGAAAACGGTAAATAACGAAAATATAATCATCGGCTCCGTGCGCTATGCCGCAAACCGGATGCAAAAGGCATTATTCCTCAGGCATCTCAGCAGGGGAGTTCTCGCGGCGCTCGCATTTAGCCTTGCCATATTGCTGCTTTCAAGGATTTTTTACATGCCGTACAGCGGTTTAATCTGCCTGACTGTATTTTCAGCGATGACGACATATTCCGCGTCAAGGGGATACGCGCGCATGCATGTTAATCCTGAGCTGGCCGCCCGTGAAATTGACAGGAAATTCAACCTCTCCGAACTTGTGCTTACTTCCTATGAAAATACAAACGGAATCAGGCCAACAATGCTCTCCGCATTTGCGGTTTCATCGGCTGATGAATTCCTGAAAACCCACGATATCCATAAGGCTTTTCCCCTGAGAATGCCGGCGAATTCACGTTATCACGCGGTGCTTCTTATTATGATTCTTGCGGTGTGCTTTTTCCCGGCCGCGCAGAGTGGCCGGCTCTTAATACGCAATGCGCAAACAAAGCAGGCTGATATGCTTTCAGAATTGGTTGATGGAACGCCCGGGGTAATGAAAAACGATCTGAAAAGGCTTATAGACGCGATGAACGAACCAACGCAGGCCGAACCTGAAAAGGTTATTTCAAATCTGTCTGCTATGCAGAAAAATCTTGAATCAGCCATAAATAAGACAAAGCATAAGGAGGAATTTGATATTGCCTTGCGCGAATCAGCCGGCATTTCCGGGGAAATTCCCCGTGAAGGCCTCATGGAAAAATTGCGCGAGAAATTCGGCAAATCGGCTCCTTCAGATGAAGCAATCGCAAAGCTGAGAGACAGGCTTTTGCAGATGCAATATGCCTTTGATACCGAATCCGATAAACGGCTTTTGAAAGATTCAGTAGAGGCGCTTGACGATGCGAATCTGGAGAAGGCCTACGCGGCAATGATAGAATTCCTTGAGAAAAACGAGACCGCTTCCGAAGATGCCGATATGGAAAGGCTTTCCGTGCGTTTGGAATCCGCACGCACGGCCTTGATTGAAACATACGCAAAGTCGGGAATGGAAGTGGCGCAATTCGCCCCCAAAACGCCTATTGATTCGGGATTCAGCAAGTTCCATTCGGCGAATACGCGCGTGTCCGGGACTGCGGCACTGCCTTTTACAGCCGCTGGCGCTGATGACAGATATAAAGAAATTGTCAAAAGGTATTTTTCACAATAATTTTACGGAGGTTGTCATATGAAAAAATTGATTCTGTTTACGATTTTTATCTCAATGGCCGGGTCTTTGGCATTGAATGCGCAGGAAAACAAGGCGTTAAAGACTTTTAATGAAACTTACGTAAAGGCCGCGGATTGGCTGGTATCACAGCAGAATGAAGACGGCGGCTGGGCCGCTCAGGACGGCAACAGCGACGTGGCGTTCACGGGCTTGATTATAGCGGCGTTTGCGAAAGCGCCGAAAGAAATCAGGGCAAAATACGCGGTACAGATTGAAAAGGGGACTAAGTATATATTATCCTGCGTGCAGGACGACGGCAAGATTATCAATAAGGGAAGAATTCCTGAAATGGCAAATTATAAAACCGCAATTGCCGTTATGGCGCTTGTGGCTGTTGATAAGGATAAATATATAATGCAGATTGGCAAGGCGGTCACATATCTTAAAACCACCCAGTGGTCCGAAAAGACGGGTGTTTCGGAAAAGGATATGAATTACGGCGGATTCGGTTACGACAAAAACGGCGAGAAACCAAAGTCAGACCTTTCCAATACAGGCATGTCTCTGGATGCGCTCCATGAAGCCGGCGTGGCTAAAGATGATGAGTCATGGCAGAAGGCAGTCCGATTCCTGAATCGCGTTCAGCAGAGGACGGAATCCAATGACCTTGCAGTCCAGCTTAAAAAAGAAAATATTACTGTCCTTGAAGACGGCGGCTTTATTTATGACCCCATGCAGAGCAAGGCCGGCGAGATAACACTGCCTGACGGCAGTAAAGGATTGCGCTCTTACGGCAGTATGACGTATATAGGCCTGAAATCATTTATATACGCCTTTTTAGACAAGAAGGATCCCCGCGTACAGGCGGCCTATAAATGGATACAGGAGCACTATACGCTGGAAGAAAACCCTGAATTGGAAAAGAAGGGCTGGTATTATTATTTTGAGACGTTCGCCAAGGCGCTTAACGCTTACGGCGAAAAAACCCTGAAGACACCTGACGGCAAGGAACATTTCTGGGCAGAGGAATTGGTCAATAAACTCGCGCAACTCCAGAGCAAAGACGGCAGTTGGGTCAATACGGATCCCAAATGGTTTGAAGATTTCAAACCGCTCGTTACTGCTTATTGCCTTATAGCTATGGATGAATGCTATGCGTGGATTAAATGAACAAAGGCAGTAAGGCCGCAGATAGAGAAGGTAATTTAAGATATAAGATTTGAGATTTCGTAATACTTAAGCGATTTGAAATAATCCACTCTCCCCTTACGGGAGAGGGGCAGGGAGAGGGGAAAATACTGGCACATTATTTGCTATAAACAAACCCGTTGCAGAGAAGTTTTTACAGTACTTTTAAGGGTTGTTGTATGCGTGTTTTATTGATTGCGTGCGTTGTTTTAAGCTGTGCCTTTATCGCAGAGCGGCAATTTTCTTTCGCGGACGAGCTTTTGCCGGCGCCTGTCCTTCAAGCCGATGAAATAATCATAACGGCTTCGCGTTATGAATCGTCGCTTTTTAATGCGCCTTACAGCGCGGACAGTATTACTGCCGATGAACTGCGGAACCGCCTGTTTGTAAAGAGCATGCCTGAGGCCTTCAATGAGGAGCCATCCATAGCCGTGCAGAAGACCGCGGCAGGAATGGGGTCTCCGTACATCCGCGGATTTACGGGTTTCAGGACTCTTTTCATGGTTGATGGGATACGGTTGAATAATTCGGTCTTCCGTGACGGTCCGAACCAATACTGGAATACCGTTGACCCTTTCTCAATCAATCAACTGGAAATTATCAAGGGCCCCGCGTCCGTTCTCTATGGGAGCGACGCTATCGGCGGAACTGTTAACGCCCTGACAAGTTATCTTAAAATAGGAGAGGAAAAACACGCGTCCGCATACCGGATTTTTGACAGGTATTCCTCGCCGGATAATTCAAATATTATCAGGACGGATGTGGAATCAATCTTTGGCGGGAGCGGGCCTGAAATGCGCGTCTCTCTCGGCGCCACGCAGAGAAATAACGGCGATATCATCGCCGGCGGAGATACCGGATTACAGGACAAAACCGGCTACAGTGATGCCGGCATGGATTTCAAGTTTGAATTTGCGCCCTCGCCAAATGCCAGGTTTGCCGCGGCATTTCAGGACGTGAGCCAGACTAATATCTGGCGCACCCACAGGACAATCTACTCGGAATCCTTTCACGATACGGCTGTAGGCACTGATAAAAGGCATTCCTTTGACCAGCGGAGACAGTTGGCTTATGTCCAATACGAAACCGCCTTAAATTCTAAATTCATAAGCAGGTTGAAAACCAGCCTTTCATATCAAATCCAGGAGGAAGACCAGTTTGTGATTAAGAAGGACGACAAGACTGAAAAATCCGGATTTGATGTTAATACCCTCGGCCTCTGGTTTCAGGCGGAGACAATTCCGTTTAAATTTGGCAGGATTATTTACGGCGCCGAATATTATCTGGACAACGTGGATTCCTATATGAAAAAATACAAGGCCAATGGCAGTCTGGATAAGATTGAAATACAGGGGCCTGTTGCCGATAATGCTTCATACGTGTTATCAGGCATTTTTCTGCAGGATGAATTGGCGCTTTCAGAGAAGGTTGTATTAACCGCCGGTTTGAGATTTACAAGCGCCAGCGCGGATGCCGATAAGGTAAAAGACCCTGTAACGGGTTCTCAAATAGAGCTTTCGCACAAATGGAGCAATACGGTAGGCAATCTGCGCATAGCTTACTATCCGGATGCGAATTATAATTTATACGCCGGCCTCTCACAAGGATTCAGGGCTCCTAATCTGTCGGATTTGACGCGTTACGATATAGCGCAGAGCGGCCAGAAGGAAATTCCAAATACTTCGCTCTCGCCGGAAAAATTCCTTTCCTATGAGGCTGGTTTCAAGGCAAGGGGCGAAAAATGGAACGCGGCGATTTCATTTTTTTATACGGATATTTCGGATATGATAATGCGTTTTCCGACCGGTGCCATGATAGGCGGCAGTTATGAAGTGCAGAAGTCAAATATCGGAAATGGTTTCGTTTATGGCGCTGAACTAAAGGCGGATTATAAATTAAGCGGTGAATGGGCGCTATCCGGCGGGGTCGCGAATGCGAGGGGCGAGGTTTCAACATATGCGGCATCAATGCAGGAAATCTCTGCCCAGCCAATGAACAAAGTCCAGCCGTTGCAGGGATTAATCGGCGTCAAATGGGAGCAGAAAGAAGGAAAGTACTGGGCGGAATTCAGCGTGCGCGGCGCAGGGAGGCAGGACCGCCTTTCGCCCGAAGACAAGCTGGATATCCAGCGCATACCGCCGGGAGGCACGCCCGGATGGATGATTTTAAATGTAAAAGCGGGTTTAAATATCGCGGAATACTGCAGGTTATCAGCCGGCATTGAAAACATCGGCGACGAGGACTATCGTATCCACGGTTCCGGAAGTAATGAACCCGGCAGGAATCTGGTATTGGGCGTGGAATTGAAGTTTTGAGGGAATACAGCGGATTAAACGGATTTAACGTATTGACGAATAGATCGGTTCGTCCGTAACTAAAACAACCTGCGTTTTTTTGCCACTTCCTGAAAGAGCGGCTGATTTAAGCCTGCCGGGCGCCGGTCACTTTATGAATACCACCGCCTCATCTTTTGATACTCTCGGCGTCGGGTCGGGTGTCTTTGCGGAATAGCCCACGGGTATTATGGTGACAGGCCTGAGGTTTTTCGGCAGACTTAATATGGTTTGTACTTTAATTTCATCAAAAGCTCCAACCCAGACCGTTCCGAGTCCGAGTTCAGTGCATAATAACATCAGGCTTTGAGCGCTTGCCGCGACGTCTTGCAGGGCATACAAATTCACCCCGCGGTCGCCGTAGCGCGCGACGCCTTTTTCT
>JACRIJ010000016.1 GCA_016220095.1 Planctomycetota bacterium | reverse complement strand
GAGGTGGTAGAATATCTTTATCAGGAAAAATTATGCGCTATTCAGTACAAAATAAAGCCGAAAATCGGTTAGAAGAAACTTATGAAAGAGTCAACCAATTTCAGACCCGAAATGTCTCAAAAGGTCCCAGCCCGCACAAATAAAGAAAATATTTTTGCTACCCCCAAACCAGAACGACTCATTCAGAAGGTGCTAAAGCTTGCTACTATAGAGGGCGATTGGGTCATAGATAGTTTTCTTGGTTCTGGAACAACTTCTGCTGTATCCCATAAAATGAAACGAAAACATATCGGCATAGAAATGGGAGATCATGCTTATACGCATGTGCAAAAACGTCTGAAAACTGTTGTAGATGGTGCAGATAATGGCGGTATTAGTAAAATTGTTGACTGGCGCGGCGGCGGGGGATTCAAGTTCTATGAATTAGCGCCGAGCCTGCTTCGTAAGGATAAATACAACAATTGGGTTATTGACGAGAAGTATAACGCCAATATGCTGGCCGCGGCGATGTGCAAGCACGAGGGATTTAAGTTCTTTCCCGATGCAGGAATTTATTGGAAACAGGGTAGATCCACAGAATCGGATTATATCTTTGTGACTACTTCCTTTGTTACTGTTGAACAATTGGATAAAATCCATGAGGAAATGAAGGGCGATGAGAGTCTCCTTATCTGCGCCAAGGCGTTTGCTCCGGGATGCAAGGAGCGGCATAGTAATATTACAGTCAAAAAGATACCTCAAATGGTATTGGGCAAGTGCGAGTTCGGCAAGGATAATTACGATTTGAATATAATAAAGGCCGAAAACGATGAGGATACGATATGAAAACATCTAAGATAAAGGAATTTATCAGGCAGGGCGAGGGGATTTCGGTGGAGTTCAAGGAGTGCAAGAATTCCCTCAGTAAGGATGTCTTTGAAACAGTTTGTTCATTTTTAAATAGGTTGGGAGGCATACTTCTTTTGGGCGTTAATAATCATGGCCGGATAACCGGAATTGACCGCAATTGTATTGAGCAGATAAAAAAGGATTTTGCCACGACCGTTAATAACCCGCAGAAGATTACCCCGGCGTTTTACCTGACTATTGAAGAAATTCAGATAAGCGGCCGGACTATTTTATATATCTACATTCCTGAAAGTTCGCAGGTGCATCGCTGTAACGGCCGGATTTATGACCGTAATGAGGACGGCGATTTTGATATTACCGATAATTCCTATCTGGTCACGGAGCTCTATGTCCAGAAGCAAACCACCTATTCGGAAAATAAGGTTTATCCTTTTGTTAAGATAACCGATTTGAGGAAGGATTTGATTGCCCGGGCGCGCAAACTGGCCGGGAACCAAAAGCCCAATCATCCGTGGCTGGAGATGAACGATAGGGAATTGCTGAAAAGCGCCCAATTGTATCTGAAGGATTATCAAAGCGGCAAACAGGGATTCACCCTGGCCGGCGTGCTTCTGCTTGGCAAAGATAATGTTATTTTATCCATCCTGCCTCATTTCCGCACCGACGCGATTCTGCGCCGGGAAAATCTCGACCGGTATGACGACCGTGACGACATCCGCACCAATCTAATTGAGAGCTATGACCGCCTGATGGCTTTTACGGCCAAGCATCTGCCGGATAAATTTTATCTGGAAAAAGACCATCGGATAAATCTTAGAGACCACATATTCCGGGAGGTGGCCGGGAATATTCTGATTCACAGGGAATATTTGAATCCTTTTCCGGCTAAATTTATTATTGAAAAGAACCGGGTTTATACGGAAAACAGCAATAAGCCGCACGGCCACGGTCTGATAGACCCTGCTAATTTCTCGCCGTTCCCCAAAAATCCGGTGATAGCGCGGTTCTTTAAGGAAATCGGCCGGGCAGATGAACTCGGCTCAGGCGTTAAGAACCTCTTTAAATATGGCATGGATTATGCCGGAGCAGAGCCTCAATTGATAGAAGGTGACATCTTTAAGACGATTATTCCTTTGTCCGTGCGAACGACCCCACAAGTTAGTGACCAAGCCATCCTGCAAGCTACCCAGCAAGTTACCCCGCAAGTCACCCAGCAAGTTGAAGGTGACAAGATAAGCAGAGTTTTAGCATTTTGCGTTAAACCCAAAACCAGAGGAGAAATACAGGAATTGTTGGGATTAAGAGATAGAGAACATTTTCGCTCAGAGATACTAAATCCTTTGATTAAAAAAGGATTGCTTGCGCTGACAATACCGGATAAGCCAAACAGTCCCAAGCAAAAATATTACAGTGTTGCAGCTTCGCTTTAGCGAGATATCCGCTAAATCCTGTTTAAGGAAGAAAACGTTGTATGGATTATAAAGCTCAAATCATTAAAAACCGCCTGAGCTTGCGACAACCCCAGACGGACAGTTTAGAAATATTGAGCAAGTTGGCCGATATTCTGGCATTGAAAAAAGGCGCAGATGCAGATGCGGAGCTTGCCAGGGTAAAGGCGCTTTATCTAACCTGCTCAAGCTTTGAGAGGGATTTCCCATCAGTCTGCTTTTCTCTGGCGACCGGCGTAGGCAAGACTCGTCTGATGGGCGCGTTTATCACTTACCTGTATACTGCCAAAGGCATAAAGAACTTTTTTGTTCTGGCTCCGAATCTGACTATATACAATAAATTGATCAGAGAGTTCAGCGATCCGAATCACCCCAAATATGTTTTTAAGGGTATTGCTGAGTTTACCGTCACCTCGCCTTCGGTGATAACAGGCGATAATTATGCCGAGACATGTCAGGCTACGCTTTTTAAGGAAAGCGTACATGTCAATATTTTTAATATTTCAAAAATCAATTCGGAAGTTCGCGGGGGACGAGAGCCGAGAATAAAGAGGCTATCGGAATACCTTGGCGAGTCATATTTTAACTACCTGTCCTCACTACCGGATCTCGTACTTTTGATGGATGAATCACATCATTACCGTGCGGATGCGGGGCTAAAGGCAATTAATGAATTGAAGCCGGTATTGGGATTGGAATTAACCGCCACACCGATAGATATGAACGGCGAGAAGTTTAAGAATGTCGTCTTTGATTATCCTTTGGCATTGGCGTTAAAAGACGGTTTTGTAAAAGAACCGGCGGTAGCTACACGTAAGGATTTTAATCCCGATCAGTATCGCGATAACCCAAAAGAACTGGACTTAATCAAACTGGAGGATGGTATCCGTATCCATGAGGACACCAAGGTAGCGCTGGACATTTATGCCCGCGATACCGGGAGCCGCCTGGTTCGGCCTTTTGTCCTCGTAGTGACGAGAGATACCGATCACGCCAAAGAAATCAGAACCATGATTGAATCTGACCGTTTCTTTGAAGGACGATATCGCGGCAAGGTAATGGAAATTCATTCTAATCAGCGCGGCGGGGAGAAAGAAGAAAACGTCCAACGGTTATTGGTATTAGAGAAACCCGAAAATACCATTGAGATAGTTGTGCATGTGAATATGCTTAAGGAAGGCTGGGATGTTACCAATCTTTATACGATTATCCCCTTGAGGGCGGCAAACTCTCAAATTCTAACCGAACAGACTATCGGGCGCGGATTGCGCCTGCCTTATGGCAAACGTACCGGAATCAGCAAGGTAGATAAGCTTACGATTATAGCCCATGACCGTTTTCAGGCGATTGTGGACGCGGCCAATGACCCCAACTCCATCATTCGCAAGGAGAATATCATAGAAATAGACCCGTCATCATTAGCGCCGCCGCAAGAGGTGGTTACAGCTGGTTCGGTTATGGATGATGAATTTGCGCATAAGCGGCAAGCTATCGCCGAAATCAAGAATGACGCCGACCGGCAGAAAGAGACATTCAGACTTGATGCACAACAGTCAATTATGGATACGGTAAGCGTGCTGGGAGGCGAGTTGAAAAATATAAATCAACTGAAAAGCGCTGAGGTTCGCAAGATAGTGTTTGGAAAGATGATTGAACGGCTTAAAACGGAACCGAATCTTTTTATGAGTGAAATTATAAAAGATGCCGAGAAGGACTACGAAGTTGTCATTGACAAGTTTATTGACAAAACAATCTCAATTCCCCGCGTAGTTATTGCGCGGAAAAACGAAGTCAAGTGCGGTTTCCATGATTTCAACCTTGATGTCAGCGGCTTGAATTATCAGCCGGTTTCTGAAGAAATTATTCGCAGAACACTTCGCACAAACGAAAACGAAGTAGTTCAGAGTATCGGCATTGGCGTAGTGCGGGATAGTACTGAAAACATTATTGTCAATGAGCTCGTTAATTATCCCGAAGTGGATTATGACCGCGAGTCGGAACTCCTGTACAAGCTGGCTAAGCAGGCAATTGAGAAGCTGAAAAGCGGCAAAAGTGAAGATGATTTGCGGAATATAATCCTGTACCATAAACGCGAAATCGGCAGATATATTTACGTTCAATTACAGCAGTATTTTTATTTAGAAAATGCCGGGTTTGAAGAGCCGGTAATTTACCCGTTCACAAAAATTGAACCGCATAACTTTTCAAAATATACTGTTGACAAGGTGTATCACTATACCGAAACGATAACACCAACGAATACTATTCCGTCCAAGATTTTCGGCGGATTTAAGAAAGCATGTCATAATCTATACAAGTTTGATTCGAAGACCGAAAAGGATTTTTCTGCAATATTGGAGCAGGACAAAGACGTTCTCAGATGGCTCCGGCCGGCGCAGGCGCAATTTTCAATATATTGGAAGCATAATTCGCAGAGATACACACCGGATTTTATCGTAGAAATGCAGGATGGGATTTATATGATTGAGATAAAGGCGGAAACGGACATAAACGATGAAGACGTCCGCGAGAAAGCCAATGCAGGCAGGAAATATTGCGAGGTCGTCACTGATTTCAATGTGAAAAACGATGGAAAGCAATGGAAGTATGTGCTTATACCCCATACAAGTGTTGCAATGAATATGAGTTTCAAGATACTTTCGGAATTAAATTTACGTTAATTCGTTACTGGCGAGGCATCCATTGAAATAAGAGGAATTTTATGAAATATGGAATCAATGTAAACAAAACTCTATTAAAACTTGAGTCAAAGCTAAATAGTATTGAAAATTGTCGAAGAAAAAGCGAAACAGAAGAGCCGTCTTTAGAAAAAGAAGACAGAAAAATACAGACTTTAATCAAATCTACATTTGTTTTGGATTCTCAACAGGAAGACTTTCCTCATGAAGTAGTTGACTTGCCAACTAAAAACGAATGGGACGGAGTATATGATTTTTCATTAGAACCAGACAAGGTCGGCATTAACAGAGAGCAGATTTCTGCTGATATTAAGGAGAAAGGCATAGAAGCCATTGCATGGTATAAACCTTTTCATACCCACGATGCAGACGAATGGGGAATCTATTATGACGCAGAAGGCATTTATTGTTTTGCAGAAGAAGTTTTCGGTGTCCCCGTTGATACAAATATTTTTAGAAAGACTATTGCCTTAGTTAGGAATCATGAGCTTTTTCATTTTTTGGTGGAAATGATGTGTACTTCACTTGAATTGTCAGACAATAAAGCTTATTATCTTTCTTATCAGTCACAAAAGGCACAGATTAACAACCTGGAAGAATCCCTTGCCACCGCTATACAATTTAACAGGTTCAATTGGGTTAAAGGTCGAAAAGGAAGCAAGAAGAAGCTTGAAACGATGCTGAAGGATTTGCCCGATGGATATCGAGCATATGCAAACTATATAGCGGATACGAATTTTAGAGAAGGATTGTCTTCTCTTATAAAGACTGTAGTTGGTGATAAAGTTAGCGATGATACGAATAACATATTTTTTAATACAGAACCATTCATAATTTCAAGCAAAGATGTTCCCGAATATATTTTAACCGATAAGTCCTCTTCTGCTTGGTTAAAATATGGAATTCCTTTTCCTGTATTTAACGGCTGCAAGGTTAATATTTATCCGGGAGATCATGCTCCACCGCATATTCATGTTTTTATGCCTTCACCAGATTATGAAAGGGGTTCTTATTTAGTTGAGCCGCCGTTAGCGTCTTATAGGAATAGTCCGATTTTATCAGACAAGGAATTAAAGAAAATAAAATCCTATATAAGTAAATATTCAGATAAGATAAGTAAAGCTTTAAGAAATACGTATAGAACTATACCTGAAAAGCAGCTTCAAAAGTTTGTTGGTCAAGCGTTGATTAATTAGTGAGTTGTAGATTGTTAAAGATATAGGCCATACGTTTTATCCGTTTTTAGGGCTTATACGTTTTATGCTTTCGCACCGAAGGTTTTTTGTTCCGCTGTTCAAATGATTGACATTTTCGTCTTTTTTAGTATAATCATCGAAATGGACGAAGAATATCGTTTGGATTTTGAAAAACCGCTTGTTGAATTGGAAAAGAAAATCAAGGAGCTTGAAGACTATTCAAGTAAGACGCAGATTGACCTTTCCAGCGAGATAACACGTCTGCGTGAACGCACCATTCACCTGAAACAGACTATATTTTCCAGCCTCTCTCCCTGGCAGAGGGTGCTTCTCGCCCGCGACCTTAACAGGCCCGCGACAACGGATTACATCCAGTTGATGTTTGACGAATTTATTGAACTCCATGGCGACAAAGCCTATAAGGACGATAAGGCTATCATCTGCGGGTTTTCAAGGATTGCCGGACGCAAGTTCATGCTCATCGGCCATCGCAAAGGTAAAAACACACAGGAACGCCTCGTATGCAATTTCGGAAGCGCGCATCCCGAGGGTTACAGGAAGGCAATGGACAAAATGAGACTTGCCGAAAAATTCCATCTGCCTATAGTGACATTCATAAACACTCCCGGGGCATATCCTGGCATAGGCGCTGAGGAGCGCGGCCAGGCGTATGCGATTGCCAAAAATATTTACGACATGTCCGTATTGAAAACGCCTATTATCTGCATCGTAATCGGCGAAGGCGGAAGCGGCGGCGCGCTTGGAATAGGCATTGGCGATACCCTTGCCATACTTGAAAACGCGTACTTTTCCGTTATTTCACCGGAAGGCTGTGCGGCTATACTCTGGCGCGACGGCGCGAAAGCGCCTGAAGCCGCGGGCAGTTTGAAATTGTCCCCGCAATTCCTTGTGCAGAACGGCATCATGGACGATATCATTCCGGAACCGCTCGGAGGCGCGCACAGGAATCACAAGGATATGGCTGAAATATTGAAAAAATATATTATAGACGCGCTGGATAAATTGAAAACGGTTCCGATACCGGAATTGCTTGAAAAACGATACCAGAAATACCGCCGGATAGGGCGGTTTATAGATGAAGAAACACAGGGGATAGAAGACAGGAAACAGTAATAAATTTAAGATATAAGATTTTTTCGGTTATATAGCAGAAATAGATTATTTGCAATACTTAAGCTATTTGAAGTAATTCCCCCCTCCCTTAATGGGAGGGGGGATAGGGGGAGGGTGAAAAACATTTTCCCCCTCTCCCTGTCCCTCTCCCTGTCCCTCTCCCGCAAGGGGAGAGGGGATTACTTATTCAGGAGGAATTTTTATATGTCATTTGAATATAAGCCCATCAGGGCGCCGCGCGGTTCCAGGCTTTCCTGCAAATCATGGCAGACCGAGGCGCCTTTCAGGATGTTGCAGAACAATCTTGACCCTGAAGTCGCTGAGGACCCGAAAAACCTTATCGTTTACGGCGGTTCCGGCAGGGCTGCGCGGAGCTGGGATTGCGTTCATGCAATACTCAATACTTTGAAAAAAATGGATGACGATGAAACGCTCCTTGTCCAGTCGGGCAAACCCGTGGGCGTTTTTACGACGCACGAATTCGCGCCTCGCGTGCTCATAGCCAATTCCAATCTCGTGCCTGCCTGGGGCAATTGGGATTATTTTCGTAAGCTTGAAGCCATGGGTCTTATGATGTACGGGCAGATGACTGCCGGCAGTTGGATTTATATCGGCACGCAGGGCATTCTGCAGGGCACTTATGAGACGTTTGCGGCCGCGGCAGAGAAACATTTCAACGGCAGTTTGAAGGGCCGTCTTGTAGTTACCGCGGGCATAGGCGGCATGGGCGGCGCCCAGCCACTCGCGGCAACTATGAACGGCGCGGTTTTCCTTGGAATTGACGTTGACCCTGAAAGGATACGGCGCAGGATACAAAGCGGCTACTGCGATGTAATGTGCGAGACCCTTGATTCGGCGCTTGATATGGTAACAAAGGCCAAGGCAGGCAAAGATGCCATATCCATAGGGCTTGTCGGAAATGCGGCGGATATTATTCCTGAATTGGCGCGCAGGGGCGTCGTGCCGGATTTATTGACCGACCAGACGAGCGCGCACGATGCGCTCAACGGTTATGTGCCGAATAAGATTTCATACCAGGACGCGCTTGAATTGCGCAAGAAAGACCCGACGAAGTATTCCAAGATGTCATACGAATCCATGGCCGAACACGTAAGAGGCATGTTGGCTCTCCAGAAGATGGGCGCGGTTACATTTGATTACGGCAACAATCTTCGGGGCCAGGCAAAACTTGCGGGCGTGGAAAACGCATTTGATTATCCCGGATTTGTGCCTGCGTACATAAGGCCGCTTTTCTGCGAAGGCAAAGGACCTTTCAGGTGGGCGGCGCTTTCAGGCGATCCGAAAGATATTTACGTAACGGACGAAGCTGTGCTGAAGGCATTTCCAAAAGATGAATCATTGAAAAGATGGATAACCCTGGCGCGAGAAAAGGTGCATTTCCAGGGCTTGCCCGCGAGGATATGCTGGTTAGGTTACAAGGAGCGCGACAAGATGGGATTAATAATGAATGACCTTGTGAAAAAAGGAAAGATATCCGCGCCTATTGTCATAGGCAGAGACCATCTGGATTGCGGGTCGGTTGCAAGCCCATACAGGGAGACTGAGGCAATGAAGGATGGCAGTGACGCGGTAGCGGACTGGCCGCTTCTGAACGGGATGTTGAATGTCGCGTCCGGAGCCACGTGGGTTTCCATACACCATGGCGGCGGCGTAGGAATAGGGTATTCAATGCATGCCGGGCAGGTAAGCGTAGCGGACGGCACGAAGCTGGCCGCGAAAAAACTGGAGTTGGTTTTAACGAACGACCCGGGCACGGGCGTGATGAGGCACGTGGACGCGGGATACGACGAGGCCGTTGAGGTCGCGAAGAAGAAGAAATTAAGGATTCCCATGGCAAAAAAATAAGAAGGAAGCAGGAAGAAGGGAGAGGCAGGACAACGATGAAAGGCGATAGGTGAGCAAGTGGCATATGAACAACGGACGGCGAATGGAACGAAAGCTCCGTAGGAGCGCCATATTTATAGAAAAAAGGCAATCAGGGAATAGGAGCTCCGTCAGGAGCGGCATATGGCAGACGATTACAGATTGGAAGATAGGGATGGGATTTTGACATCTATTGTAAATTGAAAATATCAAATTAAAAATTGTAAATATTCGAGGCCCCAAAGGGGCATAATATTACAGCCCAGGGCATAGCCCTGGGGAAAGAAAATATGAATTTACTACGAGCAATGAAGGACGGCACTGATGAAGAAGGAAGGAGGAAAAACGGAGGAGGAAGGACGCTAAATCGCCAAAGGTGATTTAGGGTGACATGCGAAAGAAAGTTAACTCCGAAGGGGTGAGAAGCGTTTAGGCAGGGGTGCAAACCTCTGCTGAGCAGGAAATAAAGAATTCCAACCCCGAAAGGTATGAAATATTTCATGGCGACATGCATTTTGCATTCCAAATTTGAACAAGAAAAAACAAGAAAAACGTTGACATTTTAGAAGGAGTTGCGTAGAATGTGCGGGCTGGGACCTTTTGAGACATTTCGGGTCTGAAATTGGTTGACTCTTTCATAAGTTTCTTCTAACCGATTTTCGGCTTTATTTTGTACTGAATAGCGCATAATTTTTCCTGATAAAGATATTCTACCACCTCCTT
>JACRIJ010000015.1 GCA_016220095.1 Planctomycetota bacterium | reverse complement strand
GTTAATTTTCGTGTAAATCTTCTGTGTTTTTTGCCTGCCTGCGCGCACCTGCGTGCTGAAGCACCTTCCTACGCCCACCGAAGCGGGCTTCGTGCCTACGCACCGTAGTGCTTTGGCACGCAGGTGCGCGAAGGCGGGCTTTGGTGCGTAAGCACGAAGCCGATGCTTCGCTTCGGTCGCCTACGCTCTCCATCCTCCGTAGCAGATCTACTGCGGAGGACGGGCAAAGCTTCAGCGACGGAGCGCGAAGGCAGGCGCGGAAGTCTATCGGTTAGAAACTAAAGAAAGCTTCGATCGATCGTCCGTCAATCGCCAATCACTGAATCACCAGATCACTAAATCTCAATGTTGAGTTGTTTTAATTTTCTATAGAAGCTTGACCTGTTAAAACCGAGTTTTTTAGCGGCCTCTCCGGCGTTATTATTGTTTTTTCTCAGCACATCAAGCATTAATTCCTTCTGGAACATGTTCGTTGCCTGTTTTAAGGTCATGGTATCGGCTGATGCCTGGCGTACTGTCTGAAAATCTCTTATATATCCCGAAAGCATAGTCTCATCTACTATACGCACGCCCTTATGCAAGGTACAAATTCTTTTTATCTCGTTTTCCAACTCGCGTATATTGCCGGGCCAAGGATACGCGTTCACGACATCCCAGAAACCGCGCGTAAATTCCATGCCGCTTGAATTTTCGAAATAGAATTTCTGGAAATGGCTTACAAGTCCGGGCAGGTCATCCATCCTCTCCCTCAAAGGCGGCATTTCTATCGTTATCGTATTGATACGATAAAAGAGGTCTTCCCTGAAACGGCCTTTCTTTATAAGTTCTTCAACGTTCCGGTTGCTCGCGAAAATAAAACGCGTATTTATCGCCAGGGGTTTTTCAGACCCGATAGGCCAGACTTGTTTTTCCTCCAGCACCCTTAACAATTTCTGCTGCATTTCCGACGACATATCTGAAATCTCATCAAGCAGGAGCGTGCCTTCAGAGGCCAGAGAGATATATCCCTTTCTATCCTCATAGGCTCCGGTAAAAGCGCCTTTGGTATGGCCGAAAAGGTGGCTTCCGAGGAGCGGATCTGAAAGCGCGCCGCAATTCAAGGCCAGCCATACGTTCTTTGAACGCCTGCTGTTATGATGTATCAAACGCGCGACCAATTCCTTGCCAGTCCCGGTCTCTCCCTGTATCAATACGGGCAGGTCGGTCGGCGCGACATTTCCGACAAGGTTGAATATCTGCTGTACCTTAAGGGAACTGCCTATGATGACATCCTTGAAAGTCGGGATATCCCGGTAGCGCTCTATGGTACTGCTGAGAACCTTCGGCACTTCCGTATTTATTTGGCTTTCAGGGCGTCCTGTTTCCTTCAATTGCCTGTACAAATGTTCCAATTCACGCGTCTTTTCATACATCCATACTATGTCAACCTTGTTTAAAACCGGCTTTATGCGGTGTTCAATATCCGCCTCTTTTTCCGGCATATTCTTAAGGGAATAATATTTGCACAGCAAAAGCCCTGATTCGCAGATAAGATCCACTATCTTGTGGCGGCTCGCGACTCTGAATATTTTCAGCATAGTCTTATGAGCGCTTTCATGCCTGTTCTGCAAAAGGTCTATGCATGCAATATGTATCTTCGCCGACAGTTCCCCTGTCAGCGAATCTACTTCCCTCGCAATATCCACGCAGGCCTTGAAATGCCCGCATGCTTTATCGTATTTCCCGTTGGCAAAATAATATTCACCGCTGAGATGATTGTAATCCATCAGCGAAAGTTTTTCAGGAAACTTGTCTTCTAAAACGGCAAGTTTGTCAATTATCTGTTTTGCCGATTCCATTTCGTTCTTGTACACATAACAATAGGCCATATCCGCAAGAAGTGCTATGTATTTCCCCTTATTCTCATCCTCAAAATCCTTTTCATATTTAAGGTAATACTTTTCAACCATATTGAATTGGCGGAGCGCCTGGTCAACATTCATCGTAAGCAGGAGATTATTGCCTATTCTGAACGACGTATAAAAAACATATTTGCGGCCGAGGTCATGGGCAGTAGCGAGAAAGTTCGCCTTGTAAAACAAATCAAGCGATTTCGAGTATTCCGAGAGCACGAAATACGCCGTAGCAAGCCGCGCATACAACTGATACTGCTCCAGAGGAGTAACCGTCCATGCAGGCAGCTTCTTCATGGCTGTTTCGCCGCAATTCCGCGCCTTTGCGTATTCGCGGCACTCAATGCCGGATTTGATTTTTTCAAGATAATAGGAAATTTGCCTTGGTTTCATACTCTATATTATACCATAGGCAGTGGAAAATTTGCAAATGTTTATATGAAAATATTGATTTTATGCTCAAAAGAATATAATATCATATTCAAGATATAAGATGTAAGAATTAGGATTTATACTGAAAATCCTGATTTTTACATCTAAACTCCGTAACCCTTAAACCTCGTAGAAAGGACGAATGGCCATTCGCCCCTACTACAAATCCCGTAACCCCTAAACCCCGTAACTCCTATGAAACAATCCAACATCCGTGTCATTGCGGGCACTGCCAAAGGCGCAAGGCTGTACTGCCTTGAGGGCGAAAAAATACGTCCCGCGCTCGCGAGGGTAAAAAAATCAATATTTGACATCATCCGCATCTACGTGCCCGAAGCGGTAACAGCGGATCTCTTTGCCGGCACCGGCAGTATAGGAATAGAGGCCCTGAGCCGCGGCGCTAAAAGCTGTGTCTTCGTGGAAAACGACCACGAATGCTCCCAAGTGATCCGAAAAAATCTGGACAAACTGCGCCTTGAAAACGCATCCATTATCAGCAACGCAAACGCATTCTCTTTCGCGGCGCTCGCAACGAGAAACAAATGGGCATTTGACTTAATATTCATTAATCCGCCATACAGGCACTTAGATGCGCCCGCCGAAAGGGAATCGTTCCTGAAAATGCTTGAGGGCATTACGGCCGACAATATCCTTAATCCGGACGGTCTAATCGTCGTTGAACACGGCACCGGCCAGCTTGACGACACGGAATTCCACGGCCTCGTCCTATCCGACCGCAGGGATTACGACGATACGCAGGTCAGCTTTTACGCAAGAAAACAGCCGGCAGAAATCAGGAATACTTGATTGCTATTTAGCCGTACTTAGCGCTATTAGCGGTTAATTCGCAGACGTTGGAACGAACGACGAACGCAATAAGCCGCAGAGGACGTCAAGAGCGCCAAGTGACGCGACGAGAGTACTATGGCTTGTAAACTTCTGCGCCCGCCTCTGCGCTCCGTCGCTGAAGCTTTGCCCGTCCTCCGCAGTAGATCTGCTACGGAGGATGGAGAGCGTAGGCGACCGAAGCGGCTTCCTCTTTCGCTATGGCTTCGAAGGAAAGCCGCTCAGGCAGACAAAATACGCAGAAGTAGAGACGTAAGACACTAATTCTTAAATCTTAAATATATATGCTTCTTATGCGGATTTCCAGAACTGAGACAATAAGCTTTCGCAAAAAATTACTTGCTTTTTGCATGCTAATAATATATTATCAGGACTAAATGAACACATTAAGTAAAATAAAAATCTCCATACTGCTCCTATTCCTGCTTCTCGGAGGATATTACCAGCCGCAATCCGGGATATGCGAGGACACAACCAGTCCGGAACCGGTTAATCCCGAAGACATCATGCCTGCAGGCGTGACTTTCGTGCAGGATGCGGAAACGATAAAATTCCGCAAGGCAAGGGAACTTGAGCAATCCGGTAAAAAAGAGCTGGCCTTCACCCTCTATCAGGAACTCCTTGACAAATCTCCGGATTTCATAATCAACAGGGAAAACATAATTTACAGCGGCATACAGGATTATTTCAATTCAAAACTCGCTTCCATGCCGCAGGAAGATTTGCGGATATACCGTAAAATCACGGACCCTGTTGCGCTCGGGCTTTTCAGGAAGGCTAAGGCCGAAGGCGACGTCAAACTCCTGGAAAAAACAGCGGTAAACTATTTCAACACGTCCTACGGCCTGGACATTACGGCCTATCTCGCAGATTATTACCTTAATTCCGCCAACATCAGCCGCGCCTTATACCACTACAAAAGAATCCGCAATCATTACGCGCAGAAAGAAATCAAGCTTCTCCTTACGGCAGTAATGGTAAAAATCGCGGCCTGCAAAAAACTGCTCGGCGACGCCCCGGGATATGAGTCCGCCTGCGCCGAGCTCCAGCCTTTTTACGAAAACGAAATTGAATTAGCCGGTGAAAAGATAACGGTCAAAAACGCGCTCGGATTAGTCAATTCAACTTTCGCGCCGGCTGACCGCGGCGGCAATGCTGGAATTGAACGGAATACGTGGGCTTATTCGGGCGGCGGTTCCCTGTCCGGCCGCAAGAGCATTGCATCGGACGCGAGAACCGCGGTGCGCACATGGACATTTCCGCCGTCTGCTGAAAAACCTCAGGACGACACCTTCGTAAACCCGCCGCAAATTCCTTCACCGTCTTCAACAAACAATATATGCATTCTGCCGATTTATAAAAATGAAATATTATATTTTCATGACGGATGCAGTGTATACGCGCTTGACATGGAAAACGGCAAATTGTTCTGGGTACAGCCGGAAAACACGGCGAATTCACTCAAGGCAAATGAGATTTACGGCAAATACATGTCTGAATACAGAAGGACACACGCTATTTTCGGCTGTTGTTTCAACGCGAGCGGGAATATGCTCTTTGCCAACATGTGGGGCAGGTACCAGAAAAACGCGATAGAAAAGGCAAGTTTCATAGCGGCCGTCAATACCAATCCTTCGGCATCCGGCAGGTACGAATGGAACAGCACCGACGCAAATCCGTCAGACCTGGAATTGAAAGACACGCTTTTCCCTTCGCCGCCCATCGCTGTGAACGGCTTTGTTTACGCCGTCGGTTTTATAATAAGCCCAGCCCCTATTTATTACCTCTTTTGTTTTGACGAAAAAACAGGCGCCATAATATGGAAAAAATACCTGCCTGAACCCGATGACCCCGGAGACTCCGGCGGCACCCGCGGAAGCAGGGATTCTTACCCGTCCCCCCTGCTTATAGAAAATGAATCCGTAATATACATCCTGACCAACTACGGCATGCTCATAGCAGTTGACGGCTATACGGGAAATTATCTGTGGCTGTCAAATTATCTCGCGCACAGCAAACAACCCCAGCAAATCCCTCCCCCTATTGGCCGGGGACCCATGCCTGTAAGCCAATACAAACGCGATAACATCGGAAACTTTCCTGTAGTCATGGATAATTCCATATACTTCCTGCCTATTGATTCGGCATCCTTCTTCTGCCTTGACACGAAAAACGGCAAAATCACGGACTCTATCAGCTTTATAAAGGATGGCAGGTCGCCCGCGAGGCTTGAATTCCTTTCCGTAATTCCCAATCCCAATGACAGCAGCGATAAAATAGCGTATTTTATCAGCGATAAAATAACCGGTTACCACCTTGCCACAGGAAAGGAAGAATGTTCCTCATCATCGCTCGGTTACAAGCCCGAAGGCAGGGCGTTTATTTCCGACGACTGCATCTACATGCCCTGCTCAATGAATGACAACGATTTCCCGGGAAAAAGATTCCTCAGCATACTGAGATTCAAATTGAACGCGGCAAAAAAAGACCCCGGCAACATACCACTGCCGGACAATTCCAATCCGGGCTCCTTAATCATAACGTCCGACCGGCTTATCACGGTCTCTACGCAGAGGATAAGCGGATTCCAGGACTCGGAAACATTCAAGCGCAATTACGCCAAACAAAACGGTCTGAAAACCGTCGCGCCTGAAATATACCTGAAAAATTATATCTTAACCGACAAACTTATAACTACAGCCGCTCGCCTTCCGGTTTATCTGCGGTTCCCCAACCTGCTTTTCATGGACCCGCTATCATTCCATTATGACGCATCCATTGAAATACTTCTCAACAGCATTAAAATGGCGCGCATCAGAGACAAGAAACTCACTGGAAACCTGTTCTTCATAAACCCCGAATACCATATCAAAATGGCCAGGCTTTTCTTCGCGAACAATAATTTCCACGACACGCTTTACGAATTGAAATACGCCGCCAAGGGCCTGAAATTCGCCGATGAAACCAAAAGCGAAAAACTCCAGCTTGAGATTAGCAGCGGCCTGTACCAGATACACCTCATCAACGCGAAAAGCAGTCTGAACAGCAATTTTTTCGAAAGCGCGGCCAATTACTTTACCGCGGCCCTAAAATGCGCGGCAACAGATGAGCAAAAAGCTGTCGCGATGCTCGGCATAGCCTACGCCAACCAGAAAAACGACAACATCCAGGCGGCAATCATGAATTACCACGCGATAATGAAAAACAGCCGGCTCGCGCAAATCGTCGTCGCTGACCCTACAAATGAACCGTCTTCCGACGAATCCCTTATAGAAGTAAACACGCGGACAAAGGCCTCCGGGATCGCCGCATACCAGATAACGAAAATACTGCGAAACTGCATTGAAAACAAAAAAGACCTCCCCGGATACGTCAACGCTGCCGGACAGGAATTTGAAGCACTGTTGCTGAAACTCCCGAAAGACGGACATCCGGAAGACAGCCTCCGGCTCATACTGCAGTATCCTTTCACCGAAAAGGCCGAGCAGATGATGCGGGAACTCACCCTGCAATCCATGGAACGCGGCAATGAAAAATTCCGGGAATATTTTTCGCTGTACAGGCAGTATTTTTCGCACTCGGCGCACTACGCCGAATTGCTGATGTCGGCGGAGGAATATTATGAAAAGAAGACGCGGTTTGACCTCGCTTCTGAAATTGTTGATGAAATCTCCGCGCGTTTCCATGACAGGGAAATCGTAACCGGCAACTTTTCAACCATCATAAGCTCTTATGTTGACTCAAAAAAAGGCAGATTGCGCCGGCTCATTGATTTATGGTCTGAAACCGAGATGCCGCCGGCAATAACATCCTCGGATTTCAACGCGCCTTTAGCGGAACTGCCTAAGACAAACGACGGCAAAAACATTCTATGCGCCGTAAAAACAGAAGGTTACATACATTCCGCGGGAAAGGATTTCCTGCTTTTCATTGTCTCGGACGAAACGGGTAAAAGCGCAATCGAATGCCGTGACCCGCGGACCGCGAAACTCAAATGGTCGCATTCCGACATCACAGGAGTGCTTGGAATAACAGGCCTGATTCCTTTTTCCGGAACCGGCGGCATAAAAGGATTGCTCATCAAAGAAACTTCCGGCAATATCGCGGGCGAACCTCTGCCTTTCAAACCGGATGATATCATTATTTCCATTGATAATAATGCCGTACAAACGACCGAAGACCTCAAGAACATACTGCGCGGCAAAAACATAAACGATAACCTTACCATGACCGTGATTCGCGGAAATTCCGAAATGGACATGCTCTGCAAGGTCTTTCCGAGGACGGCGCAGGGACAGGAATCCGACAGAAATTCTATTTCAAACATCAAAGCGGGATTGACTTCCGGCGGAAAGCTCGTGCTCAGCTACGGCAATTCGCTGTATTGCCTTGACGCGGATACCGGCACTGCCGAATGGAAATACGTACCGGAAAAATCCGAATTAAAAATAGCCGAAACGTTTTACATATACGGCGGCATCATAGCCCTTATCCGGAAAGATGGACCTTCGGAAACCACGCAGATAATATGCCTGGACGAGGCAACCGGAAATATGCTCTGGGAACGTATTTTTACGGACCCGTCCTCGCCGCCGCAGGCGCAGATAGCAGTATCCATGGCATTCCCGCATATCAACTCGCTGATAATAAGGCAACAGCCATTTCAACCGAAATTTTCCGTCATTGACTGCCTTTCCGGCATCGAAAAATGCACTATGATAGAAGGTGCGAGGGAGACGCAATTCGGCGACAATGCCTTCGTTCTGTTCCCGGAAAAGGACAACAGTTTCATCAAGGGATTTGACCTCGCAATGCCCGAACCCGAAATAGCCTTCCAACCGAGGGTCGCGCAAAACCCCGGCGTCGTTGAAACAAATGATTCTATCCTGTTTACAAAAGCACCCGGACCGGGTACCGCTCTGAATATCTACGGCTACAGGAACGGAATATTTAAATTATTGGCAAGCACCGACCTGCCCGTGAATTCCAGGATTAAGGCGTACCAGGACGAATTATACGCTTTTAACAGCCAGAAGCCCTATCCGAGCGCAAATCAACTCCAATATTCAATAAATATCTACCCCGAAATGACTGCGCAAAAAACCGGCGTTTCTGCCGGACCGTATAAACTTCCGGCGCCGTTCACTATTTTCCTGCCGCTTGACGCCAATAACGAACGCGTAAATGAATGCCTTGACGACGTAATACTACTTGCGGACATGAAAACCGTCATTTGCATTGACAGGGCAACAAGAAAAATTACCGGCGCCCTGGAATATGACTCCAAAAAACTCTCTCTCTATGACTTTTCCGCAAAATACAGAAGACTAATACTCTCTGATGAAAAAAAATTATATGTCTTTGAATTCTAACCCTGAAATGGAACCCATTCCTGTATGAACAGCAATGAACCCGTAAAAATATTCCTGACTCAAATGACGCAGGCAATGCCGCAAATGAAGGAGGATTCGGTAAGCGCCGCGGTATTCCTCCAGAAAGGCAACCTGAAAAGCGCGATGCAAAAGCTCCACCCGGTAATAGCCAATCTGCAATCCCTTATGGAAGGCGTAAAGATAATCATGTCAGCCGGCATCGTTGATTTTAACAGCGTCTCCGTAAACGGCAAGACCTTCGCGCAATCACGGGATGCGATAGCGGTTTTTCTCAAACAACTTTCCCTGCATATAAAAGGCTCCAAATACGTTGAACTCGCCGACTCCCTTGAATATGAGCTTCCGCCGATCCTCAGCGAATGGGAATTGATTATCAGGGAACTTCAGAACAAATGCGGATAACGAAAGACGACGCACGAAACCACAAGATTACATAAAACCCCACAGATTACGACAAAGAAGGAAGAAGGGTCATGTTTCGTTCGTCGCTTCGCCCATCGCTACTCGTTACTATATACTCACTACTGCGTTAGATTCCAGACTCTCAGACTCATTATGATTGACATAAAAAACTATTACAAAACACTCTGCACTGCGCAGATACATCTGAAGAAGGCTTCGTTGAATTCGGCTTTCAACCGCTTTGAACTTTCGTTTTACGAGGCCGCCTTGAAAGCAGACCCGGACAATATCACGGCCCTCGCAATTATCGGGCATTCATACACGAAGCTTAAGATGCATGATAAGGCCGTTCTGATAGACCTTAAACTCGCGTCAATACTGCCCGACGACCCTACTGTAACGTACAATCTCGCCTGCAGTTACGCGAACCTTGAAGACATTGAAAGCGCCTTTGACGCGCTCGGCAGGGCCGTAGAACTCGGCTACTCTGACGCGACCCACATGATGAAAGACCCTGACCTTGAAAACCTGCGCAATGACCCCAGATTCCAGGCCATCATAGCTAAAATTCGCAATGGACAAAAACCTTCATAATATACTGAAAAACATACCTCCTGTAAACGACCTTTTAAAAAACGCTGATATTATGGCGTTATACGGCAAATACGGATATTCACATGTCAGATTTCTGGCACGTACAGCCGTTGCCGGAATGCGCGCTGAGATATGCGCCAATTCCAACGCTTTTGCAGGGCACAGCCGCGCCGCATTCCTCAAGGAACTCGCGGACCGCATTAAAACTGCCTGCGAAGACCGCGCGCGCATGCGGATGTGCGCCGTTGTAAACGCTACGGGAACGCTCCTGCATACCGGCCTCGGAAGAGCGCCCCTGTCAGCATCCGCATTGCAGGCAATATCAGACGAACTCCGTTCCTATTCCGCCCTATCCGTGGATGCCGCTTCAAACAAAAGAGCCCGCCGTGAGAGATTCGTGTCTCAGCTCTTATGCGAGATTACTGGCGCACAATCGGCCACGGCAGTCAATAACAACGCCGCCGCCGCTCTTCTCTGCCTTTCGGTATTTGCTAAAAAAAAAGAAGTCATAGTATCGCGCGGCCAGCTTGTGGAAATCGGAGGTTCTTTCCGCCTTCCTGAAGTGTTAAAACAAAGCGGGGCCAGATTGATCGAAGTCGGCACGACAAACCGCACTTACTTAAAGGACTACGCAAACGCCATTACGGAAAAAACCGCGGTAATATTGAAGGTGCATACAGGCAACTACAAAATAACAGGATTTACCGAGGAAGTGGAAACGGGAAAACTCGCAAAACTTGCGAAGAAACACAGGCTTATACTTATGGATGATATAGGCTCGGGCGCATTGGTTGACACCTCCGCATTCGGCATCGGCCGCGAACCCATGGTTCGGGACAGCGTCAGGGATGGCGCGAATATCACGTGTTTCAGCGCGGACAAACTCATAGGAGGCCCTCAGGCGGGAATAATCCTCGGCAAAAGAAACTTAATAGACGAACTGCGCAGTAATCCGCTCTTCAGGGCCCTGAGGCCGGATAAACTCACCCTGGTATGCCTTGAAGCAACACTCAACCTCTTCCTCCATCCGGAAAGACTCTCCGAGGAACACGCTTTATTCAGGATGTTCGCTTTGCGCCCCGAAACGATTGAAAAGCGCGCCAATCTTATGGCAGAAGCAATCAGAAACGCTGACTCCGGCCTGTCGGTCACTCTGGATAGCGATTTCTCGGACATAGGCGGAGGTTCACTGCCTGCGGAAAAATTGCCGACCATAATAGTCAAAGTGCAATCCGCTTCAATAAGCGCCGAACAGCTTGCAAGGAAACTGCGCATGTCCCGCCGGCCGGTATTCGCGAGGATAAAAAATAATTACGTAATCCTGGATGCAAGAACCGTTTTTGATGATGAAATAGAACCAATCGCGGATGCGTTTGCAAGGCCTCAGTAGAGGTGGCATTTTAACATAGTAGTTATAATAGAAAAAATAAAAGCGTATAGTAGCCCAGCCATTTATGGCTGGGTTTGTATGCCAAAAGCCTAATACTTACGCCATTCATGGCGTTATGTTAAGGACATGAATGCCCTCCATATTTCTCAGTTTTTCATACCCCAGCCATAAATGGCTGGGCTACTAACGTCCTTTAATGCCACCTCTACTGAGGCGATACGATGCGTTTGCAAAATATTCTTGACTTTTAATTTGTTTTTTATAGAATATACAGCTCTTAAGGAGAAAATTAAATGAGTGATACATTTAAACCGCATAACAGGAAACGGAAAAACAAGCACGGTTTCCGCGCAAGAATGAAGACCAAAGGCGGCAGGAAGGTGCTGAAAACCCGCAGGGCCAAAGGCCATTGGAAATTGACCGTGAGCGATGAACGCACAGTCAGAAAACACAAGTAACGCACACTGAATTGTTTTCGGCGATTTAGCCAGGAAGACAGGATGCAAGTCTGATGGAAACTTCAAATTATATCCTTCTCGTAGCGGGGCTTCTGATAGTTTTTTTCGCAGTTTACATGCCAAGAAAGAAGCTTTCGGCGCAATACAGGAGACAAGAGGAAGAACTGTTCAAGCCTGACGCTGTCCGACAGAACCTGGATATCATCTTCGTGCAATTGCAGGAATTTTCCCGCGACTCTCTTGCCAAAATGGACACCAAAATCCGCGTCATGACGCAGTTACTGCAGGAAGTTGACCAGAAAACGCACAGGCTCGAAACTCTTATCAAGAGAGCCGAAGAATTAAAGGCTGAAGGCAATCCTGCGTTCACATCCGCCCCGCAGACGAAGACTGACATTCAGACAGCGCCTCAATCCGGAACGTATCCGGCACACCAGAAAGTCTATAGCCTTTACGATAAGGGATTCCCTCCGGTTGAAATAGCCAAAGAACTCGGCATAGACAGAGGAGAAGTGGAATTGATAATCAATCTGAGAAACCGTACCCACTAACGAAACCGCTGGACTCGCAGTATAGTAAGGCTCGCGGGGTCGTTACACTCGCTGGATACGCGTACGGAATGCGGATCTCAACCTGCGCCTGTACGACATTAACCGCCATTTCTACATTAATTCGCTAAGTACTTGACTAAAAAATCAAAATATGTATAATATAAAAACTAAACTGCACAGCAGTTTATTTTTTTATGGTGGGTATAGCTCAACTGGATAGAGCACCAGGCTGTGGACCTGGGGGCTGCGGGTTCAAATCCCGTTACCCACCCCATAGACGAAGGATGAAGAAGGAAGGACGTTATCCGGTTCCCGTTGCCCGGTTACCGTTTCCCGTTTAAACGGGTCATATACCGGCATTGGTGCATGGCGGGCCACGGAAAACGGATCACGAAAACTAAGTCAGGAGTCTTTGAACCTAAACCGGCTCCGTTGATTTTCAAAATGCTATGAACAGAAATATTTACAAATTAGCGCCGCATTCCGTAATACACTTCATTGGCATCGGCGGCACGGGCATGAGCGGCCTGGCAAAATTTTCGCATGCCTTCGGCTACGCAGTTCAGGGCTCTGACGCAAAACATTCCTCAACCCTTGACGAACTCAACGCGCTCGGCATAAAGACATTCGCGGGCCATTCCGCTGAACATATCATTCCCGAAACAGGACTCATTGTGATTTCAGCCGCCATAAAGGATGAGAATCCGGAATTGGCATACGCCAAAAAGTTAAAAATACCTATCATAAAATACGCCGCCCTGCTCGGCGAATTGACCCAGCACTACGAAACCGTCGCTGTAGCCGGCTGTCACGGCAAAACAACCACGACTTCCATGATAGCCCATATACTCAGGCATAGCGGAAGAAACCCGTCCTATGTCATAGGCGGAAACGCGCCCGACCTTGAAGGCAATTCCAATGCCGGAACCGGCCGCAATATGGTAGTTGAAGCGTGCGAATATGACCGGTCTTTCCTGAACCTGCATCCCCGCATGGAAGTCATAACCAATATAGAAGAAGACCATCTCGACTATTACAAAGACATAAACGACATCTCGGATGCTTACATAGATTTCATCAGGCTCCTGCGGCACGACGATTACCTGCTCGTATGCGCCGATAATCCCAACGCAGTCCGAGCGGCACGGCATACGAAATCGTACGTGGAAACGTACGGAGTGCTGAACCAAAACGCCGTATGGTCGGCACGCAATATACGCCTTCGCGACGGCATCAGGCATTTTGAATTATTTAAAGAAGAAAACTTCTTTGACAATTTCTCCCTCCGCCTTCCCGGTTATCACAATATCACAAACGCCATCGCAAGCATCGTAATAGCGCATAAACTCGGCGTGCATTCGCCGGAAATCAAATCCGCCCTGGATGCGTTCAGGGGAGTTGAGCGCCGCATGGAAATAATCGGAAAAATCGGGGATAATATAGTAATGGACGACTACGGCCACCATCCTACGGAGATTAAAACGGTCTATGAAGCCCTGAGAGAATTTTACCCCGGTTACGGCATCTGCCTGATATTTCAACCCCATCAGCACAGCCGGCTAAGAATGCTGATGAATGATTTTGTCCAGGTGCTGAAGGAATTTGACTACGTGCTCGTGCCTGATATTTTCTACGCGCGCGATTCCGCAGAAGAGGTAAAGAAAACACACGCAACTGACCTCGTCAAACTCCTGCAGGAAAAGGGAACTCAGGCCAAATATATAAGCAATTTTGACGAAATAGTGAAATTCGCCGGCGTATTCGCGCAGTCGCTCCCCTGCCTCGAATTCGGCGCCGCGGAAAAAATCGTAATCATTACCATGGGCGCGGGCGACGTCTTCATGGTTTCCCATGGCCTTGTAAGGAGAAATACGCGTTGAAAACCCGGGTACTCATAGCAATGCCGCTAATACTAATACTAACAGCCGCACTGTGGCTTGACCATAATTTCAGGACGGACATCGGATTCACGTCGCTTTTCATAATAACAATCACAATATCGCTTTACGAATACTTTGACATGAACCGCAAACGCGGCAATGAAATGCCGTTTTTCCTTATATACATAGTGCCGGTTTTATTCGCTTCTGAATGGCTTTTCAATACCTTCCGCGTCGGCGCTTTTATGAAATTTGGAAATGCGTACGAATTCGGAGGCGCAATGCTTCTTATCCTAACCGCAAGCCTTATCCTTTTCGCGCGCAATGGAAAGAAATATGACGTTTTTTCCGCTTTTTTCGGGGTCGTCTATATATGCGGACTGGGTTTTTACATATTCAAATTAAGGCATTTGGGCAATTTCGGCGAATATGCCTTTTTCATGCTTATATTGGTAAATAAGGTTACGGACAGCGCGGCGTATTTCACCGGAAAATTATTCGGCAGGCACAAGCTCGCGCCTGAAATAAGCCCGAATAAAACCGTTGAAGGGGCTGTAGGCGGTTTTATCTTCGGCACAGCGGCAGGGATAGCTTTCGGCAGATTGACATTGCTTTCGGATTATTACGGAACGGTTTTTTTTATTGCAACTGCCGCAATAATCAGCATGACTGCCCAGATAGGCGACCTCGTGGAATCGGCAATTAAACGCCTTAACGGCGTAAAGGATTCAGGCGCGCTGTTCAGGGAAACAGGCGGGATGTTTGACGTCATAGACGGAGTCATACTGAGCGCACCGGCAGGATTCTTTCTGTTCTATTACCATTCCCCCTTGCGCTGAAGCGAAGTATGAAGCATGAAAAATGAAGGACGAATCGGACGCATGATACGGCGGAACGAAATCACAGAGTGCGCATATCGCAAAACCCAACGGTTATTTCACTGGCGACGAACATGTTAACGGCGCGGATGTGATTCTTCTTACTAAATTGTTATAGACTTCCAATTCCTCCGGCGTAAAAGGCCAGTCAATATCCACTTCCATAGACGGCACACTGCGCGGAGTTTTTACCATATTGGATTGCATCACCGGAGAAAATTCGTTCCTTTCCCATAAACCAAGTTCCACGCAATACGCGCAATCCGCCGGTATGCCCGCAAAATACCAGTTCCGCACGCTGAAATTGACCGGCCGAATTGCAATCTCCCTCTTAGTGACATTGATGATTTTCAACGCCCAATTCCGCGACTGGTCCGCGGACGGCAACTCCCAGAAAACAAAAATGCAGTTCGGGTCGCGGACAAGCGCGTAAAGCACATCTCTGTTGTACGAATACTGCAAATCCGGCCCTCTGTCAATATACGGATCTTTTTGCTCCCTGGCTTTTAACTGCGCCGGCTTTACAGCAGGTTTCTCCGGTATTGGATAAAAATTATTCAGCATTCTGTTTTTTACGAATCCCAAATTTTAAATCTCAGATCGCAGATTCATGATCGCGTCCGTTATTCTCAATTTCTAATTCTTAATTTTAAAAGCAGTCCTGTCATTAAAATGGCAATTAAAAGCCCCCACATTTCACCTGAATTCCTTCCGGCATTGGAAAGGAAACACTGTGCCTTGGTCTGCCTTGTATCTTCCGGGAATATCTCATTGATATTATAATCAAGCGAGAAGGTACGCGTACCCGACCACGAGCTCTGTCCATAGGGGTTAATGGCCATTACATGCCAGTAGAAAACAATCTTATCGCTTGATGAACCCGAAAGAGTATTAACGTCGTACGTTAAGGAGTTCAGGTTTGACTGGTCGTACTGGGAATTTGTGAATTCCGGATTATCCGCCACCTGTATCCTGTAAACGACCGGTGCGGTACCGGTAGTCTGGTACCATGCGAATTGTATAGGCAGATTGACGTCTGCCGAGCCGTTTACGGGCCCCTGAAGCGTCGGTGTGCCCGGTGTTTCGCCTCCTGACAAGGTCGTAAACGACCACGTATCAGACCACGGGCTGTTACCCGCGGCATTGACCGCCCTTACGCGCCAGTAATATGTCGCGGCAGTATAGAGATTCGGATAAAACGGTATGGTTTCATTACCGCTGGAATTGACGAATGGCGTAAGAAAATCAGGCGTTTCATCTATTTCCACGGTATAGGTTATCGGCTGTGCGCCGGACGAAGGTTCCCATGTCAACGGCGGAGACGTTGAAACGTCCACGGCTCCGTTAATCGGCGAAATCAATTCTGGCGTAGAAGGATAAAGCCCGTATCTTATAAGCACTTCTTCAACGCGCGCCATCTGAAAAGGTGTTTCGCCGAAGAAAAATATCCTGTATTGCACCCACTGGTCATCCATTCCATCGGAATGCGACGGGTTAATTTCCTCCTGCCCTTCGCCGCTTCTGTAATAATCCCCGGGTTCCGTAGGGCCGAGCCAATTGGTCCATTCTGCCGGCACACCGCCGTTATCCGGAGCTGTCCTTAATTGCAGGCCCACATCTGATTCTTTGGTATATGTATATCCTATAATAAGATTGTCAATTATAGGGCTGTTCCATCTGTCTGCGGAACGCAATTGCATCCTGACCATTATACCGTCATCTGTAATAGGAAACGTGCTTATCTTGGTATTTATAGTAGCGGCATCATTAAACTGATTTACGTTTTCCGCGGCATACCATTCTATACCGTCCCACCAGTACCACGTAGCGCCGGCATCGTCTGAAAGCTGGTACCGCAAAGTCGTATTTATGGGTATTACTGCATTCTCTGTAAAACTCGTCCACTCAGTGACATTTTCAGGATTAATTGCCTGAGTGATAACTGTCTGCGGAATTGCCGTCAATTCCCTGTAATCCACAGTGCCTGTATTTACGACAAAATTATCCCATCTCACCGACATAGCCGTATCGGGCTGAGCCGTATTTAAACGAAGACGCACTATCACATCCGTCGTAGGAAAAGCCGTTGACAATTGCGCGGTCCATTGCTCAAGATTACTGTCCCAGAAATATGTGGTAGCCGTACCGCCGTTGCGCGTAATCCTCAAGATACCTGAATTGTCAGGGGAATAGAAATTTGAATAATCCCAGACCAACCCGTTGAATATCCCACCGCGGTAAATGCTGTTGGAATTATCCCTGTACCGCGACATTATTACTTCGCCGTACAAAAGAGGCTCACTGCTTGGCGCGATTACGGATATCGTAGCGGCTGAACCTGCTGTAGTACCCGGCAGGCTGATTAAATTAAAATCCACCTGAATATCAAAATCGCCGGTAAAAACGCCTGTATGTATAAGCTGGGCATCACCGCCGTTGTCGTCCGCGACAATATCCTGCAATACAGTCCCGTCGGACTGCACGACAGAGGCGCCGTCATAATTCTGTATGACCCATTTGCGCGTATTGAGCAGATCCCCTTCAAAATCATCCTGCGGAGAAACCAGTTCATTTACCGCCTCCAACTGCGCAGTGCCGTCCTTTATCAGGATATACTTGGGGTCTGAAACAGTATAGTCGTTTTCATCGTTAAAATCGTATTCGTATTCCCCGTCCCACAGCGTCTCAGGCACATTTTTTTCCCAGAACATCCTGGTATATCTTATCAAAGAGTTCCTTACGTTAAACGGCGAAGAAGCCAGTGAACGCACGGTCGTTATCTTGACAAGTGAAACAATCGGCGTAACATCGGTATCATCCGTAGTAAGATATACCTTGTAGCGTATATATCTCTCGCCGTCATGGCCTGCCCAGACAGGCGAATCCGTAGTGGTATAATAAGTATCGGCCTCGCCGTCAGGCCCGACAAAATCAAATGGTCCCGTGGTGGCATCGCTTGTAGCAATCTGCAGTTTCACGCCTGTCCCCCCAGGGGTAACCGAATTCCAGAAAAGCGTTGAGTATTCCGCATTAACGCCGAAATCAAATGTTACAGATGTATATTCGCCGGCATCCGCAAAAGGAGGTCCGGTTTCCTGTTCGCGATATACCAGATCGTAATAACCCGTTCCCGAAATGTCCTGGCTTGTATTATATGAAGTATAAAAAAGCCTGTATGTATTATTGGAATACTGAAAAAAGAACGGTTTCCTCGGCTGTGTGGAAGATGACGCATTGGTGACTATAACGGGCGGCTGTGTCCATCCGTCCATTCCGTCCTCGGAATCAGTATATCCTAATTTCCAGTATGCGTTGTTTGACCAGTCAAAATACAGCCTGAACGTCCCGTTATCCAGATTAAACATGCTGAATCCCTGGGCCTGGAATGTAAAGTTTCGGCCTACGCCTGTAAAATACGGCTGTCCCCATCCCGTGGTGGCATTAGAATTGAGCGTGCTGACAAAACATATCTGCCAGAACCCGAAAAAATATTTGCTGTAATAGAGCCGGAATCCGCCGTCGGTTTCAGGGTAAAGCACGGGGCAATAAGCCTGGTCAGTAGAGTCAACTGCCAGCGCCATATCCGTCATGGGCGCCCATCCTGAAAGGCCGTCCGTTATGGATAGCGCAGTCCATATAGCCCAATGGTCGTAATCGTTGGATGGACTGCCATCGCCGTCAGCGTCAACGACTACATTGGAATCGCTCCAACGGGCAAAATACAGCCTGTACTGGCCTGTGGTAGTATACCTGTACATGAAAGGAGTGCGTACGTCCGTGCCCGCCAGAAGATCTATAAGTATAGGCGCCGACCAATTCGTCCTTCCGTCAGATGAAGTGCGGCAGACTATTGACCAGTTAGCGCCGTCATAAAACGAATAATAAAGGCGATATAACGCGGAAGGCTCGTCATAGAACATGCACGGATCCGCGGTGGATTGGTTGGTGGCACCGGTAGTGTTGAAGTTCATTGAATATTGCGGCCCGAGCGTGCCCGTGGCATCGCCGGTAAGCATGAGTTCGCCATTTGAGGTTAATCCGACCATATTGAAATCCGTGCCGTTCTCAAGGTTGCCGTCCAGAGCAGCCTGAGTCCAGGAAGTCGGATAATCAATCGTTACCTGACCCGCGGTAAGCAGGTTGACGGTGCTGTCAGCGGACTGGAATTTTGTCCATCCGAGCTGGTCGTCAGGGTCAACTGCTACGGCAGTCGCATCTACGCCGCCGGACCAGTCCGTCTGGAGCCAATCTGCGCTGAGCATATGGCCGAAACAGGCATAACAAATTAACAGGGTCAAAATAACTTTCAGCCGCGTATATGTCATAAGCAAAAAGTTCCGCCAAAAAGTGTTAAGTTCCGTGTACTATCACAACTTAATTATAACTTATGTTTAGGCAAATTGCAAGTTTTTTAACGAAATTAAACAGATTTTTCTTGCAAAGAAGGAAGAAGGAAGTCCTGCATCCTAAGTCAGGAGTATGGAATCCATCGTTTCGTCTGACATGACATAAACCCACTTCGACTGAGGCGGTACCCATATAAACAAAAAAACCTTGCATTTCCAATAGAATAAAGTATAATATTTCACCTATTTGATTCATATCTTTGCATTCAGGATAAGGATTGAAAATTCAGGATTAATAAAAATTTATAGACAAGCGTAGAAATACGCCATATTTAACCAGGTTTTATGAAGAAATTACAACACAACAAAAGCATTCGCAATGTAGCCATTATAGCGCACGTTGACCACGGCAAGACCACGCTGGTTGATTACATGCTCCGCCAGAGCGGAGTATTCCGGCAGAATCAGGAGGTCACGGAGCGCGTTATGGACAATATGGACCTCGAAAAAGAACGCGGCATCACCATCGCCGCGAAAAATTGTTCCATCTGGTGGAACGATGTGCGCATCAATATCTTAGACACACCGGGCCACGCCGATTTCGGCGGGGAAGTGGAACGCAGTCTCAGCATGGTTGACGGCGCTATTCTGCTCGTCGATGCCGCCGAAGGCCCTCTGCCTCAGACAAGGTTCGTCTTGAAAAAGGCGCTTGAAGCCGGCCTCAAGATGATTGTCGTCATTAATAAAATAGACCGCAAAGACGCGAGGCCCGTTCAGGTATTGGACGACATCTATAACCTGTTCATAGACCTTGAAGCCGGCGACAATGACCTGGATTTTCCGGTATTATACGCCATAGGACGCGATGGCATAGCGCAGAAAACACTTGAAGAACCGGGCACGAGCCTGTCCGTTCTCTTTGATACTATCCTTGAAACCATACCGCCGCCCTCTTTCCATCCTTCAGAACCGTTCCAGATGCTGGTAGCTGACCTCGACTATTCCGATTACCTCGGCCAACTCGCAATAGGACGGGTATTCAACGGTTCCGCGCGCTGTAATGACAGCCTGATTTGCATGACGGAAAACGGACAGTCTAATCCCCTTCGCGTAACAAAATTGCAGGTATATAAAGGCATCTCGCTGGAAAGCATGGAAGAAGTCCATGCCGGCGATATCATAATTGTCGCAGGCGTTGAAAACGTCAGCATCGGAGACACTATATGCAACAGGGAACAGCCCAAGGCCCTGCCACGCATCAGCATTGACGAACCTACAGTTTCAATGATCTTCACAATCAATACGTCCCCCTTCGCCGGACAGGAAGGCCCTCACGTCCAGTCCAGGAAAATACTTGAACGCCTGCGCAAAGAAACCCTTAAAAACGTAGGCATACAACTTGAAGTGCCGTCCGAATCGGACGTCTTTATCGTAAAAGGCCGCGGCGAATTCCAGATGGAAATACTACTTGAAACCATACGCCGCGAAGGTTACGAGGTAAACGTATGCAAGCCGCAGGTAATATTCAAAATGAAAGACGGCGTTAAACTTGAGCCTATTGACCATTTGTTCATAGATTGCGACGAAGCGCATATCGGCGTCGTAAACATGAAGGTCGCCCAGAGAAAAGGCCAGATGATAAACATGGTCAACCACGGCACCGGCAGGGTAAGGTTTGAATTCACCATCCCGGCCCGCTCACTTATAGGCTACAGAAATGAATTCTTAACGGATACCCGCGGCACGGGAATTATGAGTTCGTATCTGAAAAATTACGAAGAATACCGCGGCGATTACAGATCGCGGTTTACAGGTTCGCTCGTAGCCGACCGCGAAGGAGTAGCCGCCGCTTATGCCCTGGAAAACCTTGAGGCGCGCGGCGTGCTCTTTGTCAAACCCGCCGACAGAATATATGAAGGCATGATAGTCGGCGAATATAACCGCGACACCGACCTTAACGTCAACGCGTGCAAAAAGAAAAAACTGACCAATATGCGCAGTTCAACCTGCGATGATAACATTATCCTCAAACCGGTCATGGCCATGACCCTCGGAAAGGCAATCACCTTCATCGCGGACGATGAAATGGTGGAAGTCACGCCGAAATCAATCCGACTTCGCAAAAAGATTATCTCCGCCGTAAGGCGCCAGAATCTGCGTATAAGCGAGGCTAAACAGGCCGGCAATCCGACCGAAGAAATTACGGTATAGTAACGAAGTAGCCAGCAACGAGGAACGAAACGACGGATGGGACAAAACTGCGCAGGAACGCCATACAGTTCAATTAATTGCCGCAACGTGCTCTTGGTCTGGGACTTGCAATAATCTCCTTCAAACTCTTTTTCATTTCTTTATCCGGTTCAATCCCCATTTCTAAAAATAAAAATCCAATCCTTGCCAAAGCCACAGGCGAACCATCTGCAAGGCCCAGTGCCTTTTCAAATTCATAGAGAACTGCGTATCTGCAGGCAATATCAAACGCGTAATTGTCGCGTTCGGACGCAAATCCGCTACTTCCGAACAATTCACAGGCCTCCGAAAGCGCACTCATTGCTTCTGCCTTCATGCCATGTTCAATATAATCGTCCGCTTCTTTCATCAGGGCTTTATGCAATTCCTTAGTCAAGACGTTTCTTTTGATGTCCATATCCGGAATAGAACCTGCGAGATGAAGGGCGTATTCATTGTCTGAATTTTCCAGGTGCTTCGAAATGAGACAAGATAACGCGCGACTTTTATAATATGGATCCTTTATTTCTTCCGCCAATCTCATCGCATCATCGTATCTGTTAACGCCTGCTAAAATCTGAACAATATATTCCATAGTTAAATTTTTCTCAAACCCGTCTTTTATGGACTTGGAAATCCTTATAGCCTGTTCATATTCCTTCATGCCCGCGTAATTGCGGCTTATGCACGATTGCAGATATGCGTTTTTTTTCTCCATGGCAGGGACAAGAAGAGCTTCATTCAGTTCTTCCGCCATGCCCTCTTCGCCTGAATCATAGTATTGCCAGGCAATCGCAGCCAATCCTGTTTCGCATCCGGATTGTATTTCGGGAATCAATGCAATTACCAGTGAAAGTAATTCCACACTTTTTTCTCTTAAATTCGATGAATGCCTGCACATCAAGGCCATTTTCGCCGACGCTGCCGCCCTGTCACCCGCATCATATATTTTCCCAAGACTGCTCATAGCCCCGGCGAATATTTCAAATGCCTTGTCTTTTCGGCCTATCTGAAAATACCCGATGCTCATTTCAGTTAACAATACCGCCTTTTCAGACGTTTCATAACCCAACGGAGGAATGGACGCATATGCTCTGACGAACAGCTCCTCTCTTTTGGATTTTCTTAATATTTCGCCCAATATATCACACTGAAAAGTATAATCATCCATTCGGCCGGTAATGTTAAAAACCCGGTCATAATTTCCAATTTTCATGTAAAGCAAGGCAATTCTTTTTAAACTGTTATTAAAATAATAATGCTCATTTTTTGCCATTTCGGCAACCCGCTCTGCCTGAAGCAATGCCTCCGGCAGAGTTTCTTTCTTTCCGGACTTTTCCATGAAATCAAGAACGGCCTGAAATGCCCACGATTTCCGCAGTGTCTTCATCTCCCCGACTGCCGCTAAAGCCATAACAGGGTCATCCGCATTCATGAATCTCACGGAAAGCCGTTCAAACGCGTATTCCTTATTAGAAGGCAAATCCCCGGTCTCTGCCTCTGTACTCTTCAACAATTCAAATGCCTTTGCATATTCGCCTGTCTCCGCGTAAATATGCGCCATGCAGAGCAAAAGATTATATTTTGTCGCGGGGTCCTCTATGAATTGAGCATGCTCCAATGTGTCCGACACCAACTGCAATGCCATATTCTTCTCTCCGAACTTCCAATACGTCAGTGCCATTTTGATAATAGACTGGGTTTTGGCATATCCGTCTTTCATCTTTTTTATCCCGTTGTTTGCATACTCAAGCAATTCCCTTGACTTGTATTTCTCGCCTATTTCCGAGAACTGCATTGCTATATCTGTCAGCAGTTCATAGCTATCAAAAAACTTAGCCAAATGGATAGCACAAGCCAGCGGATGCAATTCCACACAGCCCTTTTCTTGAAAATTCACAGGCGCTTCAGATAAAGTAATCGCTGTTAAGCTAATAATATAGCACATGACAATGCTGATTACCGGCAACGATTTTGATATACTGATTTTCAGGTATTTTACTGACATATCTCGTCTTATTAGACGCCTGACTTGTGTTTTTGTTGCTCTGTACACGAGAAATGCCACAGGTGGAGCCGAAAACCGCCTTTCGCTGAACCACAATTCTTTGTTGGTAAGGCCTCAGTAGAGGTGGCATTTTAACATAGTAGTTATAATAGAAAAAATAAAAGCGTATAGTAGCCCAGCCATTTATGGCTGGGGTTGTATGCCAAAAGCCTAATACTTACGCCATTCATGGCGTTATGTTAAGGG
>JACRIJ010000013.1 GCA_016220095.1 Planctomycetota bacterium | reverse complement strand
TTCATTTTTGGCCTGGACAATGCCTTTTTCATTTACGACGGGCGGCACCGAGGCAAATTCCGTTGATTTAGCCGAATAGAATATTATCCCCTCGCTGACAGCAACGAATCTTTCGTCATAATTCGGAAGAAAATAATACGAATCAAGTGCGCCCGTATCAGTTTTTCTTACATTCACAAGTTTGGCGGACCTTCTCAGGATATTCGCCTTGTCTTCCTCGGAATATATGCCTTCACCCATCTGAAGCCATTTTACAGAGCCGGTAAAGAAGTCTATGCACATCGCGTCTTCGGAATTATTCCGTGTGTCAAAAACATTTACGATCAGGGTATAATCCTTTACATAAATATCTCTTATTATTACGACATATTCGGGAAGGGCTTTTTCAAGCATAAGTTCGCCGTTTGTCAAATCATAGCTTTTTATCACGCAATGATTATATGCATAGAGCCTGCCGTTTGCGTATTTAAGGAAGGCCCTGCCTGGGGCATCCTGCCTCTGCCAAAGCAGTGCGCCGTTGGAGGCGTCATATGCCCTGAGGAAAACCCGATTTTCCTTTGCGATATAGACTGCAGTTATGCCGTTTTCTTCCAATACCTGTGCCAGGAAACCTTCAACCGGCACCGACCATTGTTTTTCGCCCGAATTAAATCGCTCAGCGATAAGCTGGTTGTCCATGACATAGTATAAAAGCCCGGAATAGCCGGTTGAAGGTATCATGCGCGGAAAAATTGATTGGAATGGCGTTACAAATTCGGTTTTGATATCGGTAATGATGCCTTCAAGCGTGCCATTGGCAAAATCGCATTTTTTGTATCGTGAAAGAACTGCTTCAGCAGTTGACGGAGATATGACGATGTCTTTCAACTCATTGTCGGTCCTTGACAGGGGCATGGGATAAACCGCGAAGCAACAGCCCGCTTGTAACAGCGCTAAGAACAGGCATATATATTTAATCATATTGAGATATTAACCTTCTTGCGCCAAAAAGGCAAGAAATTTAAGAAATGTTTTTGCCGCGTCACGAAGAACGAACTGCAACTACCGGCCAAATCAACCACAAATAAACACGAATCTGCTGATATTCATTTTTCATGGTTCATATTTCGCATAGAGTTCGGAAAAGCAAGGCATCTCAACGCGCATGTTCAATTTTCCCGCATCTTTGAGCTTTTTCATAGACCTGTCCAGTCTCTGGAGATTTTTTATCCGTCTGTTAAAGGGCAATTCATTATTTACTGAGGATTTATCGAGGTCTATTATATATGCTGAGAGTTTGTTTTTGGACGAGGATCCTATTAATATATTATTCGCGTTTAAATCGCAGTGCAGTATTCCGGCGTTATGCAGGCGCAAAATCGCTTCAGTTACAGCTTGCGCCGCCTCTTTTGCGGAGTTCAAGTCATTCGCATTCAAATCACAAAGGAATTCCGGCAGGGGGCGGGCGTTTTCTATCATCTTTGATACGATATGGAGATGATAGATTCCGGGTATTATGGCCTTATAGCCGGCGGCGACGATTTGAGCAGTGGGAACTGATTTTTCAAGCGCATATTGAGACAGCTTCATTTCATTAAAAGCCCTGTTTTTATCCAGAAAGGTTTTTTTGTTTAAATGGCTTATCAATCCGCCGCGCCTGTATTGCTTGATTATGAGCCTTTCGCCGGTCTCAGGGATTGTATAGATGGGATGAGAATGCCGTCCGGCGCCGGTAGAGGGCAATCCGGCCGGAGGTTGTGAGAAAATTTCAATGTAACCGGAGTAATCCTTACGCGCTGTCCAGCATATTCCTGAATTCTTTATTGTTACGAAAAAACCATTCATTCTTCAGTTTCCGTTCTGCATTATTATTTACAGCAGTTCGCGATTCATTTTAATAAGTGCGTTCCTTACGCTTTCCTGCCAGGTATTTTTCTTTGGATAATCGGCGTCTTTCTCGTATGCAAATATTATACTGCGCGCGGCGACTATGAGCGCGCCGAATCCGTCGGGATTAAAGCAATTTTTAACCATTTGCGCGTCAGCGCCCTGAGCTCCGTAGCCGGGAACGAGAAAAATGTTCCTGGGCATCAGTTTACGCAGGGTTTTTGCCTCATCCGGATATGTTGCGCCGACCACTGCGCCGAGCGAGGAATATCCTTTTTCACCGATTAATTCATTGCCTGCTTCAGCAACATTGCGGGCGGTGATTTCGTAGATCTTTCCTGACGGGGTTTGGATATCCTGCAGGTCCCCGGAGCCCTTATTGGACGTTTTTACGAGTACAAAGACACCTTTGCCGAATTTTTTTGCGTCATCAATAAACGGCTTGACGCTGTCCGCGCCCATATAAGGATTAACTGTGAGAGCATCGGCGCCGAATGCCGGTTCTGAATCTGTTCCTAACGCGGTTTCGCCTATATAGGCATTTGAATAGGCGGCGGCTGTGGAAGGGACGTCAGACCTCTTGACATCTGCAATGACAATCAACCCCTTTTGCCCGGCATAGCGGATAGTTGCCTGCAATGCTTTAATGCCTTCATAACCCAGGGCTTCATAAAAAGCGGATTGCGGTTTGACTGCCGGCGCGTACGGGGCTATGGCATCTATAATTTGCTTGTTAAATTCAAGGTATGCTATTGCCATATCCGCGAAGGACACCTTTTTGGTTTTCAACAAAGAGTCTTTCAATTCATCGGGCAGGTTTTTGGGGCGCGGGTCAAGCCCTACGACAACGCACGATTTCTTTTCAATGATTTCTGTCAGGATCCTATCAGCAAAGTTTTTCATTTAAAATTCTCTCTATAAAAACATGTTGACATAAAGCCACGAGGATACGAAGAAAGAAGAATGTAGAATGAGGAACGCGGCCGACAACTGGTTTCAGACTCCGCTTTATATATTCAGCGTCCATTCGGCAGTTATTCCGCCGTGCCTCGCCCCTCGCTACTACGTTCATTGTTCATCCTTTTGACAATAACGGCATCCCTGTTGCCGAGCATAACGCGTATGTGAAACTTGGTTTTTTTCAATTCTTTTGACAAGATACGTCCTTTTTCGGACAGGTACGCAAGCAATTTTCCGTTTTGAACCGGCACAATGAGTTCTATTTCATTCTGTTTGCCATGCATGTGGCTGTTGACGGTTTTTTCAAGTATATCCATGCCTGTCCCTGACAGTGCCGAGATACTGATTGCCTCGGGGTATTTATTGCGTAGCATTGAAAGGTGCAAATCGTCATCAGCGAGGTCTATTTTATTGAATACCAACAGGATGTTCTTATCCAGGCATTTAAGTTCCTTCAGCACGGCATTTACGGAATCAATCTGCATTTCCGCGTTTTGCGCGCTCACATCAATAACATGCAGAAGTATATCCGCCTGAGAGACTTCTTCAAGCGTGGCGTGGAATGAAGCAACGAGGTTATGGGGAAGGTTGCGGATGAAACCGACAGTATCGCTGAGCAGTACTTTCTGGCCGGACGAAAATTGCCACGTATGCGTTTTGGTATCCAGGGTTGAAAAAAGTTTGTCCTGGACAAGGACATCCGCGCCGGTGAGCCGTTTCATGAGAGTGGACTTGCCCGCGTTCGTATAACCTATCAGGCTTACGGTATAGTTTTCAGCCCTGGCGGTTACTTCACGAACCTTATGGGCCTGCAATTCGTTGATTTCATTTTTAAGTTTTGAGATTTTATCACGGGCTATGCGTCGGTCCATTTCAAGCTGTTTTTCGCCGGGGCCCCTCTGGCCGATTCCTATACCGCCTTCAATCTTTGAAAGATGCGTCCACAAGTGCTTCAACCGAGGCAGGGTATATTCAAGCTGGGCGAGTTCAACCTGCAATTTTGCCTGTCTTGTCTGCGCATGGGTGGCGAAGATGTCAAGGATAAGTTCAGACCTGTCAATAACTTTCAATTTAAGGGCTTCTTCAAGATTTCGCACCTGGGCGGGAGTCAGGTCATTGTTAAAAATAACGACATCGGCATCAATTGATTGCGCAAGGGCGTTCAATTCCTCGACCTTTCCTTTGCCGAAAAGCGTTGCCGAATCGGGCCTATGCCTGTTCTGCACGATGGAAGTCAAAATACGCGCGCCGGCTGTTTCCGCAAGCCGTTGCAATTCTTCCATTGCAAGCAAATCGTCGTCGTCATGCGGTTTTTCGGTAAAAATTCCCGCAAGTATCGCCTTTTCCGAATAAACTGTTAAACTTTTAAATGCCTTCATTAGATACCTTTTTATGTTCTAACCTTTCTGATCATGTATACAGCGATGATTCCGAAAATTATAGTCGGCAGCCACGCGGCTAAAGCCGGATAGAATTTGTATTTATTAGCGAAATAATTGAAAAATATCTGGAATATGAAGAATATTATGCTGACCATCAGGCAGAGGCCTACTCCGACGAAGAAAGATTTCATTTCCTTCTGGAGCACATAATAAATACCGATGCAGAGAAGTATGAACACCGTAAAAATCGAGGCAAAACGCGAATGCAATTGCAGTTGCAGTTGGGTATAGATGGGTTTATTACGCATGTCGGGGTATTTCTTCATCAGGCTCATAATCTGGGACGTAGTCGCAAATGTGTTCTTTGTGGTTATTTTTACAAGTTGTTTCGGGTCAAGGCTGATATGAACGCTCAGTTCGGGAAATTCTTCTTTTTGCGGCATAATTATGCCCCTTGGGGAAAGCTTATTCGTAATAACTGTGACATTTGCCCCGGCTTTTCCATATAAAAGCCACGAGCTTGTCAGTTTAACCCATTTGCCCGCAGGCGCGTAAATTGTCCTCGTGCGGTTATGGTTATTATCGCAGAAACCTATGGTAATCTCATCAAGCTCATTTTTAAGCACGTCTATTTTTTCCGCATACATGAAATTGTCTTCATCAAATTGCGCCATGACTTTCTTGCTGAGAGTATTGCCGGTGAGTTTCAATTCAACCTTATTTGCCCGTTCCGTCAATCCCGGCGCGAAGAATTCCTCAATCAGGAAAAATGAGATGACAAGAACTACTGTAACGGCAAAAACCGACGCAAGGGCCCTGTAAACGCTGATGCCGGCGCAGATAATGGCTGAGAGTTCGTTGTATTTTGAAATCCTTATAAGAAGGAACATTACCGAGGCGAGCAATATCATGGGGAATAATTGCGTGATAATAAGCGGCATTTTATAAAAATAATAGGCGGCAAGATTGTTAAATAACGATTTTATATTATCCGTGTTATAGTCGCTTATTTTAGCAAATATGTCTATGATGATATAAATGCCGACAATGCCCAGGATAGACAGGCTCAGGCTTACGATGAATCCAAGCAGGATGTATTTGTCAAGTTTCAGCATATTACGGAGTTTAGGGGGTATGGGGTTGCGGTGTTACGAGGTTAATGGGTTTATAGTCTAATTCCGCTTGAGCAGTTCCCGGGCTTTATCCTTATAATCGGAATTTGAAGGGGCGTTGATTATATACTCACAGCATTCGCGCGCTTTATCAAGGTTGTTCGCTGACTGGAATTCCGTCGCAACGTTCCAGAGAAGTTTTATGGACTTATCTACGGTATCTGAAGATTTTTTAGCGTTAGAGAGGAGTTCCTTCAGGGCTGATGCGGATGTTTGCAAATCAGACGCGTGGTAAGCGGAATAAGCGAGGTCGTACAGTACTTCGGGATTCCCCGGTTGAATGTCATTAGCGGCCTTGAATGCCTTGGTTGCGTCCGGCGGGGCATTTAGTTTCAGCCAAACAAACCCGAGTTTTGCAAATGCCTCAAAATAATTGGGATTGACATTTACGGCGTTCTGGAATTCACTTCGGGCCTGCTCGTATTTGCCTTGTTTCAGGTAAAAGTTACCGCTGGCAAAATGTTTCTGTGCACATTCGGCTTCCTCGGCCGTTACAACGGTTCTGCGCGTTTGCTGAGGCGGATTTTGAACAGGGGTTGAATTACTGCCGGCAGTTGACTGTGGCGTTATGTTGGTAATTGTGATTGAGCCGGGAGATTCGGTCATTATTTTGATAAAATCCTTCATTTCATAGGAAGCGGTATTATTCGCGGTATCGCGCGCCGTCAATTTCAGGCGCAGGTCGCAATTTGACGGCGGAGTAAACCAGTCGCAGAAGCCGGTGTTTTCGATGTTTTCCGCCACAGGCACCCAGAGGATATTGTCGGTAGTGTAGTAAAGCGAGATCGGGTTCTCCGCGAGGCCGATTTTATCCGCGGCGGCCCAGGTTATTCTCTGAAGAATATTGGCCTGCAGGAACTCGCCGCCCTGTGGCGACAATATGCAAACTGCGGGCGGTACGGTATCAACGGTTATGGTAAGTTTGGGTTGTATTCCCGGCTTGGGCTCGGGTTCATTCGGGTAACCTGTCTTATTGTATGAACAGATATAGAAACCGAAAATGCCGTCATGGGGCGCGTCAAACTCAAAAGGCGACTGCTTGTCCGTATCATATCCGTAGGATTCCCATGTTTTACCGTCATTTTTGGTAAAGAAAAGCCTGATTTTGTCAATATCAGACGAGTCGCGGGAAAATTCAAAATCAATGGCAAGGGCACGGGTATTCAGTATGTTGGAATTTTCGGTTTTGACAAGAGTGACATTCGCGGCCGGGGGAGTCGGTTGCACCGGCGTGATATCAATGCCATAAATGAGAATGCCTTTGGGCATGGTATAGGAGCATTCGTTGCCAGCCTTATCTTTAGTGGATACGCGGAAGAGCACATTGATATTTTTCGTGTCAGGGAGCGCGTAACGAGCCGCGCCTTTGGCAGGTTGGTTTTGAAAGATAACTATCCAGTTCTTGCCGTTGTCAAAAGACACTTCTATGAGGGTATTATTTTCCGGAAGGTTTTCATCAGAGCATTCCCAAACCAGGGTAACCTCGGTTTTACCCGGAAAGGTTTCTCCAGGCTGAGGGCTGACTATTTTTACCATTGGCTGTACGGTATCAATTATCGCGGCGCGCTGAGGCGATTCGCCGCTTACCGGGCGCATATCGTTTTCATGGGTCTCATCAATTAGAACGACTTTGAAGCCGTACGCGCCGTCTTTTGGTGCGGTAAACACGAAATAGGGCACGTTATTCCGGTCAAAACCCGTCTTATTTTTGTCGGTATCCTGGAATAATTGCCATGTCTTGCCATTGTCAGCAGTGAACCATAGTTCAGCGATAACCGTCTTAGCCGGACCGGACCCGGGTTCTATCTGTATATAAGATATGTGAAAAGTATTGTAATTGAGATATTCCGTCGGGTATGTCGCCATCTCCTGGGCAACAGCCGACCCTGCAAATATCAGGACAGCGCCTGCAAATAAAAGCGCCGTTGAAACATATTTTCTGCGCATATAAGACCCTTTCTATATAGTTACTTTATATAGACATTATCGGTATAGTTTAGTGTTACCTTAATGAATAAAGCCGTCTTGTGAAATTCTGTAGTTTCGTTTATCGTTAAAATCACGCACAAGCTGAAATTTACGACACTACTATACCAAAGAATTTCCGGGATTACAACAAAATTTTGACAAAACATTTTGCCTTGGGTATAATGGTGTTTTATCCAATATTTATTAAAAGGCGGAAACATGTACAGAAGAAAAAATGCCGGCGGTAATGCGCACGATGCCGAAACCGGGTTCGGGCTTGCGAGAGTACTTTCCAAGCTCGGGTTTGCGTCCCGCACGGAATCAGCTGATCTTATAAAAGCGGGCAAGGTAAAGGTCAATGGCAGGGTTATAAGAGACCCCGAAAGGCGTACTTTTGCCGGCAGGGAATCAGTTTTGGTGGATGACAGGCCTATTCACGCGGTGCATAAGATTTATCTGGTCATGAACAAGCTTGAGGGTGTTTTGACGTCATATACGGACCCGCAAAATCGGCCCACGGTGTATAAATACCTGCCACAGCTGGATTCCTGGGTGTTTCCGGTTGGGCGGCTTGACGCCAAGACTTCAGGATTATTGATATTTACAAATGATACCCAATTAGGCGAAAAGCTGACGAACAGCGAATTTGGCGTTCCCAAGACATACGAAGTCAAGGTTCGGAGGAAGTTGAATGATGAGGCCATAGAGAGATTGCGCCGCGGCGTCAGGCTTGATGACGGATATGTAACCAAACCATGCCAGTGCACGGTAATGAAAGCCAACGAGGGCAGTACATGGCTTGAAATGACCATAATTGAAGGCAAAAACAGGCAGATACGCCGCATGATTGAATCAGTAGGCTCGGAGGTGTCAAAATTGCGCAGGACGGCTATCGCGTGCGTAAGGATTGGAGAGTTGAAAGGGGGCACGACAAGGGATTTGACAGCAGAGGAGATTGAGGCGCTAAGAAGGCTTTAATCGGCATGCAAATAACGGCGCGTTTACGTACGACTATTTACATGGATGTACAGGTTTAACAGGATACGACGATTAAATGTGCGTTTTTCTGTAAATCTTAACGAATTCGTGGCAAGAACTTGTAGAAGCCGTCGTTTTCCGTGTTTTCAGCGGTAAAAAAAGTCGTCGTCTCGTCTTAGCGCGTTTTGCGGTTAAGTTGTTGCGGCTAATCGTTTACTGACCGATTCCGCTTTAAAACCGATTTTATTTGACTTTTTGCCGTTTTTTTAATATTTTATGGTAATTAAGTGCGATTTTTAACAACTTAGAAAGGAGGTAATCCCCGCACAGAGCGTTTAATTGAATATAAAGAAATAAGATATGGCCGGGAGTATTATTACAGAATAAAGGCGGATAATAGTAATTTTTATATTATATTTAAAGCTTATCTTAACTTTTCAGAAAGGAGAAGTATGGTAATGGTGCAGAACAATGTTTCCGAATTCATGGAAAAGCTTATTGCCAAGAATCCGGGGGAGACCGAGTTTCATCAGGCTGTTTTCGAGGTATATAATTCCGTAATGGGATTTGTGGACAAGAATCCGAAATACAAAAAAGCCAGGATTCTTGAAAGGATCGCCGAGCCGGAGCGCATGCTGACATTCCGCGTGGCCTGGGTGGACGATAAGGGCGAAGTCCAGGTAAACCGCGGTTATCGCATACAGATGAACAGCGCCATAGGGCCTTACAAAGGCGGATTGCGTTTTCATCCGACAGTCACCGCGAGCGTATTGAAATTCCTTGCATTTGAGCAGGTATTCAAGAACTCGTTGACAACGCTTCCGATGGGCGGCGGCAAGGGCGGTTCAGATTTCGATCCGAAAGGCAAATCGGACAACGAAGTAATGGCGTTTTGCCAGAAATTCATGCAGGAATTATTCAGGCACATAGGGCCTGACACCGACGTACCCGCCGGCGACATCGGCGTAGGCGGCCGCGAGATAGGATTCCTTTTCGGCCAGTACAAGAAACTCCGTAACGAATTTACGGGCGTACTCACGGGAAAAGGCTTGAATTGGGGCGGCAGTCTCATAAGGCCTGAAGCCACAGGTTACGGCGCGCTCTATTTTGTTGAAGAAATGCTTGCTACTCGCAAGGATTCTCTGGACAGCAAGATTATCGTAATTTCCGGTTCCGGCAACGTAGCCCAGTATGCCTGCGAGAAGGCCCATCAGATGGGCGGAAAGGTAGTTACGCTTTCCGATTCAGACGGATACATCTATGATCCGGAGGGTATTAATGCCCAGAAACTCGCATTTGTCATTGACCTTAAGAACGTAAAGCGCGGACGCATAAAGGATTATGCAACGAAATTTGGATGCAAGTTTGTCGCGGGCAAACGCCCATGGGAAGTAAAATGCGATGTCGCTCTTCCTTGCGCCACGCAGAATGAAATTGACGGCAATGACGCGAAGAAGCTCGTAAAGAACGGGTGCTTCTGCGTAGGTGAAGGCGCTAATATGCCGAGCACGCCGGAGGCAATAGAAGTGTTCCTCGGCGCGAAGATTCTCTACGGGCCCGGCAAGGCGGCTAATGCCGGAGGCGTTGCCACAAGCGGACTGGAAATGTCCCAGAACAGCATGCGCCTCGGATGGACCCGCGAAGAAGTGGACCAGAGGCTCAATTGCATCATGAAGGCCATTCACGCCCAGTGCGTAGAATACGGCAAACAGGGCAATTTCATCAACTACGTGAACGGCGCCAATATCGCCGGTTTCATAAAAGTTGCAGATGCCATGATTGATCAGGGCGTGATGTAATATACGGTTAAAAATTGAACGGCCTGTCTTCTCTTTAAGAGGATGGGCCGTTTTTCTTTTTGCTTGACTAAAATGTCGTTTTTTATTATAGTTTCATCCTTTGTATAATATGGTCAACATTAAATTTCCTGACGGTAAAACAATTGAATATCCTGACGGCGTGACGCCGTTTGCCATTGCCGAGAAGATCAGCAGAAAGCTTGCAAAATCTGCGGTATGCGCCAGAGTCAACGGTATCCTGACGGATATTACAACGCCTCTATCAGGCGATGTTGAACTTAATATTCTTACGGATGATACGCCGGAAGGACTTGAGGTTATCCGGCACAGCACGTCTCACGTAATGGCAGAGGCGGTTAAACGGCTTTATCCACAGGCAAAGCTTGCCATAGGGCCTTCCATTGAAGACGGGTTCTATTACGATTTTGACGTCGCGGAACCTTTCGTCCCCGAAGACCTGCCGAAGATAGAAAAAGAAATGGCCGGGATTATCGCGGAGAAAAAACCGTTTGTCAGGATTGAGATGGAACGCGGCAAGGCCATTGAAATGATGAAGTCAAAGGACGAGCCGTATAAAGTTGAATTGCTCTCTGAAATAAAAGACGATAAAATTTCGCTTTACAAGCAGGGTGACTTTACAGACCTTTGCAGGGGGCCGCACATACCGAATACCGGCAAGGTGCCTTTCTTTAAGATCTTAAAGGCTACCGGCGCTTACTGGCGCGGCAATGAGCGCGGAAAGATGCTCCAGCGCATCTATGGCACTGCTTTTGCGACAAAGGAAGCATTGGCTGAATACCTTAATCACCTTGAGGAAGTCAAGAAACGCGACCATCGCCGTCTCGGCAAGGACTTGGACCTGTTCAGTACGCATGAAGAAGCCGGCGCAGGCCTGATATTCTGGCATCCGAGAGGCGCGATGATAAGATATCTTGCCGAGGAATTCTGGAAAAAAGAACACCTTCGCCACGGATACCAGCTTCTTAATACCCCGCACATAGCTAAAGATTCGCTCTGGAAGATTTCCGGGCACCTTGATTTCTACAGGGAAAGCATGTACGCCTCAATGGACGTTGACGGGATGAAATATCACGTCAAGCCGATGAATTGTCCCGGGCATATACTTGTTTATAAGACAAAGGTCAGGAGTTACAGGGACCTGCCTATAAGGTGGGCCGAACTCGGCACCGTTTACAGGTATGAAAGGCCCGGAGTCCTGCACGGGCTTCTGCGCGTAAGGGGCTTTACCCAGGATGATGCGCATATATTCTGCGAACCTTCAAAGATAGACGAAGAAGTGTTGCGTACAACTAAATTTGCCATACATATTCTGAATTCGTTTGGATTCAGCGAATTTGACGTCTCCATAGGCACGATGCCGGAAAAGTACATAGGCTCTCCGGACATCTGGAAAAAGGCCATAAATGCGCTTGAGAATGCCTTGAAAATTATAGGGATTTCCTATACTATGGAAGAAGGTGGCGGCGCGTTTTACGGGCCTAAAATTGACATAAAAATAAAAGATTCTCTTAAACGCGCCTGGCAGTGTTCCACGATACAGGTTGATTTCAATCTGCCCGAGAGGTTTGATATCGTTTATGCCGCGGCTGACGGCACATTGCAGAGGCCCATAATGATTCACAGGGCGCTTGTGGGTTCGCTTGAGAGATTTTTCGGAATTTTGATAGAACATTACGGCGGCGCCTTCCCAATGTGGCTCGCGCCCGTCCAGGTTATTATAGCTTCTATTTCAGAAGGCAATGTTGCGTACGCGGAAAAACTCGCGGAACAGTTCCGCAGTGAGGATGTCCGCGTGGAAACCGACGTAAGGAATGAAAGGATTTCCCTTAAGATACGCGACGCTATAGCCGAAAAGGTTCCTTATATCCTTATCGTGGGAGAACGGGAAGAACAGAATAACATGGTTTCCGTAAGAGAAAGAAATAAAGGCGATACAGGCCAGGTGCCTGTGCAGGATTTCCTCAAGAAGATAAGAGAAGAATCCATTTTTAGAAAGGGGTGATTCCACATTAGCAAGGAATTGAGAATTAACTGGCAGATAAGAGGAGTCGACAAGGTGCTTCTTATTGATGAGGCCGGTGTACAAATGGGAGTCGTTAAGTTGGCGGACGCGATTAAGCTCGCCAAGGAACGCGGATACGACGTAGTGGAGGTTTCTCCGGAAAGTAATCCGCCTGTTACGCGGTTCCTTGACTACGGCAAGTTTAAGTATAAACAGAAGAAAAAGCTCCAGAATTCGAAAGGCAAACAGCATGTTTCAAGGACAAAAGAAATACGGCTTCGTCCAGGAACCGAAAAGCATGACCTTGAATTTAAGCTGAAACATGCCCGGGGCTTTCTGGAGAAAGGCGATAAAGTATTCGTGTCAATGTATTTCAAAGACAGGGAGCGAAAGCACCTTGACATCGGTAAAGCATTGATGCAAAAAGCGATTGAGTTGCTCGCCGATGTCGGGACGCCGGAAAAAGATATCGGGCAGGAAGGTTTTAAGTTAAGCTTCACCTTAACGCCGAAAAACAGTAAGAGTTAGGAGTTTTTTATGCCAAAGTTAAAAACGCGCAAGGCAGTAAGCAAAAGGTTTAAGGTAACGTCTAAAGGCAAAATGGTATGCCGCAGGGGCGGAAAAAGCCATTTGCTGTCATGCAAATCTTCAAAAAGAAGAAGGCATTTGAGACAGCCGCTTGTTATTGCCGCGGTGATGGCAAAGAGAATTGAACATTCAATAGCGAAATGATTTTATTTAAGGAGAACGAAAATGCCAAGAGCATATTCAGGAGCTGTACGCAGGCAGAGAATCAAGAAAATAATGAAGCTGGCCAAAGGCCATTACGGCGGAGCCGGCAAACGTTACAGGATGGCTACGGAATCCGTCAAAAAGGGCGGCGTTGATGCCTATGTAAGCAGAAAGATGAAGAAAAGAGATTACCGCCATCTCTGGATAATACGCATTAAGGCCGCAGTAAACATGCGCGATTTGTCCTATAGCAAATTCATAGACGGGTTGAAAAAGGCAAATATTGACATTAACCGCAAACTCCTTGCCGAAATCGCAGTTAGCGATCCGTCGGCATTTGACAAGATCGTCGCCATAGTCAAACCGCCCGCATTGAATTGAAAATAATCACTCCATGAGCGAAAAACGTAGAGTTGTGCCTCCGCACGGCTCTACGTTAAGCCACACCGTATGAAAACTTACGGCAAATAACACTTGACAACAGCGAAATTTATTGTTAAATAATATATGTACGTATGTTCATACATACATGCAATACGGTGGTGGCTCTAAATGGATTGCCGTGATTTTTATGAAAAAAAACAAAAGCAACAGGCTGTCAAAGCCGGTAATGCCGCAGGAGACTACGCGAAAGCTTGCGGAGACATTTAAGGTGCTCGGCGATCCTACAAGGACGCGCATCATATACGCGTTATCAATGGAGGAGCTCTGCGTTTGCGATATTGCCGGGCTTCTGGGCGCCGAACAATCGGTAGTTTCCCATCAACTGCGCGTACTGCGCAATATGAATCTGGTTAAATACCGGAGGGATGGGAGGGTTGTTTACTATTCCCTTGACGATGAACATATAAAAAACCTTTTCGACGAGTGCCTGAGGCACGTGAATATGCTGTAGCCGGAGGAGAAAGAAGGAAAAACGAAGAAGTAATGAGTAGCGAGTAGTGAACAGCGAGGGGGCGGCGGACGATACGACGAGGAGAAATTAAATAATCATGCATGACCATAAATCCGGCAGGAAAGCGGCCGATACGGTACAAGACGTTATACTTCTTGGGAATCCTAATGTCGGGAAAAGCGTGATTTTTTCATTGCTGACCGGCAAATACGCCATTGTTTCCAATTATCCTGGCACGACCATAGAAGTCGCTTATGGGACAATCCTTGGAAGCAAACCTAAGACCAGGATTATTGATACGCCCGGCGTGAATAATCTTATTCCCATGTCCGAAGACGAAAAGGTTACGCGTGATATATTGCTGTCTTCGCCCGCAAAAGCCGTCATCCAGGTCGCGGACGCCAAAAACCTGAAGCGAGCTCTCCTTATTTCAGTACAACTTGCGGAAATGCGGGTTCCTTTTGTTCTTGTGCTGAATCTATGGGACGAGGCGCTTGACAGGAGAATTTCCATAGACACGGCAAAGCTTTCAGAATTGCTTGGTGTTCCTGTAATCACGACTATTGCCACGCAGAAATGGGGCACGGACAAAATATTCCATGCCATAGACGGCGCAAAACCCGGACTTAATACAATGCTTTACGAGAAGTCCGTGGAAGAATCCCTGTTGGCCATTGAGAACGAATTGCACGGCGACTTTCTGATTTCCAGGCGTTCAATAGCGCTTATGCTTTTAAGCGGAGACGTTTCATTAAAGGAGTGGCTTTCCAAAAATGCCTCGAAAGACGGCATCAAGTCCATCGAAGATGTCGTTGATAACGCATCGCGGAGGTTTTCTCAAAACCTGGGATACCTTATTAATAAACAGAGGCTTGCGTTCGTAGATGGCATTCTTGCGCAGGTTTACAGGGAAGAACCGGGTTTTTTTTCGAAATTCCAATATGCCGTGGCCAGGATTACCATGCATCCTTTCTGGGGTTTGCTTTTCCTCGCTCTCGTTATGTATGTAATGTATATATTCGTCGGCAAATTCGGCGCGGGTACGGCCGTTGATTTTCTGCAAAATACTTTTTTTGGCGAGTGGATTAATCCGGTACTAGTGAAATTCTGCAGAAGCTTCATGCCGGAAAGAATATCGGATTTTTTTGTAGGGCAGTACGGTTTGTTTACGATGGCCTTTACTTACGCGCTGGCAATAATCCTGCCGATAGTTTTTTCGTTCTTTGTTTTTTTCGGCGTGCTTGAAGATACGGGATACCTGCCGAGGCTGACGGTGGTTTCAAATAAAATATTCAAGGTAATCGGCCTGAACGGTAAGGCGATCCTTCCCATGGTGCTTGGCCTCGGCTGCGGCTCAATGGCTACGCTGACAACGCGCATCCTGGAAACTAAACGGGAACGCATAATCGTTACCGTTCTGCTGGCTGTCGGGGTCCCCTGTTCGGCGCAACTCGGCGTAATTTTTGCGCTTCTGAGCGCCATCCCAATAAAATTTTTCCTTGTCTGGTTTGGGATGATATTTTTTATTCTTTTACTGAGCGGAATTCTTGCGTCAAGGATTATCCCGGGCGAAAGCGCGGATTTTATCATGGAACTGCCACCTGTCAGGATACCTCAGATGTGGAATATTGTCCTGAAAACCGTGTCAAGGATGAGATGGTATCTTAAAGAAGCAGTGCCTTTATTCATTCTGGGGACGGTTTTGCTGTTTTTTATGGACAGTCTTGGGATACTCAGGTTAATTGAATATGCCGCAAAGCCGGTAATAACGGGATTGCTCGGCCTTCCGGGCCGGACTACCGAGGCTTTTATTGTCGGTTTTCTGCGAAGGGATTACGGGGCCGCGGGCCTGAAGTCAATTTGGGAAGGCGGCCTGATGACGCCTGACCAGCTTGTAACCAGCCTTGTTACAATAACGCTTTTCGTCCCATGCGTAGCTCATTTCTTTATTACAATAAAAGAGCGAGGCTGGCGGAGCGCTTCGTTGATATTTATGGTTTCGCTGATAGCCGCAATCGCCGGCGGCCTTCTTACGCGCATGGTTCTTCTATTATTATAATAGTTTGTTTTGACAAGGAGTCTACGTCATGAAGAAAGAAAAAATAGATGAAGCCCTTGAACTCCTCTGGATGATAATGGAGGAAGGAAATCTGAACAAGGTGGAAATCAGCACGTTGCCTGACCATATGGGATGTTTCGATCCCGAACTTATAGAGAAGGTAGGCAAACGTGATACTATAGCCGCCGTAAATGAGGCGGAGAAGGCCGGCTATGTGGTAATTGAAAACGGCAGGGCCGGATACACGCTATCCGGTGAAAGCCGGGCGCGCGATATCATAAGGCGCCATCGTCTTGCGGAACGATTGCTCTCCGATGCACTCGCTTTGCCGGAATCTGAAATAGAGCCCGGGGCCTGTAAATTTGAACACATTTTGACCGAAGGAGTTACCGACAGCGTATGCTCGTTCCTCGGGCACCCGCCGATGTGTCCGCATAATAAACCGATTCCCAGGGGAAAATGCTGTGAAAGGTTCTCTTCCGAAATCCAGCCGCTCGTGATACGCCTGAAAGATGCTGAAATAGGCGTATTTTATAAGATAATTTTCATGTCCTCAAAAAATACACATAGGCTACAGAAAATCAGCGGACTTGGTCTTGTTCCCGGCAGCAGCATAAAAGTATTGCAAAGAAAACCGTCCTTTGTCGTGCAGACAGGGGAAACTATTCTTGCCATTGACGATGAGATTGTTGACGAAATCTACGTAAAAAATGAGTCGGGGAAAAAATAGAAGTGCCCAATAAAGCTGAACCGTTATAATTAACTGAATTAATGTTTGACAAAAAGAATGCTTAATCGTAAAATCGACAACATTAGTTGCGTATATTTGGAGATATTGAAATATGCTGAAAAAACCATTGATTCTCAGTGCCTTAGCGCTTATTTTTACATTCTTTTCCTTTACTGCCGCCTTTGCAGGCATCGTTTATTCCGAGCCTGACGGGATTGATATAATGGTAGTGTCCGGGAGCTGGTACGAAATGGGGTATCAGGTCGGCTCTGAAAAGAAGTTCCATCCGATAATCCTTAATGGCATAAAACACATCACGCAGAAATACGGCGCGGAAAAATTCACCGATTACTACGAAAAGGTGAAAAGCATACTGCCGGTTGAGATAACCGATCAGATAGCGGGCACGGCAAAGGGGCTTTCGGATTCGGCAGATATTGACTATGAAACGGCGTTTCAGGCCATTGTGGCCTGGAATTTTGTTTTTGATGTCGTGAATCTCCCTGCGTACCATTGCTCGGCGCTCGCCGTGTCAGAAGGCGAAAACAAATTCCTTATCCATAATACGGACCAGCAATACGGAGGAGAGGGGGGCGCCTCCATTATTATTTATAAACCCGATGAAAACAGCGGCAATGCGTTCGTGTCGTACTTCGGCCCGCAATTCATTGGCGTAGCGCTTGGAGCCAATAAACACGGACTGTCTGTCGTTTACAATACCACCCGGCAGAAAGGCGCCACTTTCGGCATGCCGGTATTATTTATGACGCAGATTATTATGAATAAAGCCCGAAATATTGATGACGCCGTAAAATTATGCCGTGATTTCCTGCGCTCCGGAGCCACTTTCGGCCACAGTGCGGCAAATTTTACTGTCATGGATTTTGTATCCGATAAGATGGCAAGAATAGAGGTTTCTTCCAACCGCATAGAAGTGGAGGAAGGCATCGAACACAAGCCAGGGGGAAAATGGGTTGCTTCAACTAACCACTACATAAAGATGTCCGAACTGTGTCCCGAACTGCCGGCATCATCAGTTGCGCGTTTTAAAAGCATCATGCGTCTTTCTGAGGAATGCGAGTCCTTTGATATACCTGCGCTCGCGGGAATTTTTTCAGACCATGGCATTGACCATTGCGCGTCCGGAAATTCAATATGCGTGCATAAGACAAAGGAAAATACGAAGGTGCAGACGGTTCTGACGCATATATTTGATGCGGATTATAATATTTACTGGTCTTCAGGCCAGCCATGTTCTGCTGTTGAGCGACTTGGCGGGATGCGCCGCGTTAACTGGATGGATATATTGATGGGCAAGAATGCCGAACCGGGTTTGATTGAGTTTTCAACCCTTAAACAGTTTGTTCCTGAAGGATATGTTACGCAAATCAGGGATATTCTTGTTCAAAGCGGCAACAACGCGCCGGAACTCCTGCGCGCGATTGATTATTTTCACAGCGACTCCGTGAAACAAAAGGCAGTTTGTTATCTTATCATGCAGACTCCTTACAGGTGTTTTCGCGCTATTGACAAGGATAAAATGGAAATTGAGCCTGTCAGGGACGTTGAAAGCATCACAAGCGAAATCCTGATTGATACTATTGAACTTGGTTTCGCGGCAAGAGACAAATATCCATGGGCGAAAGAAGTGCCGGTGGAAGAATTTTTCAGGTTCGTGCTCGCGTACCGCGGTACCGGTGAAAAACTTGAGAATTGGAGAAGGGCTTTTTGGGAAGACCCTGAACTTAAACTGATTTTGGAATCTTACATAAAGCCGTATGAGTCAGCATCGCGCAGTAAAAAATCTGAAATTTTCAGGGAAATGATATGGAAAGTCAACAGTGAATGGATTGGCGGCAAAGTCCGATATGCCCCGCGCGGACTGCCCGATTACTCGCCGGCCGAACTGCTTGAGGTCAAAACAGGGCGGTGCACGGATCTGGTAAATTTTCAATGCGCTGTGCTCAGGGCGTATGGGATTGCTGTTACGGGCACGCGCGAGGTATGGTGGCCGGACGCGGCAAGCAATCACTACTGGACCACGATATATAGTCCATCTTCAGGCAAATGGTTTGATGTTGACGCCGCGGCGGTCTCGCCTTTTGCGGACGGCTATTTTGACGGCTATAAATTTACAAGGCGCCATGGCAAAGTTTATAGGCTTGCGCCGGGCGAAGAAAATGGGTGCATTTCAGGTTTTTACAGGAGACAGTCGCCGGTATCGGATTGGGCGATTGAAAATTACCTGATAGACCTGCCTATGCTTGATGTAACCTCAGAATATACAAAAACTGCCGCTGTAAGTTCCACGGGTTTTGCGGCCAAAGAGTTTGTTTATCTGAGTGTTTTTAATAATGACGGCTGGTGTCCGATTGCCGGTTCAATAGCCGACAACAGCGGTTGTCTTGTATTTAATAACGTGGGATGTGAAGACGTGCTTTATTCGTTTGTTACAATTGAGACGGGCGCTGATGGAGAGGAAGTTGTCCATTTGAGAGGCAGGCCGTTTATACTGCATGAGAATGGCGAAATGCAATATATTTCCGGAATGCCGGACGTCACTCATGAAGCTGTTGTTGAGAAATTGGCGCAAGATGCCGATTTAACACTGCTTATGTGGAAAAACACGGGATGGCGCGAGGCTGGCAATTTGCGCACTGATGAGGCCGGCAGGGCTGTATGCAACCTGTCTTCGGGAGTTCTTTATATAATCATGAAACAGACTGATACTGCCGGTGAAAACGCCCCATCCGGTTCCGCAGGGTTCGCAACGAGGCCTTTTTTACTTGACAACAACAATGGCGAATATATAATAAGCTACTATTAATTAAACTTCGTTTATCCTGAGGTTCTTATGAAAAAAATGGTAAATTGCCCGCAATGCGATGCGCAGTATGACGTGACAAAATTGGGCGATAAAAAGCTTAAAGTCCAATGCCCTAAATGCAAATCAAGGTTTATTATTAATCCACTTGAAGATGCCCAGGAGAATCAGGCGCAGACATCCATTCTTCAGACCATAGACCGACCCGTGGAAGCTCCGGATTCCCCTGCTGATGATACGAGGGTGGCAGAATCTAAAGGCGAATTTTACAAAGGAATTGCCGGCACCGACCAGGATGACCAGGAGACGCCGGAAAATCCTGAGGAAGCTCCGGATGTCAAAGAGCAACCGCCTCAGGAAACCGATGCTGAAGCCGAATCATCCGCTGAAGAAATGGGCGCCGAAGAGTATGCCGAACCGGCTTCCGAAGAAACTGAGAAGATGCCGTACAGCCGCGCGGAAGCGATGAGATTGGATCTCGGACAGGCTCCTTCTGCAAGGCCGTCTTTGTCGCATTTCTTTGGCAGAAAGAAATATTCTTTTTCAAAAGTCCAGGCCGATGAAATGGCAATTGACCGCGGCGAATTTTTCCAGCCGTCAAAACTTGGGAAAGCCGTATGGATGCTGATACTTGTTTTTGTCATACTTACTTCAGGATTAGTTCTGGCATATCATTTCTACTTCTATAAATATTTCCCTGAGGCAAATGACAGCGCGGCTTCGCCCGGCGTTTCCGGCGCAGGACAGGCAGAACCTTCCGAACCTGAAAAAGCCCCTGAATCCGTTCCTCCTGAGCCTGTAAAAGAAACACCTCCTGTTTCGCCTGAACCCGTTAAACAAACTCCTAAAGAGGAACAACCGAAGGACGAGAACTCTTCAGTACCGCACGCGCCTGCCAATCCGAATGATGCGCCGCCGCCTCCGACTCCGCCGCCGTTCAGGGGAGAATCTTCCGTGGCCATGCCTGCTCCGAGGCGCGTAGAACCGCCGCCTCAACCCGATGCATGGCTGACGAAAGAGACCGAACATTTCAGCGTTTCTTCGGATTGCCCGCAGGATGCCCTTGACGATGTCTGCGTGCGCCTTGAAAATATTTATAAGACTTATGCAGAGACATTCAAGTATGATTCCCCTGTCGTTAAAAAAAGAACCGTAAAAATATTCAAATCAAAAGAAGCCTATCAGGCTTCCGTGCAGAACGCGTATTCGGGCGGATTCTACAACGAACGCACTGACGAGTTGTCAACATTCATGAGAAGCGATATGGTTGAAACGCTGTACCATGAATGCGCCCACATGTTTTTTGATATAATGATAGCATCGTACGAAACAGGCGGAATGCCATCATGGATCAATGAAGGCATGGCGAGTTATTTCGGCGCCGTTGAAGTGCCTCTTGAAGGCGATGCCGTTACTGGAAAAGTAAATGCGGATTTTCTTAATACGGTAAAACAGGCGATAAACGGCAATACCTGCGCGGATTTGAAATTGTTTTTCTTTTTCCCGAGGGAAAGGTTTATGAATCCTGCCGACCCCGACGGCACCAAACGCATGTATGCGCAGGCATGGTCTATATGCTATTTCCTGATGAAAACCGACAATGAAAATTACAAAAATATAATTTCAAAATACATTGATGAAATGAAAGCCGGCAAAGGCTGGTTTGAAGCGCATCAGGCGGCATTTGAAGGCGTTGACCTTCCTGCCCTGGAAAACGATTGGAAAAAATTCGTTCTGGAGATGAAAGAGTAGTACGAAAAGCAATGCAAGTGCGCGATTAAAACGGGAGCCGGGCACCGGGTATATGGCGTCTTACTTCATTTTTCATTTTGCATGCTTAGTTCGTTAAACAGTCTGTAAACCCGTTTGCCTGACACTGAAACTATCACGCCTGAAGTGAGCACGATGCCTCCGGTCATGTGATTTAATGCGGGTATGGAATGAAGGAAAAGATACGCGC
>JACRIJ010000014.1 GCA_016220095.1 Planctomycetota bacterium | reverse complement strand
TGCCAAAAGCCTAATACTTACGCCATTCATGGCGTTATGTTAAGGGCATGAATGCCCTCCATATTTCTCAGTTTTTCATACCCCAGCCATAAATGGCTGGGCTACTAACGTCCTTTAATGCCACCTCTACTGAGGCGATACCAATTCATTTCATTTTTACTTGACTTTTTAAGGTTACAGGTGTTATAATTACAGCATAGGAAGTTTCCCGGGATACCAGGCCTGGATGATAGTGTTTTCATTTATTCGGGAGGTTACAACAATTTATGTTTGATAAATTTTCAGACAGGGCAAGGAAGGTAATGAGCTTTGCCCGGCAGGAAGCGCAGAGGATGGCGCACGAATACATAGGTACGGAGCATATACTACTCGGATTGCTTCTGGAAGGCACGGGCGTAGCCGCGAGGGTTCTGCGCAATATGGACATTGACTTTGAGCATGTAAGGGAAAAGATAGAAAGCATCATAATGCAGGAGCCGGCGCCCAATAACGGCATTATAAACAAAGGGCATCTTCCTTTTACGCCGGGTTCCAAGAGGGTTCTTGACCTTGCCCAGGAAGAGGCGATGAACATGGGTTCCGATTTTGTTGGTACAGAACACCTTCTACTCGCGCTCCTTAGGGAGACCGGCGTGGCCACGCAGGTGCTGGTTGAAATGGGCGTAAAACTTGAAGACGTGCGCGAGGAGGTTCTTGAAGTTCTTGGCGCGTCCGAGATGCACCATACCGGCGATGCAAGGACGCGTGCGTCGTCTAAAACCATAAAATCCAAGACCCCGGCTCTGGATGCCTTCGGCAGGGACCTTACGGAGCTTGCCAAGGAACAGAAGCTTGATCCGGTCATAGGCAGGAAGCGTGAGATCGAAAGGGTAATTCAGGTCTTATGCAGGCGCACAAAGAACAATCCCGTGCTTCTCGGCGAAGCCGGCGTAGGCAAGACCGCCATAGTTGAAGGCCTTGCGCAGGACATAATAGCGTCCAAAGTGCCGGAAATACTCCGTGAACGGCGTATAGTGGTGCTTGACCTCGCGTCAATGGTTGCCGGCACGAAATACCGCGGCCAGTTTGAAGAGCGAATCAAGGCCGTTATGAACGAAGTCAAGAAATCAAAGAACATAATTCTTTTCATAGATGAATTGCACACCCTTGTGGGAGCGGGCGGCGCTGAAGGCGCCATTGACGCGTCCAACGTGCTCAAACCTGCGCTTGCGAGGGGCGAGGTGCAGTGCATCGGCGCGACAACCCTTGATGAATACCGCAAATATATTGAAAAGGACGGCGCGCTTGAACGCAGGTTCCAGACTATTATGGTGGACCCGCCGTCGCGGTTTGAGACCTTTGAAATCCTTAAAGGCCTGCGTGACAAATACGAGACTCATCACAGGGTCAGGTACACCGATGTCGCTTTGGAGGCGTGCGTAGAGCTTTCGAACAGGTATATTTCAGGCAGGTTCCAGCCTGATAAGGCCATAGACGTTCTTGACGAATCCGGCGCAAGGGTGCGCCTGCAGACGATGTCAAAACCGCCGGACCTGAGCAATTTTGACAGGGAAATGGCGAAACTTGACCAGGAAAAAACTGATTGCATAGCAAACCAGGATTTTGAAAGAGCGGCCTTGTTGAGAGACAGCATTAATAAGCTTAAAAAGAAAAAAGATGAGGCGCAGAAGGATTGGACAAGCGCCAATAAAGAAACCGAATCCGTTGTGGATGAAAACCTTATCGCGGAAACCGTTTCAAGGATGACCGGCATTCCGCTTTCACGGCTTGAGAAGAAAGAAGCCGAGCGCCTGCTTAAGATGGAAGATGAAGTCCATAAAATGGTAGTAAGCCAGGAAGACGCCATCAGCGCCATAGCGAGGGCTATCAGGCGTTCGCGTTCGGGCCTGAAAGAGCCGCGGAAACCGATAGGCACGTTTATTTTTGTCGGACCTTCGGGTTGCGGAAAGACACTTATGGCAAAGGCCCTCGCTAAATTCATGTTCGGCGAGGAAGACGCTCTTCTCCAGATAGACATGTCCGAGTACATGGAAAAGCATAACGTTTCGCGCCTTGTGGGCGCGCCGCCCGGGTATGTCGGTTACGAAGAGGGCGGACAGCTGACAGAACGCATACGCAGAAGGCCGTACGCGGTAGTGCTCCTTGATGAAATAGAAAAGGCGCATATGGACGTATTTAACATGCTTCTCCAGATAATGGAAGAAGGCCGCCTTACGGACAGTTTCGGAAGGCATATTGATTTCAAGAATGTCATATTGATTATGACTTCCAATATCGGTGCCGATGTCATCAAAAACCAGTCCACCCTCGGATTTAAAAAGACATCCGGCGATTCCAGTTATGAATCAATGAAAGACCTGCTTCTCAAGGAAGTGGAAAAGCATTTCCGTCCGGAATTTCTGAACAGATTGGACGATATCATCGTATTCAAGCCGCTTACGAAAAAAGATCTCAAGCAGGTAATTGAAATAGAAATGCAGAGCGTAAAACTGCGCTTAAAGGACAGGGAGTATTCCCTTGTATTGTCGGACGAAGCCGCGGACTTCCTGATAGAAAAAGGATATAATCCTGATTTCGGCGCGCGGCCTATAAAACGCTCCATAGAACGCTATGTGGAAGACCCTCTTTCCGAAGCGATCCTGCGTGGTGAATTCAAAGGCCCTTGCGATATAGTCATAACAGTCAAAGACGACCATCTGTATTTTGAATCCAGGTCCGGAGAGAAAAGGGAATTGCAGGAGACCGTGGGAGTCTAAGAGTCAGTATTTATGGCAAAACAAATAACTACCCGCCTGTATCTTGCGCGTCACGGGCAGATAAGCCTTGCGACGGACGTATTTTACGGGTGTACTGACATTGATATCAATGCCGCGGGCAGGAAGCAGGCGCAGGCATTGGCGCGGGTTATGAAAAACATCTCCGTTGACCGTATCTACACAAGCCGGTTGAAAAGGACCATATCAACAGCGCAGTATATATCAAGGCAGAATGGGATAAGCATTGCGCCGCTTGAACAATTGAATGAATTCGGGTTTGGCCATTGGGAAGGTAAGACAGTCGGTGAAATAAAAAAGCTCTATCCCGCGGAATTCGGCGTATGGGTGAAGGATACTAATAATTTTAAATCGCCCGGGGGCGAGAGTTTCAGCGGGTTCCGCAAGAGGGTTGAGAAGGCGATAAACGGCATTGCCGGCAAGAATAAGGGAAGGAACATCCTGGTTGTCTGCCACGCCGGCGTGATAAGGGCATATCTGGCATATCTTTTCGGGGTTGATTTCAGGACAACATGGAAGGTGTCTGTTGATTACTGCAGTCTGTCAAAAATAGAATTCTATGGGAAATACCCTGTGATTGCATATCTTAACTATGTAACCAGTAGTGAGTAGCGAGGGACGACGATGAAAGGTGATAGGTGAACAGGTGACAGTTGAACGAAGGACGTCGGACGGGATGAGGAGTAGTAGGTTTAAGTCTTGCGTTTGGAGTCACGACCCCAGACTGCGTTACGGCCAGGAGACTTCCAATATGCCGCCTATCGTCTGCATGCCGGCCGTGCCATCTGCGACAAAGGCATGGTTGTTGACCACAAAGACATCATGCGCGAAACCGTCCGTAAGGCACGAACCCAACAACTCAGGGGCTGAAGGATCCGTGATGTTAACTACGACCAGGCCGCTGTAAGAGCCGTCCGCGATGTATGCGTAGTTGCCTGATACGAAAACATCGTACGCGAATCCCGCGCTGTCAAACGTCCCCGCAAGCACAGGGGCCGATTTGTTGGTAATATCAATTATCTGCATGCCCGATAACAGGTTTGTCAGGTATGCGTAATTGCCTTGGACAAATACGGAAACGGCGCTTTCGCCGGGGGTGGTTAAAGAACCTGTGATTACCGGTATGAACGGATTAGACACGTCAATAATCACCAGGCCGCCGCTATATCCGTCCGCCACGTACGCGTAGTTTCCGCTTACAGTCAATCCGTACGCCCAATTAGGCGTATCGCATGCGCCGATTATTGTTGAAGGATCCGAGCTGTCAATAATCTGCAGTCCCAAGTCCCAGTTTGTGAGGAATATGTAAGGGTCTTTTATGTCTATCCTGTAATCAACTCCGGGCGTTGTAAATCTCTGCGTGTATGGCGGAGACAATGCCAGCCGGTTTATCACTTCAAGGTCGCCTATTTCAGAGGCAACAAAGACATTGCTTCCGATGTTTCTTGCGTCAAAAGCAAAGCCGAAGAAATTGTCGCCATTGTATTCTTCCAGAAGCGTGTCTCCGGGTAAGGTTAAGTCAAGCACGTCGGCGACTATAAGGCCGTTTCCGTAATCAGATATGTATGCCTCGGAATTGTCTACGTATATCCCGTACGCTTCGCCGCCTGTATCAAAGGTTCCAATGATAAACGGCGCCAGGGATGCCTTGGCAGGCGCGGCTGTCAGCTCTGTCGCGGATTCTATATTCTTGCTTAAAGGTATTCTTACAATCGTATTATCGGCAAGCGCCGCGTAGATTGAATCATTATAGAAATACATGTCCGTAATATCGCTTGAAACCTGGAAGTCATAGGAAGTCAGCGACGGCAGGTGGATCCTTTTGAAATTCATATTCGCGTATGAAATAAGATGCGAGTTCCCGTCCGGTACGAGGTTTGTAATGCCTTGCACGCCGAGGTATCCTCTTTCAAGGGTGCTGTCAATTACGAATAATTGGCTGTTGATGACGGCATATATGAAACCGTCCATATATGCGAGACTGCTTACAGTGTCGGTGGCGGAATACACATAATTGGCAGCGGATAACTGGTCCGAATAAATGGAGCCTTTTCCCACCATTTGATGGAATGCGACGTAATAATCGGTTCCGTTGGTTATGATGCCTTTTTGCACGCTTTCATCCGCAACAACCGTGGTGGTTTCCAGGGTTGAGATATTCAGGCGCCTTACGCCGTTTCCTATATCGGAAATGAAACAGAACCCGGATGCGTAAGAAATGCCCTGCGGATTTAAGAATTTGGCCGAAAGGCCCGTGGAATCGGAGGTCCCCGACATTCCCACTGAGCCTGCGATGGTCGTTACCGCCCCGGTGCTTATCTTGATTCTTCTTATGGTGTAGTTGCCGGTATCGCATACGTAGAGGTAGGTACCGTCGCCGGTTATGCCTTGCGGTGAATTAAACAGGGCTGACGAGCCTGTGCCGTCTTTGGAACCGCTTTGTCCTGCCGAACCGGCTATTACCTCCGGCGTTCCGGTAACAAACGGGAAGCTGTAGAGTATAACATCTTCAGTTGCCGTGCCCGCGGTTGACAGCGGTAGTGTTATCTCGTCGCTGTCGTAGAAAAATTCCGCGGAGACCTGCATTTTGACGTATCCGTCGTAGTAGTCGTTGATTACCGCTGTATAAACCCCGTCCGCGCCGGTGTAAACCTTTTCATCCGCAGCGAACGGGCCAGCGTAAAACGCCGTTATGTCAAGTTCGTCAAGGAGTATCGTTACGCCGGTCGTCTGCTGTTGTATGACAGTGCTTTCAATATCAAGTGTTTTATTTGCGACAGCGCTGTTCAACGTGTACGAAATCTTCGCGTAAACTGTCAGGGTAACCCCTGTTTCAATGTTGTCTGCTATGCTCGCGAAATTGTCCGAAAGGAAATAGCCGAATTGGCTTGCGTAAAAGAAGTCTGAAGAGGCTATTTTCTTATCCAGTAAGGCAGTGCCGGTATCGGTTGCGGAAGCCTTGATGTACCATTCAACCGAGTAGCTTGTGCCCGCATCGTATAGCGCCGGAGCGGCCGAATAGAATCCTTTGCTCCAGCCGCCTTTGGCTGTGATGTCGGCATCGGCGGCTTCCCATGCCGGCGAGGCTATTATTGCATCATTGACAAAAGTCGTGAATGTGCCGGTAGCTTCCTCAAGCAGTCCGTTGGAATGGAGGGCCTGGACGCGCAGGTCGTAATTGCCGGAGAAATACTGGTATCCTGAGGCTATTTCCGCGTTGACCGCGTCTGTAATCGCGGTTTCTGTCATGGAGGTATATCCCGTGCCGGCGCCGGTTTGCATGGTATGCCAGGATGTTTCGTCTTCATTTTTGAATTCCCACGTGTAAGTTACGCCGTCAAGGAAATCCACGCTTATCGTACGCGGCGTTTCTTCTGTGACGGTGAGCTTATTCAGTATGCCGTTAGTTTTTGAGGATATAGTGCCGGAGGTATCGCCTACTACGGCGACATCGGTCCACAGGCTTATTTCCGCGTTTTCAATCGGCAATCCGTCGTAGAAATTAGTTATTGTTCCGGTAACCGTGAAAGTGCCTGTGGAAGGCGTGGATGTGCCCGCCTCTTGCATGGAAATTATTATGCCCGTATATGATGCCGTGTCCTGGGTTAATGTTATATAAATGGATTCATTGTCATATCCCGGTTTGTTTGCGGTAATGAGGAGTTTGTTCGTTTCCGCAGGAGTCAGCATGGTGAATGAAAAATTTCCCAATGCGTCGGTGATGGTTTTGGAATTTTCCGCGAAGACGAAGCATTCCGGCACTGCGCCGTTGACGTCCTGCACGGTTCCGCTTACGGTTATTTCAGGTGCTTTCTGGGAATCAAGCACGAAAACAAACGGGAAAAGTCCGGGTATATAAACGCCTGTGTCGGCTTTTAACAGGTATGTGGATGAGCTTGAAATATACTGCATCGCGCCTTTGCCGGCGTTGGTCCATTTGCGGAAGTTCTCCGGAGTAGACTGGGTTTCATCATAACCGTAGTACCATACGGAAATAGTCAGCGCGTTTTCCAGGTATAACTGGTATATGTTTTCAAGATTGAATTCCTGGAATGCGGCTCTTATTTCGGGATATGCCTTGCCGGAAAAACCCGCTGATGCGGTATCGGTTTTGCTTACATCCGCGGCAATGCGGCATGATACATCGCCGCCCATGATGGGGTATCCGGTAATGCCAAGGGAAGAATCCTTCAGTTTTGACGGCACATTGGAACTGAGGTATGACGTTACTTTGACAGTGATGGTATTGGCAAGTTCCCAGTCTGATACGGTGATTTTTGCGGTATTGGCCATATCCGATATGCTCGTATTGCCGCCTTTATAGGATTTTAATGACGTTGTGGTTGCTGTCAAAGTGGCCTGGTTTGCGTCTATTGCCTGGGTGAAAAGGCTTAATTCCGAGACAGTTGACAAATCCGCGTTCATTTCCGAGCTTGTGTACAGGATGGAATCAATGCTGACCAGGGCGTTGGGATTGGCTGGTACGCTTGCTGACAGTATGCCGGACGAATTCGTCAAGCCTGCGAGCGTGCCGTCAACGTAAACAGGGACGTTTGAAGCGGGTTGTATTGTATCCGATGACATGAGCGCATATACAGTGAATTGTACCGTTGTCGCCGGGAAATTGTCCGCGGCGCCCGTATCTCCCCCTGTGGTATCGCCGCCCGTGGTGCCGCCCGTATCGCCGCCCGTAGTGCCGCCGGCAGTATCGCCGCCTGCAGTGCCGTCCGTGGTGCCGCCGCCTGCAGTGCCGTCCGTAACGCCGCCCGAGGTGCCGTTGGTTGTAATGTTTTTGGCGCCTGATAGTGTTCCTATACCGCTGTCATTGCCGCCGCAACCGAGCATTATCAGCAGGGCAGTAGAAGCAAACAAGGATAAGGTATTGTTTTTGTTCAGAAGCAAACCGATTTTCATGACTTTCTCCTTTAATTCATCTGTTGGGATTCAATGACCGGATGATTTGCGATTTGATGATTGACGTACGGACGCGTATTTGTAAATCATCAAGTCATTTGGTCACCAAATCATTAAATTCGCAAGACTCCAGACTCTAAGACTCATAGGGTATTTGAAGTAATTATACAATGCGAAATGCCGATTTGTCAAGCAAAACCGTATTTTACGGTAGCGGGCAAGCCGGATTTAAGAATTTTGTTGTTTTGTATCAAAGGGGCAATTTCTGTTAATATGCGTTACAGCATTCTCATTGTCCGCACATAGTTATTCCCATGCAATTGTCTCGCGAGTTTTTTCAATTCCAGGCCCAGGAGCGCGGCAGAGGCTGTCTGCGCGGGAAGACTGCTTGCCCTTATTATTTCATCAATATGCCTGGGGTCGGTATCAAGCAACGCTAAAATCAGTTCTTCGTTCGCAGTCAAATCGGCCTTGCCCGGTTGTTTTTTCGGGCCTGAATTCGCATCGTCGAAGCGGCAGAATTTTGCGAATCTTGGCGCGAGTTCTTCTATTATGTCATTTACGGATTCCGTCAGTTTCGCGCCTTGTTTTATCATTGCGTGGCATCCTTTGGACGCGTCCGAATCTATTTTGCCCGGTATTGCGAAGACCTCTTTTCCCTGCTCCAGCGCCCATTCGGTTGTTATAAGGGCGCCGCTTTTGAGTGGCGCTTCCACAATCAATATCCCGTATGACAGGGCGCTTACTATGCGGTTGCGCTGGGGAAAATTCCTCGGGTCAGGGGGGGCGTTCATAGGCAATTCCGATATAAGCGCGCCGTTCCTGCTGATTTTTTCGGACAGGCCGGCGTTTTCTTCGGGGTATATCCTGAGGAGGCCGCTTCCCAATACCGCGATAGTCCTGCCTTTCGCGTTGAGCGCGCCCTGGTGGGCGCACGTATCTATGCCCCTTGCAAGTCCGCTGACCACGCATATATTGTGCTGTGCGAGGGCGTAACCGAATCTTTCCGCCGTGGACTTGCCGTAGTACGTCGCCTTTCTGGAACCTATTACCGCGATGGCGCATTCGTCTTCGGGATGAAGTTTGCCTTTTACATAAATGGCGAGCGGAAAATTCGCGACCGTTCTGAGCTGTGCCGGATAAGAATCTTCAATGTATGTTATTATTTCAGCGTTGTTTTTGCGCGCGAGTTCTTTTTCCTGTTGGCCGGCATTGGCCTTGAATGCCCTTACCATATCCGCGGCGATTATCTGCCCTATGCCGGGTATCCTCTGGAGGTCTTTTTCCTTTGCGCAGGCGATGCCTTTTAAGGAACCGAAAAAAAACATCAGGCGTTGGAATAACACGGCGCCGATGCCGCGGACTGAATTCAATGTAATCAATAATTCCGTTTCAATGCAATCTGTTTTCATGGCAAAAAAATCAAAGAAGGACGAACGAAGTAGCGAGTAGCGAGTAGTGAGTAACGAGGAGCGAGGGGCGCAGGACTGCGGCAGGCAGTGACGATTAAAACACAGAAGTTGTGGAATAATACGCAGTTACCCGTCCTATTCTTACAGGCAATATTAAAGTCAATTTATCCCGCACCGTTTTTTTATCGGAAAGAAGCAGTTTTGCCGTTTTTTGAGGCGGAATATCCGGCAATACAACGGGCAGTCCGAAGGATTCCATAAGGTCTTTAATTTTCAGGAAGGCGGTTGGCGGACATATTTTTTTTCGTACCGCTATAGCCGCGGCCTTGAGCATTCCGAGCGCTACTGCTTCACCGTGGAGATATCGTCCGTAGCCGGAAGCGGTTTCAAACGCGTGCCCGTAGGTATGGCCGAAATTCAGCCTGGCCCTGATGCCGTTAGCGTCTTTTTCATCCTTTTCAACTATGCGTGTTTTTATTTTTACGCAGGCGAGTATTACTTTAAGCAGGGTGCCGGTGTCGCGGCGCAGGAGTTTTTCGCGGTTCAGGCGGAGAAATTCAAATAAGGCCGGAGATTCTATGATTGCGTATTTTATAATTTCTCCGAATCCGGAGACAAATTCGCGTTCAGGCAGTGTTTTCAGGAAAACCGGGTCTATCAATATCGCATCGGGATGGTAAAAAGCGCCTACGAGGTTTTTGCCCTGCGGCATATTTACGGCGGTTTTACCGCCGACAGAGGAATCCACCTGTGCCATAAGCGAGGCAGGAATCTGCACAAGCGGCGTTCCGCGCATATAGGTAGCGGCGACAAAACCTGCGAGGTCGCCAATCATGCCGCCGCCGAAGGCTATAATGGGTTCGGTGCGCAGGTGCGGTTTTCCGTTGTTTATGCGCAGAAGTTTTTCATAGAGATGTCCCGCGGTTTTCAGCGATTTTGTTTTTTCGCCGGCGGGCAGGACTATTGTACGCAGGGTGAGGCGCGGCCTGAGTATTCCGGCGATGTGTTTCAGATGGTGTCCGGCAACGTTGCCGTCGGTTATGAGTGTTGCCGGATATCCGGCGGGGTAAGCGTCCCGAAAATATTCAGGGATGCAGTTTGTGCGTATGAGAATCCGCGAAAAGCTGTATTTTAGTGTACGCATGTTTACGGTGTTATTTTTTTCATGGCTTCGCCGGCGTGCCAGGATATTGCCTTAAAGGCATAAAGTATATCAAGGAACACGTAAGACGACCTGGTCTGGCAGAGTCCTTCCACGAGGCGTTTTTCATGGCCCTCGGCGCTTTTTTCAACCTTCTGCGCGATTACGGCGGAATTTTTTGCTATGAAATCAATAAGCACCGGATTTTTCGTGTTCAAGGCGTCTTTCATGGCCTGGATTATCTTGCATACTATGCCGAATATTTCTTTTACTTCGGACAATGCCAGGTCGCTGAAAAGAATCCTGTCCTGAATTTTAATGTTAATTGCGCTGAAAAAGTTATTTGCCGATTCAAACATCCTGTCCATTTGAGTGATGACAGACATGGGCGCCATGATTTCCTTTTTTACGGCGTCAAACTTATCGTGGTTTTTGAGCATTTCCGAGGTCAGCATCTTGACTGACATCTTAAGGGCGATAATCTGGTTTTCCGCGTCCTTGACTTTGGCCTTATCTTCCTCCATCATGCCGACGTAGGCTGTTTTAAGGATGTCCTCAATTTTTCCGGAAATAGTCCCTAACTGGCCCAGGTAAATTGAAAGTTCTTTACTCATCAACCGACTCCTTTAATGAATGTTATATTCTTGCCGCAAAGGCGGTGTCCGGGATCCGTACGTTTAAACGGAACTCGATGCCAGGGAACCGGTCCCTGGAGTTGATTCCAAGACCTGCAGACTCATAGATTCCGTCCCGTTCTTCCTTCTTCTTTATTGCGTATAATACTCTATTCAACTATTGACGAAAAGTCAAGGGAAAAGATTATGAGATTCCAAGATTAAAAGATTTTAATATTAGAAGATTACGGTAACGTCGTACGTAATCTTTAAATCTTCTAATCTTCTAATCTTTTAATCAGCAAACCCACTTCCGTTTCCGCGTCTGTTACGAGTTCTGTTATGATGTCTTTTATAGGTTTTATTTCATTAACGAGGCCGACGCTTTGACCTGCCATTACCGAGCCGTTTTTCACATCGCCTTCAATAACGGCCTTGCGTAGAGCGCCGACCCAGAATTTTTCCACTTCAAATTGCGCGTCTTTTTTTGTAATAGCGCCTGTTTGGATTTTTTGCAGGAGTTCAAATTGGAGTTTTTCAAACCTTGCCGTTCCTTCGTTCTTTATGGCCCTTACGGGCACGACCGGCAGGGTGGAATCAAATTGCGGCGTTGCCACGGCATCGCGCGCCTTGGCTTTCCTGAACATCTCCTTGAAATCAGGGTGTGCCTTGCATTCGTCGGACATTACGAATCTCGTGCCGAGCTGGCATCCTGACGCTCCCATAAGAAGGAGATGCGCGATCATTTTGCCGGTAGCTATGCCGCCGGCGACGAAAACAGGGATATTTTTTATCTTAAACAGCACCTGCTGGAGAAGTACCATGCTTGAAACCGGGCCGATATGGCCGCCGGCTTCCGAGCCTTCAAGAATAAGGGCGTCGGTGCCGAATTCCATCATCCTTTGCGCGATGGAATCTGCGGACGCGAAGCAGACTGTTTTTATGCCGCAGGATTTAACGCGTTTAATTTCATGCGAATGCGGGAAACTTCCGGCGAATATCACGTAAGGGACTTTCATATCGCAGACGAGGTCAAGATGCTGGTGGTAATTAGGCGCGATGGTGATTAGGTTGACCGCGAATGGTTTTGCGGTTTTCTGCCTTGTGAGTTTAATTTCTTCTGCGATGGTTTCAGGGGGCATATTGCCTGCGGCGAGCACGCCGAAAGCGCCGTTTTCGCTGACGATTGATACGAGGTTATGTTCGCTTACCCATGTCATGGCCCCGCACATGATGGGGTACGGCACATTAAGGAATTCCTTACCCTTGTGCCATAGTTTGTCAAGATGCCTGGCGCACATACGGTAATTCTCCAAGTGGATTGAAGATTTCAAGATTCTAAGATTGGAATATTACGGTTATACCGTCCGTATCTTTAAATCTTGTAATCTTTAAATTTTAGGATCTTCAGGCGGTTTGATTTTTTTAGGCAGCGATTTAGCGTTTTTGCAATCAGGGTATCCTGAGCATGCCATAAAAGGTCCGCGCCTGCCGTAGCGCACTACCATTTGCTTGCCGCATTTTTCACAGGTTTCGTTCAAGGATTCGTATTTGCCTTCGGAATTCTTCATGTAATTCATCGGCTTTGTGAAAGTGCATCCGGGGTATTTTGTGCAACCCAGGAAAGAGCTTTTCTTGAACCTTATTATAGCCATAGGGCTTCCGCATTTTTCGCATTTATCTTCCACTATCACTTGCGGTGTGAGGGATTTTGTGTTCTTGCATTCAGGGTATCCGGAACATCCGAGGAATTTGCCTTTTTTGGTCCATTTTATGATCATGGGTTTGCCGCATTTATCGCACACATCCTGCGTTTCGGGCACGTTTTCCTTTTCGCTGTTCATTTCAGCGGAGGCCTTCGCGAGGTCTTTTTCAAAGACGCCGTAAAAATTCTTAAGGACTTCGTGCCATTCTTCCTTATTATCCTCAATAAGGTCAAGCTTGGATTCCATTTGAGAGGTGAATTCCACATCCATTATATCGGAGAAGTATTTCTGGAGTTTATCGGTAACGAGTATTCCGAGTTCAGTGGGAATGAGTTTGCCTTCGGTTTTCTCGACGTATCCGCGTTCCTGTATGGTGCTGATAATAGGCGCGTAGGTGCTCGGCCTGCCGATTCCGTTTTTCTCAAGGGCTTTTACCATGGAGGCCTCGGTGTACCTCGGCGGCGGCTGCGTGAAATGCTGGGATGGGTCCAGTTTTTCAAGTTTAAGCGTTTCGCCTTCGGTAAGCGGCGGCAGGACAGGGTCGTCGTCTTTCGGGCGTCCGGCTATTTCGGTGTAACCGGCGAATTTCAATACCTTGCCGTTTGCGTTAAAAACGGCATTATCGCATTTGATGGCCGCGTCGGTATGGATATAAACTGACGGTTTCATTTGAGTTGACGCGAAGCGTTTCCATACCAGTTCGTACAGCCTGTACTGGTCATAAGTAAGGAATTTTTTCAGGCTGTCCGGCGTATATCTTGCATAGGTAGGCCTGATGGCTTCATGGGCCTGCTGGGAATCTTTAGGGGACTTGTAGAAGCGCGGCGTTTCATTTACAAGTTCACTGCCGTAGTTTTTCGTAAGGAATTCCCTGCATTCCGTCACGGCGTCGTTTGAGATATGGAAAGAATCCGTTCTCATGTAGGTGATGAGGCCTGTGGGGCCTTCTTCGCCGAGGTCAACGCCTTCGTACAATTGCTGTGCTATGAGCATTGTTTTCTTAGTGGAAAAATTAAGCCGCGTTGACGCCTGTTGCTGAAGGAGGCTTGTATTATATGGGGGCGGCGGGGCGGTTGTTTTTTCTTTGGATTCGCATTTGATGACAGTGAAAGGCTGGGCCGACAATCTGTCAACAAGCGCCTTGGCGTTTTCAGCGCTGTTGATTTTCGCTTCTTCGCCGTCAATTTTTTTCAGCATGGCGCTGAACTGTTTCTCTGATTTGGGGTCAACCAGCATTGCCGCTATTTCCCAGTATTCTTCGGCCTTAAAGGCGCGGATTTCCTTTTCGCGTTCCACGATTATTTTTACGGCTACGGATTGGACCCTTCCGGCGCTCAGGCCTTTAGCCACTTTTTTCCAGAGCAGGGGGGATAGTTTATAGCCGACTATCCTGTCAAGGATGCGGCGGGTCTGCTGGGAATTGACAAGGCTTATGGATATTTTGGTCGGATTTTGCACGGCGTTTCTGACGGCCGAGGGAGTTATTTCATTGAAAGTAATCCGGAATGTGGCGTCTTCGGGCGTTTTAAGCGCGTAAGTAAGGTGCCACGCGATGGCCTCGCCCTCCCGGTCAAAGTCCGTCGCGAGATAGACGTTGTCCGAGGAAGACACGGCTTTTTTGAGTTCGTTGACGAGCTTAGCCTTTCCTTTTATGGTGATATACTGCGGTTCAAAATTCTTTTCAAGGTCAATGCCGAACTTGCTTGCGGGCAGGTCCCTTATGTGGCCCATGCTGGCCTTGATGGTAAAATCCTTGCCGAGGATTTTGCCGATTGTTTTCGCCTTTGCTGGCGATTCCACGATGACAAGTGATTTAGTCATTGAAAACCATTAACAAAACAACTACAAAATAGAAGATTATAACCATATCATTTTAAAAAGCAAGTATTTTTTTACTTTGCAGGATTTGAGGTGGTTTTTGACAGTAATGTTTTCTTGTTTTTCGGTAATAAATTGTTTGACAAGACGCTTGTTTTTGTGGTATAATTAAATAAGAAAGTAAAGTTATATTTCCGGGCGGACGTTCCGGGGGAGAATTGAATGAAAAAATTATTGTTTATGATATTGGTCGTGATCTCAATCGCGTTCACGGCTCGTGCGGATACGATTTTTGTCACAAATTTTCTTGACAATAGCGTAAGCATAATAGATTCTACGGACAATACCGTAGATGCTACGGTTGATCTGACTAATCCGTGGCCCAAGCATATTGTTGTAGGAAAGGATGCGAAATACGCCTATGTGACTAACTTTGCCGCCTATGACAGCTGGGTTCCGTCTGACATACCTCCGGGGTCGGAAGCAGATTACTTAGGGGATACAGTTACCGTAATTGACCTTACCAGCATTCCGCCGAGCGAATTGCTGGCTATAGATAAATTAGGCATAACTTCAAGAGCGGCCCCTTCGGGCATAGACATAACTCCTGAAGGAACACGCGCGTATGTTGCAAATGCGAATGATTTTTCAGTAGCTGTAATTGATACGGACAGCAGTAGTTTAGGTTTTAATACCATAATAAGCAAGATAGACCTGCAAAACACGATAATAACCAACGGCCCTTACGGGCTGGTTTTCCGCAGGCCATGGTCTGTCAGCATCAATTCCGCGGGTACTATCGCATATATTGTATGTACGGATGACAGCAGATATGGTGGAGCCAATGATATGGTTGTGGAAATTGATATTAATACCAATACGATTACAGGTTCTTTTGAAGTGCCGTACGTTGATGCCGGATGGGGGTCTATTACGACAGGCATAGAAAATATCGCAGTAAGTCCTGACGGTATTCAGGCATTTGTTACTGTTTGGTACAATCTTTCCAATCCCGGCGGTGCGCTTGAAGGTTCCTGGATAAGCGTATGTTCGTTGTCTCCTCCGCCTGGTTCTGAAATTACAAGAGCCCAGGTTTATGACGTGGGTGCGACATGGAATGGGCCTTTTGATGCGGAATATACGCCTGACGGGAGCGTTGTTTTAACTGATTGCGATAATATCGGAAGCAGTGATTACAGCGATACGCTTTCTTTTATTAATCCTTATTCGCCGTATAATTTTCAATCGGTTACTATTGGTACCGGTGTCGCGGCAACTCCAAGATGTTTGTCAATTTCTCCTGACGGTTCCAAGGCTTACGTTGCTTTATACGGTGAAAATACGGTTTGCGTGGTAGATATTGCGACACGCAGTGTTGACGGTTACGTGGATGTAGGTAATGGTCCGTTCGGTATGGACATAACTAATGCTTCTATAGTGCCGAATCCAACAGTGCAGATAATCACGACAGCAGTCAGTAATGCTGTTACCGGTGAAAGCTATTCGGCGCAAATTGTTGCGACAGGAGGTGTTCAGCCGTATGTATGGAGCCTTGCCGGCGGCAGTGGCGCGCTTCCTTCAGGATTGAGCCTGAATGGTTCAACCGGCGTGATTTCCGGTACGCCGACCGTTACTGGAACATACAGTTTTATAGTGCAAGTTCAGGATTCCGCACTGCCGGCTTCAACAGATACCCAGTCTCTTGAAATAGACGTCAGCGGCATTGAGGTTGCCGAAATAGGATTCTCTCCTTCTACATTTACTTTTACCAGCGTTACCGGCGGGAGCAATCCGGTTTTTCAAACCCTTAATATATTTAATAATGTTCCGGGTTCGGTATTGAACTGGGCTGTTGATGACAACGCGTCGTGGCTCTCTATCGGGCCTGTATTCGGGACGTCCACAGGTGAGAATGATCCTGTTACGCTGACATTGGATATAACAGATCTTACTGCGGGTATATATACGGCAACCGTAAGACTTACAGGCAATGCTATAAATTCACCAAGGTTCGTGACAGTGACCCTTATCGTAAATGCCGATGATATTCCGCCGTTGATACAGCTCTCGCCGTATCAGACTACTTTTTACGTTGCGCAAGGATTAGGCGATCCTGACACGCAGACGCTTAATATCTGGAACAGCGGAACCGAGGCGCTTAACTGGTCGCTTGAAGATGATGCGGATTGGCTGAATATGAATATTACAAGCGGTTCTTCAACCGGCGAAACGGATGCGGTAACAATGTCGGTAGACTCAACCAATCTGGTCATAGGTGAATATTACGGATTCATAATGGTCTCCAGCGATAATGCATCTAACAGTCCGCAGGTGGTGTCCGTTACCCTCGTGGTGGAGTCGCCGTTCCCTGAGATTTCGCGTTATCCCGAGAAGATGACGTTCTACGCGGTCACAGACGGTTCCAATCCTCCTTATCAAACATTATCTATATGGGACCTGAAAGTTGCACCGTTAACTTGGTCCATCGTTGACAATGCGGAATGGCTGACTTGCCAGCCCGCAAGCGGCACTGCTACTAAGACCGTTACGTCAAACGTAACAGTCGGCGTCAATATAGCCGGTCTTGCTAAAGGCAATTATCATGCTACGATAACAATAACAGGCCAGGATGCCGTTAATTCTCCGCAGTCAATAAGCGTGACTTTGAATCTGGCTTCTCCAAGCAGTGTGCTTCCGCCGCCTACGCTGGTTTCTCCGTATAATGGAACCAGTGTCACTACGCCTAATCCGGAATTTGACTGGGATCCGCTGGAGGATTTTACGAATGTAACGTATATAATACAGGTTGATGATGATAATAATTTCGATTCCCCTGTAAGATATATCTCCGGACTCGGCGGCACGGATTATACGCCTTACGGCGGCCTGCTTAACGGCGATTATTACTGGCGAGTGCGGGCAATGAATGACGAAGGCCAGGCAGGCAGTTGGTCCGGTATCTGGAAAGTAACCGTGAATTCCGTCGGCAGTGGAAAAGGCGTCACAGGGTCGCAGATGAACGGCGGTACTAATAATTCATTCCCTTCCGGAAATACGGGCGGAAGTACTTCCACGGTAACTGATAAGAACAGCGGCAGTACGGCTAAAACCTGCTTTATCAAGTCACTTTTAAGGTAATATAAACATCCTGCAATTGAATAAAATTTATAATAGCCGGCATCAGGCCGCCACTAACCATGCGTTTATTTCCTTATCTGGTATCACGGGCGTTCACGCGTATTATAACAGCAATACAATTACAGTATCTTTGTTTTTTTAAGAAAGGTTTTTTTTATGCCAAAAGAATTGTATGTAAGCGGATTGCCGCTGGCCTTGGATGAAAACGGGCTTACGGAGATGTTCAAAGCTTACGGCGAAGTGGTGGCCGCGAGGATTATTCGCGACAAGATATCAAAAGAACCGCGCGGTTTCGGTTTTGTTGAGATGGCAACGGATGAAATGGCAACTGCTGCTATAAATGAACTCAACGGTAAAGCCCTTGAAGATAAGACGCTTATCGTCAGCGAATCAAAAGGCAAGAAAAGCAAACCGCATTACGGCGGCGGCGGATTCGGGTTCGGAGGAGGCGGCGGCGACAGGCATGACAGAGGCAGAAGCAGGTTTGGCGGTGGCGGCAGGGGCGGCGGTGGAAGAGGCAGATACTAATTGAGTCTATAAGTCTGGGGTCTGGAGTCTGTGAGTCACGACTCCGGACCCATGCCCCCTGACTCTTGACTCCGTCAAATCCTTCCTTCTTCCTCCTTTTATGGCGAAAAAGGAGGTTGGGATGTGGAAAGTTAATGCCCCGTAAATTTTTCAATTTTTTGAATGAGCTGGGCGGTATCAAACGGCTTCAGGGTAAAATCATTCGCGCCTGACTGCAGGGCGTTCATCACTATTTCTTTTGTTGCATTGGCCTTGTTGCAACACGCGATAACCGGAGTTTTGTGCGCCGCAGTTATGGTTTTGATGTGCTGGATTGCGTTTATGTGTTCGGCTTTTCCTGTCGTGGTATCAAGTATTACAAGCGATATGCTCGTTGTTTTCAGGTGTTCAAGGGCTTTTGCGAAATCAACGGCGCATATCAATTCAAATCCGCATTGCCTGGCCGCAGGTTCTAATTGGTTTGCTACGGCTTTCTCAGGGTCTATGAGAAGGATATGTCCTTTGTTTGCGAATATTTTCCCTTCAAAAACTTCTTTTATGTCCATCTGGGACAGCAGGTTTTCAACAAGCTCCACAGGAAACATCTGCAACAGCGTTGATTGCGCGAAAAATGACATGGTTAAATGGGATTGTACCGCTATAAAAGGGTTTCCGGGCAGAAATTTGTCCTGGTGCAACTGCGATGAAGAGACAAAGGATGTATCGGTTTGCGCGACGGATATGTCTTTTTGAATATAATTCCGCAGTCCTTTGCCGTACGCGCCGCAGAGTATATTGCAGGCTTCTTTGTATGCGTCAAGGTCCGTAATCGTCATGTCTACGGTTTTGCGCTTGATTGTTACCTTGTCTTCCGGCATTAACAGCATGAATCCGGCCAGGGTTACGGCGTCAAGCGAGCTCAGGGCAAACCGGATTTTGCCGGAAATCGTCACGTCAACAGCCGCGGTTGTTATGAAAATGTTCCTGTGGAAAAGTGCCGGCAGTTTGTAATCGTGTATGATTTCCGCGGAAGCCGAATTGATAAGTATGCTTTTTGAGGTGAGCGTGGTCCAATCAACTGATACGGTGTTCATGGCCGAATCACATATTGATTCCAGCGCCTGTTTTGCCTTGTCGGTTAGCTTTAAATTTCCGCTCATATGGTACGGGGTTGCCCGCCTGCGCCAAAGGCTTCGGCGGGTTACGGAGTTTAGGAGTTACGGGGTTTAAGGGTTATGGGACTTAGCGCAGAAATTAACAAACCATAGTTACTTTCGTCGCGTCACTTGGCGCTCTTGACGTCCTCTGCGGTTTATTACGGCCGTCGTACGTCCGAACCGACGACGTTTTGACCGCAAAGACCGTTAAGCGCGTTTACCCTTGAGTGTAACGAAGGGCTAAGTACGGCTAAATAGCAATCAAGTATCCTTAATTTCTGATTTGGTTGCGCCTGCACACCGGAGCGTGCTTCGGCCTGCCTGCGCGGCTTGTCCTCCGAAGCCAAAGCGAAGGAGGAAGCCGCTTCGGTCGCCTACGCTCTCCATCCTCCGTCCCGATTTATCGGGACTGCGGAGGACGGGCAAAGCTTCAGCGACG
>JACRIJ010000012.1 GCA_016220095.1 Planctomycetota bacterium | reverse complement strand
TGGCTGGGGTTGTATGCCAAAAGCCTAATACTTACGCCATTCATGGCGTTATGTTAAGGGCATGAATGCCCTCCATATTTCTCAGTTTTTCATACCCCAGCCATAAATGGCTGGGCTACTAACGTCCTTTAATGCCACCTCGACTGAGTCGGTTCCTTCGCATGTCATTTTTTCTTGACTTATCTTGGTTTTCATATATAATTTCAGGGTCATTGGGATGGTACAAAACCGTTAATTATTAATAAAAACGAGGATTTTCGTGATTCAAAACATCCGGCAAATCAAGCGTAAGATACGCAGTGTCAATAATATAAAGAAGATTACCCGGGCCATGGAAATGGTTTCCGCGGCCAAATTGCGCAAGGTGCAGGATAAGCTGTACGCTATCCGTCCCTATGCGGATAAAATGAAAACTCTTCTCGGCGACCTTACTGAAAATGTTAAAGACCTTAATTATCCGCTTTTTGCACCGCGTGAAACCGTCAAGAAGCAGATATTTATTGCGATTTCATCAGATAAGGGCCTGTGCGGGAGTTTTAACGCGAATATCTACCGCTTGACCCAAAGGTTCCTTGCGGAAAATCATAACACATCGCTAATCACTATCGGAAAGAAAATAACTGATTATTCCGCGAAACAGGAATCAACTATCCTTGCCAGATACACCTATTTGCCCGTAAGCATTTCCTTTAATGAAATACGCCAGATGATAAATCCCGTGGTGGAGGCATTTGAATCGGGGAAGGTTGATAAGGTTTCCATCCTTTATACTGAATTTGTTAATGCCGTAAAATATATCCCGAAAATATACCCGTTTCTTCCTATACAGCAGGCGGAGAAAAAAGGACCGTCTAAGGAAACAAAATCCGGATACGGCTACATCTACGAACCCGGGCCGGACGTTATCCTGGGGAAATTGATTCCGCGTTACGTGGAAACCGCTTTTTACAGGATTCTTCTGGAATCAATGTCCAGCGAACACGCGGCGCGAATGGCCGCGATGAGAAACGCGACCGACAGCGCCCAGGAATTGATAGACACCCTGACGCTTGTTTATAATAAGGCCCGACAGGCGACCATAACGAGAGAACTTATTGATATAGTCGGCGGGGCTGAAGCGCTTAAATAAGAAGACAGAATAAAGAATACAGAAGACAGAATAAAGTTTTGAATATAGGAGAATATTGAAATGGCAGAAATGAACACAGGCAAAATCGTGCAGGTTATCGGGCCCGTAGTTGACGTGGCTTTCCCGGCGGAAAACCTGCCGGCAATCTATAACGCCCTTAAGATAACCGATGCCGAAAAGAAATTCAATATTACGCTTGAAGTTGCCCAGCATCTTGGCAATAATACGGTGCGTTCAATAGCGCTGGCGTCAACCGACGGTTTACAGCGCGGGATGGCCGTGCATGACACGGGCGACCCTATCAAAGTGCCGGTTGGAAAGGCAGTGCTCGGACGTCTGCTTGATTTGCTCGGCCAGCCGATTGATAATCTCGGGCCCATTCAGGCAAACGATTATTATCCCATACACAGGCAAACCCCGAAACTTGAGGACCAGGAAACTACGCCGCAGGTTTTTGAAACAGGTTTGAAGGTTATTGATTTGCTTGCGCCTTATCCGAAGGGCGGCAAGGTCGGCCTGTTCGGCGGCGCCGGCGTGGGTAAGACAGTCCTTGTACAGGAACTTATCAGGAATATCGCCATTGAACACGGTGGCTTTTCCGTGTTTGCCGGAGTAGGCGAACGTACGCGTGAAGGCAACGACCTTTGGCTGGAAATGAAGGCCTCGGGCGTAATTACCAAGACGGCCCTTGTGTTCGGCCAGATGAATGAGCCCCCCGGCGCGCGCCTGAGAATCGGCCTTACCGGCGTTACACAGGCGGAATACTTCCGCGATAAGGAAGGACAGGATGTGCTCCTGTTCATTGATAATATATTCAGGTTCGTGCAGGCGGGTTCCGAAGTCTCCGCGCTCCTCGGACGTATGCCGTCCGCGGTTGGTTATCAGCCTACACTGGCGCAGGAAATGGCAGCCCTCCAGGAACGCATCACTTCAACCAAGAAGGGTTCTATAACTTCGGTGCAGGCAATTTACGTGCCCGCGGATGATATAACCGACCCGGCTCCCGCAACGACGTTTACGCACCTTGATGCTACAACCGTGCTTGAAAGGCGCATTGCAGAACTCGGCATTTATCCCGCCGTGGACCCTTTGAAATCAACCTCAAGATTGCTTGATGAAAGAATAATCGGAAAAGAACATTACCAGATAGCCCGCGAAGTCCAGAGGCTTCTCCAGAGATATCAGGACCTCCAGGATATCATCGCGATATTGGGCATTGAAGAACTTTCCGATGACGATAAGAAAGTGGTCGCGCGCGCGAGGCGCATCCAGAGATTCCTCTCACAGCCGTTCCACGTGGCCGAGGCCTTTACCGGTTCGCCCGGTAAGTACGTGCCTTTGAAAGACACTATTAGAAGCTTTAAGGAAATCCTTGCAGGTAAACATGATAAACTGCCCGAACAGGCGTTCTATATGGTGGGCACTATAGACGAAGCAGTGGAAAAAGCGGCCAAAATGGCGGAGATTTAACGATTCTAAGATTTTAAGATTCTAAGATTAAAAGATTAGAAGATTGCGACTGGACGATTTGAAGATTCCAGGATTTTAAGATTGACGATTTGAAGATTTTAGCCGCGAAGGCGCTAAGATATGAAGAACTGCGATTTTTATTAGTACGATTACAAACGCTTAGCGTTTTCCCCGCAAATTTTCGTGATTTCGTGTCTTCTCCCTTTTCCTTAATGTAATATTAATGTAAGGGATCCCGCGCAGGGAGTGGCAAAAATTTTCTGGTTTGGTTGGAATAGATGTTATGAAAGAATTCAGATTGGAAATAGTAACGCCGGATAAGACCGTGTATAGCGGCGAAGTAGAATCGCTTATTGTGCCGGCCTATGACGGTTATCTCGGCGTGATGGCAAACCATGCGCCGCTGTTGTGCACGATAAAAACCGGAATCGTTTTTATAAAAAAAGAAAAAACAGAGGAATTGCTGTGCACAGGCGGCGGATTCCTTGAAACCGCAAAGAATAAGACGACACTTCTCGTGGATAGCTGTGAAAAACCCGGGGAAATAGACCTGCAAAGGGCCCAGGAGGCCATTACGAGGGCAAAAGACCGTTTGAAGGCCCCTAAACCTGGACTTGATATTGACCGCGCACAGGCGGCACTGTCAAGGGCTATGAACAGGCTGAAGGTTTCAGGAAAGGCGTAATCAAATCCGAGATCCGATGTCCGAGTTCCGGGTTCCGAGAACCGGATGCCGAGACTAATTACGGAAATCACTTCACTGATTCTAAGATTACGACTGAACGATTGCAGATTAGAAGCTTTTAAGTAGTTCGTCACTTCTGTGGTGTTCAAACAATGTTCGTCGTCGTTATCCTGTGTATCCTGTCCATACATGTGAATAATCGTTCGTAAACGCGCCGCTATTCACATCGGATATGCCCTTCGTTTCGCTCCTTTCGCTTCGCTTCCTTCGCTCCGCTCAGGACTTCCTCACTCCGCTCGGTCGCAGGACTGCGGCAGGATTAACAGGATACGACGTACGTTACTTAGAGTGTCGCGTCTTTGCGCTCTTTGCGGTAAAACGTTCGTAATGTAAAATACTTTTTACTGACGGGTTACATGAAAACTTTAATTTTGATTGCCTAAAAGGCCGTGATTTGGTATCCTCAATTCATGGAATACGTACCTGATTACTGCGCGAAGCGCGTTCTGATTTTGGGTTGCGGGAACATACTGTTCGGCGACGACGGGTTCGGCCCTGAGGTGGCGCAGAAATTGCTCTCCGATTATAAATTGCCTGAAGACGTTTACGTGCTGGACGCGGGCACCGGTGTCAGGGAAATCCTGTTTGATATGGTAATAGGCGGCCATAAGCCGCAAAAGATTGTTATCATAGATGCCATGGATGTAGGCAGGCCCGCCGGGGAATTGTTTGAATTGCCGCTTGATAATATACCCGCGAATAAAACAGATGATTTTTCGCTCCATCAGGTCCCGACGTCAAACCTTCTTAAGGAACTCCGCGATTTGTGTGGCGTGGAGGTGCGCATAATCGCCTGCCAGACCGGATTCATACCGAAAGAAGTCTTCCAGGGCCTTTCAGAACCCATGAAAAAAGCCGTTCCGATGGGATGCGAGATGATCCTTAATTATGAATTAAAAATTAAGAATTAAGAATAGACGAGTTATAAACACAGAAGATTTTGACGGATTATTAGCCACGAAGGCACTAAGACACGAAGGACGAAATGACGACGAATTGACGTAATACTTAAGCTATTTGAGGTAATTCCCCCCTCCCTTGATGGGAGGGGGCATAGGGGGAGGGTGAAAAACATTTTCCCCCTCTCCCTGTCCCTCTCCCGCAAGGGGAGAGGGGATTACTTTAACAGATTTCTGTGTGAATAGTCGTTCGGAAACACGCCGTTATTCACATCGGATACGCCCCTCGTTTCACTTCCTTCGCTCCGCTCAGGACTTCCTCGCTCCGCTCGGTCGCAGGACTGCGACAGAATAAACAGGATACGCCCGTACGTCATTATGGGTATCAATGCTCAATCGCGCGTATTCGTGTATATTCGTGTGAATTCGTGGTAAATCAGACTTATGCGTTCGGTGTTTTCGGTGCGTTCGGTGGTTAGTCCGGTCGCTATTTTACTGCTTTATATGTTGTGCATTTTCCCGCATACTATGGCAAATTCATTCATTATTTCCGCAACTATATCGCCTGCCGATTGAATCTTATTTATGCGTGAAATCACCTGGCCGGCTTCAAGTATGCCTTCCTGAATGTTTCCCAGAGAGGCGCCTTCGCGGGCCTTGTGTTCGCCAAGCAGGGCAACCAATTCTTCTTTCCCCGCACCCGCGTCTTCTTTATCTTTGATTTTTAATGCAAAGGGGGTTCTTATCATTCTCGTCGGCCCGAGCTTCTTCAGCAGGAGCAGTGAATCGCCTTCCTTGGCGTCTATGATTGCTTGTTTATAGGACGGATGGGCGTCGGATTCTTCGGATGCCGCAAAGCGCGTCCCTATCTGCACCGCGTCGGCCCCGAGCGCGAATGCCGCGGCCATGGTCCTGCCGTCCATTATGCCACCAGCGGCTATTACGGGTATTTTTACGGCATCTCTTACGGACGGAATTAATACCATCGTCGTTATCTCTTCATATCCGTTATGGCCGCCTGCCTCAGTGCCTTCGGCAATTACCGCGTTAACTCCGGCATCTTCGCATTTTCTGGCAAGCATCGCGGTTGGTACTACGTGAAAAACCTTGCAACCGGCATTATGCAGGGTTTCAGTGTATTTTTTCGGGGAGCCCGCGGAGGTTATCACGACGGGAATCCTCTGTTCGCAGACCGTTTTGATATGTTCTTCAGTGTACTTAAAACTTATCGGTATGTTAACGCCGAAGGGATTGGAAGTAAGCGAGCGGGTTTTTTGTATTTCTTCGCGCAACGCGTCAGGCCGCATGGAACCGGACCCGAGCACGCCAAGACCGCCGGCGTTTGATACCGCCGCGGTCAGCCGCGAACCCGATACCCATATCATCCCGCCCTGGAGGATGGGATAACGTATTCCGCATAGTTTGGTAATAGGTGTTGTTATAGATTTAGTATTCATAAGAATGCGTAAACGCAGTATCATTGCGACTCGCTGTATCACTATGGTTCGCAGGATCGCTGTGCTCGTAGTATCGCTACGTTTACAGGATTGATGCGAAGGAGGAAAAACGAAGAAGGAAGGACATTGGCATTTAATGACTGGAGGAGTTGGTGATTTAGTGATTGGCGAAAGACACGTAATCGTTTACCCTGAGGCGGTCCGAAGGGCAAATCATCAAGTCATCCAGTCAAAAGATCATTAAATCAGAAAGACTCCAGATTCATAGACTCTTAGAGCAGTTCTTTTACCGCGACGATTGCGTATTGGACGAAATCACCCGGAAGGAGTCCGAGAATGAGCAGTCCTGCCGCGGTTGCGAACAACGTAAAATGCAATCCCCATTGCGACTGGTCAGACTCAAACTGTTCTTCAGTCTGCGCAGGTTTCATATACATTAAAACCACAATTCTCAGATAGTAATATACTGAAATGATACTGCCGATGATGCCTATTATCGCGAGCCAGATGTATCCGTTTTGAATTGCACTGCGGAAGATATAAAATTTAGCCATGAATCCGCCCATCGGCGGTATTCCCGCGAGTGAAAACATGAATATGGCCATAGCGAGCGCGAGCAGGGGTTTTTTGTGCGCAAGGCCCGCGTAGCCGCTGATTTCATCAAAGTCCTTGTCTTCCCTGCCCAGGTGCATTGTTATTGCGAACGCGCCTATGTTCATAAGGGCATAAACGGCCAGATAGAACAGGATACTGCTCATGGGAGCGGTCAGGCCGGTGGAATAACCGACGCCCATGCAGGCCGTTACGCCTATCAGAATATAGCCGGTATGGGCAATGCTTGAATACGCAAGCATTCGCTTAATATTTGTCTGCGAAATTGCGGTAAGATTGCCGAGCAGGACTGTAAGCACTGCAAGCATCCACGGCACCTGGTACCACATGTGCGAAGTGTGGATAAGGCTTGTGAATAAAAGACGCAGTAATGCGGCAAATGACGCGGTTTTTACTCCGACTGCCATAAAGGATGAAATTGCGGAAGGCGCGGCCTGGTAAGCGTCAGGGGCCCACATGTGGAACGGCACCGCGCCAATCTTAAATGCCAGCCCCAACAGCATCATTCCAATGCCTATGAAATACAAGAATCTATTTGTCGGCACGGCATTCATCTGGCCGAATTCTATAGAGCCCGTAGCGCCGTACATGAATGCCATTCCAAAAAGCAATATGGCACTGCTGAAGGCGCCGAGTATGAAATATTTCATCGCCGCTTCAGTGGATTCTTCGCGGTGCTTGCTTATTGCTGTAAGGGCGTAAACCGAGAGGGAGGTCAACTCTATGCCCAGGAACAGCATTATCAGATTATTGCCTTTTATCAGGAACATCATTCCTGCCGAGGCAAGCATGATAAGCCCGTAATATTCCCCGAAGTCTATCTTCATCCTTTTCGCGTAACCGGTTGAAGAAAGCGCCGTTAAGAACGCCGCAACAGTGACAACAAAACCGGCAATGAGTCCGAATTTGTCAACGACTATGGCATTTGAAAAATATTTTGCCCCGTTTACGGCGTGGAGGTTCCAGAGGTTGTACATAAAATACCACGATATGGCGATTCCCGTCATGCAGATAAACGGCATTACTATACTGCTTATTTCCGTTGATGAAGCCGTTTCTTCGGGCTTGCACGCGGCGCCGGCAGTACAGCATTTGCGTCCGGCTTTGCCTATGCAGATGTCGGCTGTTATTACGGCTATTGCCGTAAGAAGCAATGCTATTTCCGGCGAAATAGCCATTATACTTGCAAAATCAAAACCGTTCACGTTTAATCTCCAATAATAAATTTATCATTAAGGACATAAAACGACACAATAAAGCAGTATCGCTTCGCTCGTAGGAAGCGCAGTATCGCCGCGGCTCGCAGTAATCGTTCGTTTTTCGCGACTTCGTGTCTATGTTGTTTTAGGGTTTATTTATGCCTTGGAAATAAGCCGCCTGGTTTTTGAGGAAATCGTTTACGCTTTTCGCAGTCCTTGACAGGAATATATTTGGCATAAGTCCCATTACGAATATCAATATCAATAGCGGCAGTAGATATGCCATCTCGCGTTTGTTGACGTCTTCAAGGTGTTCGTTTTTCGGGTTTGTTATTTTTCCGAAAAATATCCTCTGGTACAGCCATAGCATATACGCCGCGCCGAGCACCACGCCTGAAGCGGCCAGTATGCCGTATATGTTTCTTGCCTCAAAAGCGCCAAGGAGAATCAGGAATTCGCCGATAAAACCGTTCGTGCCAGGCAGGCCGATGGATGATAACGTGACTATCATGAATATTACCGCGTAAACCGGAATTACTTTTGCGATTCCGCCGTATTCCGAGATTTCTCTCGTATGGCGACGTTCATATATGAAGCCTACGAGAAGGAACAGCGCGCCGGTGCTTACGCCGTGGTTCAACATCTGGTAAATGCCGCCTTCCATTCCGCGCACGTTAAACGCGAAGATGCCGAGCATTACGTATCCCAGATGGCTTACGCTGGAATACGCGATCAGTTTTTTCAGGTCATCCTGCGCCAGGCTCATAAGCGCGCCGTATATTATGCCGATGATTGCCAGCACCGCGATAGCCGGCGTGAAATATTGCGCGGCCTGCGGGAAGAAAGGTATCGCGAAACGCAGGAATCCGTACACGCCCATTTTCAGGAGTACGCCCGCGAGGATTACACTGCCGGCCGTAGGCGCTTCGGTGTGCGCCCATGGGAGCCACGTGTGGAACGGGAATAAAGGCACTTTAATCGCGAACGACAGCCCGAACGCGAGGAACAGCCAGCATTGTACGGCAAAAGGCAGATGCAATTTCCATTGCATCCCCTGTACGTCAAACGTGCCCGTTCTTGAGTAAAGATACAGGATGGCGACGAACATCAAAAGACTGCCGACCATCGTATATATAAAGAATTTAACTGCCGCGTAAATCCGGCTCTCTCCGCCCCATATGCCAATTAAAAGATACATCGGTATCAACATCGCTTCCCAGAAGATGTAAAACATGATCAGGTCAAGCGATACGAATACCCCGATGACTCCGGCCTCAAGCAGGAGCAGGGCAATGAAGAATTCCTTTATTCGTTTTTCAATCTGCTTCCATGAACATAGTACGCATATCGGCCCGAGAAGCGTGGTGAGCAGGACAAGGAAAAGGCTTATGCCGTCAACGCCGACATGGTAGTTGATGCCGAATTGCGGTATCCAGGCGTGTATCTGTTCAAATTGCATCCCGGATTTAGCCGCGGAGAAATTTACAAACAATTCAAGCGACAGCAGGAATATCAGCAGTGTTACGATAAAAGCAAAGACTTTTATCTCTGTCGTGCGGTCGCGCTTGAAAAACAAAAGCGCGAAAGAAGCCGCGACCGGCAGTAGTATGAGCCATGTCAAAATGCCTAAATTCATATCATTACCTGTTTGCGAGTTAAGGAGTTTAGAGGTTACGGGGTTTAAGAGTTACGGAGTTCTTTAGATTTAAGAATTAAGATTTTACATCTTAAATTTCAAATATGGTTTTGTCTGTTCTGTTTTACGCGGCCATTTGGGCGACGAAAAAGCAGAGCATCAATATCGCGCCTATAAATATAAGCATCGCGTAGTTATTCACAATTCCGTTTTGGATGCGCCTTGAAAGCTGGCTGAAAACCGCTATAAGCGTTGCCGACAAATCAACCAATCCGCCGTCAATTATGGCCATGTCAAATATCAGCCATAAGAGCGCCGATAAATATTTTATAGGCTGTATTACAAGCGCGTTATAAATTTCGTCAATGTAGTATTTGTTATATACTATTCTGTGTACGAATTTACCTGAGTTGGATTCAGTAAGTTTTGCGGGCAGGGCGGTGAATTTCGTGTAAATGAGCAGGGCTCCGAGTATTCCCGCGAGGCCTGCTAAAACCGATACTATAATATTTATTATTTCCATTGAATGATTAGCGGCTTCCGTTGTTACTGCGCCAGCCGATTCCGGATGCGCCCATACGGGTTCCAGGTACCCTTCAATCCAGTTATGCCCTCCGAGGAGGTGTGGCACGCCGATAAAGCCGCCGATAAGCGAAAGAATAGCCAGGGTTACAAGCACGGATGTCATGCTGAACGGGGATTCGTGCACGTGATGCATGATTTCTTCGTTCGCGCGCGGCGCGCCGAAAAATGTCATCGCTATGAGGCGGAACATGTAAAATGCCGTCATCAACGCGGAAAGCAGTCCGATTACCCACAATACTGCGTAAAGCCCGGCATGCGTTGTTTCATACCTTTCAAGGGTCTTCCACAGGATTTCATCCTTGCTGAAAAAACCCGCGAAAGGCGGCACGCCCGCTATGGCTATGGCGCCTATTACGAAACAGGCGAATGTTACGGGGATTTTTCTCCACAGGCCGCCCATTTTACGCATGTCCTGTTCGCCGGACATCGCGTGTATTACGGAGCCGGCGCAGAGGAAGAGCAGTGCCTTGAAGAACGCGTGCGTGACCAGGTGGAAAATACCGGCGGAAAATGCCATTACACCCATCCCGAGGAACATATATCCTAACTGGCTGATGGTTGAATACGCCAGTACTTTTTTAATGTCGTTCTGCACAAGGCCGATAGTAGCGGCGTAAAGCGCGGTAAGGCCTCCGATAATTGATACTATTATAAGGGCTTCGGGCGAGTTTACGTAAATCGCGCTCATGCGGCCTACCATATAAACGCCGGCAGTTACCATTGTCGCGGCGTGGATCAACGCGCTTACGGGCGTCGGGCCGGCCATGGCGTCAGGCAACCATACGTAAAGAGGAATCTGCGCTGACTTGCCCGTGGCGCCTACAAAAAGAAGTATGGCTATCGCGGTTAAAACTCCGGGGGCGAGTGTCTTAGCCTGCTCGGAAATTCCGGAGAAAGTAAGAGTTCCGCAGGATGTAAAAATCAGGAATATTGCCAGGATGAAACCGAAATCGCCAATCCTGTTTACGATGAATGCTTTTTTGCCCGCGCTTGCTTTTTCATTGTCTTCAAACCAGAATCCTATAAGGAGGTACGAGCATAATCCCACGCCTTCCCATCCTATGAACATCATCAATAGATTATTCGCCAGCACCAATATCAGCATGGCGAACATGAAGAGGTTCAGGAATGCGAAATAGCGCGAGTAACCCTTGTCGTGGCCCATGTATCCGATGGAATAGAGGTGTATAAGGAATCCCACGCCGGTGACTACGAGAAGCATTATTGACGATAACGGGTCAATTATGAATTGGATGTCAACATGCAGACTGCCGGCGCTTATCCAGTTATAAAGCGTATAAACGATGCCGTCAGCCCGTTCAGCAGGCGCTATCATGCTCAAGGCGCGGAAACCAGCGATGGAAACGAGGAGAGCAATGAACGGCCCCAGACAGCCGATAAGGGTCACGAAGTTTTTGGAAAACCTCCTGCCCCAAAGGCCGTTGATTATGAAGCCGGCCAGCGGCGCAGCAGGTATGAGCCAGATAAAACGCGTTACTAATTCTTTAAGTTCCATATTCTTTCAATCTTCTAATCTTTAAATCTTTGAATCTTCAAATAGTCTTTTACCATTTCAACAGGTTAAGTTTTGTCGAATCCACGGATTTCTTGTGCCTGAAAACGCAAATCAGCAATGCCAGTCCTACTGCAACTTCCGCGGCGGCAACGGCCATATTCATCAGCACAAAAACATGGGCCGTGGGATCGTTATATAACCGCGCGAATGTCAGAAATGCCAGATTGGCGGCATTCAGCATTATTTCCACTGACATGAGCATTATCAGGATATTGCGTTTGGCAATAACGCCGTACGCGCCGATGGCGAAAAGCAATATGCTAAGAATAAGGCAATTTGTCGGGTTAAACATCTTTTATCCTCTCTGCCTTTTTTTGGCCAGGTAGATAGCTCCGATAAGCGCCGCGATGATGAGTATGGAAATCAATTCAAACGCCAGCGCGTGGGCGGAAAATATCTCTTGTCCGATAGTTTCAGTTATACCGAGGTTTGCGTCCGGTTTGGGGAAGGTTTTTTTGTATTGGTCATAGAACGTGCCCGTAAAGGTCGCTACTACCGGGATGCTTAGTATGATGACGGTTATTACGCAAAGGAAAACAGTGAACAGCCTGTCCTGTACGGGGGCATCGCCGCCCATTTCATTCTTCTTCAGGTTAAGAAGCATGATTACAAACAGGAATAATACGATTATGGCGCCGGCATAGATAATGATCTGCATTACGGCTATAAAAGGAGCCGAGAGCAGGTAAAAAAGCCCTGCAACGCCCGCGAAAGACGCTATCAGCGCGAGCACGCAATGCACCGGATTGCGCCATGTCACTACGGCAATGGCGGAAGCTATTGACATTACGGCAAAAACCATGAAAATTGTGTCAGTCATTTCCTATTTCCCGTTAAGAAGTCTTTCTTTATTGTATAATTTTTCGCCGCGGGTTGTTGAGACGATATTGAATGTTTCGGTCAGTTCAATGGCGTCGCAGGGGCAGGCGAGTTCGCAGTAACCGCAATATATGCATCTCAAAAGGTCTATCTCAAATTCCTCCGGATATTTATCCCTGTCGGGCCAGGGCGCCTCGCCGGCCTTGATATGGATGCATTCGGCAGGGCACGCGGTGGCGCACATGAAGCAGGCTACGCATTTAGGCCTGCCCTGGTCGTCCTTCTTCAGCCGGTGCTCGCCGCGATAGCCCTTGGCGGCTTTTAGTTTTTCCTCAGGGTACTGGACGGTGAATTTTTTCACCAGCCAGAAGTGCTTGAGGGTATTCATCATGCCCTTGAATATCTCAATCAGGTAGATTGAGTGGAACAGGTTTTTCTTTTCTGTGCCGTTATCATTGTCGTGCATAATATTATTACGTTAACGTAATCCTAAAATTGCGGTTAATATAATATTGAATAATGCCAGCGGCAGGAGTATTTTCCAGCCGAGTTTCATCAATTGGTCGTATCTGAACCTTGGCAGTGTCCATCTTGTCCAGATAAAGAAGAATACCAGCATTCCTACTTTAGTTCCGAATACGAAAATGCTGAGTATGCCGTTCAATAGCGAGGTATTGCCGACTTCAGTGATTCCCGGGAAATACCATCCGCCCAGGAAAAGGGTTACTATAAGAGCCGACATGGTCAATACCGCGAGGTATTCGCCCATGAAGAACATCGCGAATTTCATACTGCTGTATTCCGTATGGTAGCCGCCTATGAGTTCGGAATCGCCTTCCGCAAGGTCAAAAGGCAGACGGTTTGTTTCCGCGAAGGCAGTGCAGAGAAAAACGATAAACGCGATAGGCTGAGTTATGATATTCCATGCCGGGATGCATGTGCCCCAAAGTCCCTGGGTTTGCACGCCGACTATATCCGCCATTCTTGTTGACCCGGCCGTCATGATGATGGAAATTACGGCCAGTCCCATTGCTATTTCATAGCTGAGCATCTGGGCCGACGCGCGCAGGCCGCCCAACAGCGAATACTTGTTGTTTGACGACCATCCGCCGAGTATGAGACCGTAGCCGCCCAGTGACGCTATCATAAGCACGAACAGTATTCCGATATTCATGTCAAATACCTGGGGCAGTATCTTGTATCCTTTTATTTCCATGAGATGCCCGAACGGTATAACTGCAAAGACCAGCGCGGGGGCGATGAATGCCATTGCAGGCGCGAGGGTAAAGAGCACCTTGTCAACGTGCGACGGAGTATAGTCCTCTTTGAAGAAGGATTTTATAGCGTCAGCGACCGGCTGTAAAAGTCCTAACGGGCCGACCCTGTTGGGTCCCCGGCGGTCCTGAATGTACGCGCAAATCTTGCGTTCGGCATAAACCAGAATCGGTATGCACGTCAGGATGCCGAAAAATACGATTACGGCCTTCGCTATGTCAATAACAAGTTGCCAGTTAATCTGCATAAATTCTTAGTTTTATAATTGATTAAGGATTATATTGTCCGGTTCGGCGGCGCCGGCCGGGTCAATTAGCCTGTTAAATTTCTGTTCCATCCCCTGTTCGTTTGTAAAGGCGCCGTTCTTTTCCGCATAGGTGCAGGACGGGAGTACGAGGTGCGCTTTTTCAGTAAGCGCGCTGGAATGCGTGTCCTGTACAACGAGAAACTTTACCTTGCCCGCGGCGTCAATGAGTTCCTGCGGCAGGGCATAGTCAAGGATTCCGTTGATGACGTATAGCGTGCCGGCTTTTCCCGTTTTAACGGCGTCAATAACCTGCCGGTACCCGTTATCAAGGACGGCCTTTCCGAACACGTTTTCAAATCCTTTTCTGTTCGGGTTATTATCATGGCTTATTTTGAAGCCGCCGCCGAATGCCTGTGCCTTGCCGTCCGGTTTAAGCAGGCATCCGATATTTTTTATGCCATATTTGTCTGTTACGGTTTTTAACGCCGTCAGGCCTTCGTTGTCCATATAGGCTGAGGCCAGTACGGCGGTATCGCCGGACAGACTGTTTTTCAGTATGTTTACTGATTCCTGCAATGTTGTCTTGGTAACACTGCCGGCTTGACTGCGCGTTAGGAAGGCCGTCAGGCGGTTATCGCTGTGCACGAACTTATAAGACAATCTCCCGTAATCGCACATCCAGTATTGGTTCACTTTCAGGTTTTTCGTTGGCGCGAACCGTTTTATTTTTCCCTGATAAACGCCGGCGGTTATATTACAGCCTGTGGCGCACATGGGGCAGACGCTCTGTTTGAAATCCATGAACCAGACGCGCGCCTGATAAAGGAAATCCTTGCTGATAAGCGCGCCTACGGGACAGATGTCAACGATATTGCCTGAAAGCGGGTTGTCAACCGGCATGCCCGGGAAGGTGTCTATGACATTCCTGTCCCCGCGGTTCATGATGCCGAGTTCGCCTGTTTTTGTGATTTCGTTCAGGAATCTTACGCATCTCGCGCAGAGTACACAGCGGTTGGCCCACAGTTTGACGAGCGGCCCGACGTCTTTTGTATGCCACGTGCGTTTCTCTTCGGAAAAACGCGAATGGTCACTGCCGTAGAGGTAGGTGAAATCCTGCAGGGTGCATTCGCCGGCCTGGTCGCATACGGGGCAGTCAATGGGGTGGTTGATAAGGAAAAATTCCAGGACGGATTTGCGTATAGCCGCGATATCCTTGTTTTCGGTTTCAACTTCCATGCCTTCGGCTACGGCAGTAGTGCAGGAGGTTACCGGTTTCGGCATGTTTTTCACGCTTACCACGCATATTCTGCAGTTGCCCGATATGGACAATGCCGGGTGGTAGCAGAAATGCGGAATGAATATGCCGTTATCCAGCGCCGCCTTCATTACTGAAGTGCCGGGTTCGGCAATAATCTCTTTGTTGTTAATTCTTAACTTAACCATTTTTATCTCTAAAAAACGCAATCTCAAATTTGAAATCTCAGATCTCAAATCCGAAATCTTAATTCTTAAATCTTAAATCGTCACGGTGCATTTATGTTCTTTTATGTGGTATTCAAATTCATCGCGGAAATTCTTTATAAAGCTCTGCACGGGCATAGCCGCGGCATCAGCCAGCACGCATATTGTTTTTCCGCGCATGTTATCGCAGATATTAAGCATAAGTTCAATGTCGCCTTGTTTGCCGTTGCCGTGTTCCATGCGGTGCAATATTTTATCAAGCCAGCCGGTGCCGTACCTGCAAGGGGTGCATTGGCCGCAGGATTCATGGTGATAGAACCTGATGAGGTTGTACAGGGCGTTCACCATGCAAACGGTTTCATCCATGACTATAAGGCCGCCTGAGCCGAGCATACTGCCGGCCGCGGCAACGGCTTCGTAATCCATATTCAGTTTTTCAGCCTGCGCGGCCGTAAGCACCGGAGCGGACGAACCGCCGGGTATGACGGCCTTGAGTTTCCTGTTTTTCCAGACTCCGCCGCCATAATTGTTTATGATTTCCATGCAGGGAGTGCCGAGCGGCAATTCATACAATCCGGGTTTGTTTACGTGCCCGCTTACGCAGAATATCTTAGGGCCCGGGCTTTTTTCCGTGCCCATGCTCTTGAACCATTGCGCGCCGTTATTCAGGATGTAGGGCAGATTGGCAAGGGTTTCCACGTTATTTATTACGGTCGGTTTTGCAAACAGGCCCTGGATGGCCGGGAAGGGCGGTTTTATCTTGGGATAACCCCTGTAACCCTCAATGGATGTCAGCAATCCGGTTTCTTCGCCGCAAATATAAGCGCCTGCGCCTCGGTGCACGGTGATATCAAGGTTGAATTTAGAGCCGAATATATTCTTGCCGAGGAAACCCTTCTGGTATGCCTCGTCAATCGCCTTTTGTAGTTTTTTGGCGCCGAGGGTGAATTCGCCTCTTATATAGATGAAGGCGCTGTTAATCTGCACCGCCCAGCAGGCGATGATGATGCCTTCAATCACGGAATGCGGGTAGCGTTCTATGAGAGCGCGGTCCTTAAAGGTGCCGGGTTCGCTTTCATCCGCATTGCATACGAGATATTTCGGGAAGATGTCCTTGGGAACGAAAGACCATTTCATGCCCGTGGAAAAACCCGCGCCGCCGCGTCCGCGCAGGCCGGAACCCTTGACCTCGTCAATAAGTTTGGCCGGTTCATAAGACGTAAGCGCTTTTCTGGAGGCTTCGTAGCCTTTTTGAGACAGGTAGAAGTCCATCGTCTCTGAGTTGGGCGTATCCGTATGTTTTAATAATGTCTTTTCTGGCATATAATTAAACGCAATTACTGCAATTTGTTCAGGATTTCATCCAGTTTTTCAGTTGTCAGGTTTTCGTAATAATCCTCGTTTATCTGCACTACGGGCGAGGTGCCGCAGGAGCCGAGGCACTCCACTTTTTTCAGAGTGAATTTACCGTCCTTAGTGGTCTCTTCCGAGTCAATGCCGAGTTTCTTTTTCAGGTGTTCAAAAATTTCCTGCGAACCCCTGAGCGCGCACGGCAGGGTACTGCATACCTGCAGTAGATATTTTCCGGAGCCTGCCCTGCGGTAATGGGTATAGAATGTAAATACCGACATTACTTTTGCGGGAGGCACGCCGACGAGGCCGGCGACGAGTTCCATCGCATCGTCGTCGATCCCGTTGAATTCCTCTTCCGCGAGGCGCAGAACGGGCAGTAACAGGGCGTCCTTTGTAGGATAACGCTGGGACAGCGCCTGAAATTTTTCCATTGTTTTAGCGTTAAAAGTCTTGGGCATATATTTTTATAGATCTCAATTTTCACGTAAATCTTCGCGGTCTTGCGCCTTCGCGGCAAAGAATTTACCGGTCTAATTCTCCCGCGATTACATTAAAACTGCTCATTATAGCGACCAGGTCTGCTATCATAGCGCCTTCGGCTATTTTACCGAACAGCTGATAGTGGTACAATGACGGCGGCCTTACGCGCATTCTGTAGGGTTTGCCGGTGCCGTCGCTTATCAGGAAGAAACCGAGGTTTCCGTTCGGTACTTCGGTGCAGGAATAGACCTCGCCTTTCGGCGGATGCATGCCGTGCTGGTCACCGTGCATAATGAGCTTAAAGTGGTGTATCAAGCCTTCTATTGTATTATAAACCTCTTCCTTTTCAGGAAGACGCGCTTTATGGTCAAAGATATTAACGGGCCCGTCCGGGAGTTTGGCAAGGCATTGTTCAATGATTCTGATGCTCTGGCGCATCTCTTCACAGCGTACTTTATACCGTGCGTACGTATCGCCTTCCGCGGCGATAGGGACGATGAAGTCCAGGTCTTTATAGCACAGGTACGGGCGGGATTTGCGTATATCCCATTCAATGCCGCAGGCGCGCAGGGAAGGGCCGCTGACGCCCCAGTTAATGGCGTCTTCTTTTGTTATTGTGCCGACACCCTGTGTCCTGTCCATGAATATTCTGTTATTAGACAGCATGTATTCTATTTCATCAACGATGCTCATGAACTTGCAGAGTTTGGATTTAAGCGCCGGGATGAATTCCGGCGGGATATCCCTTGCGAGGCCGCCTATGCGCGTATAGCTTGTAGTCAATCTTCCGCCTGTTGCTATTTCAAAAAGGTCGTATGCCTTTTCACGTTCTATAAACCCCCACAGCATGACGGTGAACGCGCCGAGGTCCATTCCGTGCAGGCCGACCGAGATAACATGGTCGGCGAAACGCGAAAGTTCCGCCATAATAACGCGCACGTATTGGGCCTTAGGAGGCAGTTCAATTCCCATCAATTCCTCCACAGCCTGCGCGTATCCGATGTTATTTGACATTGGCGAGAGGTAATTCATCCTGTCCGTGATGGGCACTACCTGGTTCCACGTGCGGTATTCGGCGAGTTTTTCAAAACCGGTATGCAGATAACCCATATGCGGCGTGGCTTTGACGACGACTTCGCCGTCAAGTTCAAGAACGCACCGCAGGGTGCCGTGCATGGAAGGATGCTGGGGACCGAAGTTCAGCACCATCCGTTTTGTATCAAGTTCGTTGTTCTGGTAATTCACTGTCATATATTAGGGATACGGAGTTTAGGGGTTAAAGGGTTACGGGGTTAAGTTGTCTCGCTGTTTAGTCGTCAACGGTGTATTTAGGGAACCTGTCGCGTTCGCCTTTTCCTTTTAAAGGGTAGTCTTTTCTCAAGGGGTTGCTTCCGAAATCATCCGGCATAAGGAGGCGCCTCATGTCAGGGTGGTTTCTGAAAGTTATTCCGTACATGTCATATATTTCACGTTCGGGAAAACCCGCTGATTTCCACAGGCATGTCAGGGAGTCCAGGGAAGGATTCTTTTCCGGCAGGAACACCTTGACGCGCACGCGGTGGTTATTTTTAAAGGAATAAAACTGATATATGACGCAAAACCTGTCTTTTGCGCCCTCGTATTCCAGGTAATCCGCGCCGCAGATATCCTCAAGGTAATCATAGGCCAAATCAGGGTCTGTCTTGAGAAATTCCGCGATCTCGCAATTCCTGTCCTGTTTTACGGTAAACGCCAACTGTCCGCGGAATTCCGTTGTTTCCAGCACGTGTTCGCCGAATTTTGCCGTAATCTTTTCCTTTATTATAGTATTCAATGCGTCACTCATATTTCAAATTTTAAATCCTATATCCCAAATCGCATATCTTAGATCTCATATTCGTATTTGCTGTCTATTTTAGGCCTGACGGACTTGCTTTTGGACTGGCCTTTGTCTATCAGTTCCTGGATTTTCATTACCGCGTCAATAAGGCTTTCCGGCCTGGGCGGGCATCCGGGTATATAGACGTCAACGGGTATAAAGCGGTCCACGCCTTGCACCATCGTATAGGTATCAAACAATCCGCCCGAAGAGGCGCACGCGCCCATGGAAATGCACCATTTGGGTTCAGGCATTTGTTCCCATATATTATACAGTACGGGCATGGTCTTGATGCAGATGCGGCCTGAGACGATCATAAGGTCGGCCTGCCTCGGAGAGAACCTGATGACTTCGGCGCCGAAGCGCGCAAGGTCAAACCTTGACGCCAATGTTGACATCATTTCAATGGCACAGCAGGCAACGCCGAAAGGCATGGGGAAGAGCGAATTCTTCCTGCCCCATTTTATTACGGCATTAAGCGTAGTTGTTACAAAAGGAACTTGTATTTCTTCTAATCCCATTCAAGAGCTCCGCGTTCCCAGATATAGTATAATCCGAAAGCAAGGATAAGTATGAAAATTACCGCTTCAACAAGGCCCGTGACGCCGAGTGATTTGTAAACGACGGCCCAGGGTATGAGGAATACGGTTTCAATGTCAAAAAGGAGGAATGCCAGGGCGGTGAGGTAGAATTTGACGGAGAAGCGTTCCCGCGCGGTTCCGAGGATAGGCATGCCGCATTCATAAGGAGTGTCTTTGAGCTCGCGGTTCCTGCGGGGGCCTAATAGATATGATGCAAACAACATGCCGCCGGCAGTTGCAATCGCCAATAGTGTGTATATAATAAGGAATAACAAATTGGAGCTCATCGGAGTATATCTTTCATAGTAACTCAATTAACGGTTTCTCGCTGAGCACGCAAAATTTCCGATATAAGGCATTGTGTTGCCAAACTTCTCTTAATAGTAGCTTGGAAACTTTATACAATAATCCGAAAATAATGTCAAGGAAAATGAAATTACTTTTGTTTCGCCGTTCGTTCCTCGCTCGTCCTTCGCTACCCGCTACTCGCAACACGTTATACTCGAGACTCATTCGCCCGCGTTCTGTCCGAACTGATACCTGTACAATTTCGCGTACAGCCCGTCTTTCTGCAGGAGTTCCTCATGTCTGCCGGTTTCAATTATCCTGCCTTGTTCAAGGACGACAATCTTATCCGCGTGTTGTATCGTTGAAATGCGGTGTGCTATCACGAATGTAGTGCGGCCTTTCATCAGGTTGGCGAGGGCCTCCTGTACGAGTTTTTCCGATTCCGAATCCAGCGCTGATGTGGCTTCGTCCAATAGGAGTATTTCGGGATTCTTCAGGAGAGCGCGCGCTATGGCAATCCTCTGCCTCTGGCCGCCGGACATAAGTGTGCCCCTCTCTCCTGCCGGGGTATCGTATCCCGATTCCAGTCCTGCGATGAATTCGTGTATATTGGCCGCCCTGGTTGCGGTTTCTATTTCGTCCTGGGTGGCGTCTTCTTTGCCGTAAAGGATATTTTCCCGTATGGTTGAGTTGAATAAAAACGGATCCTGGGTTACTATGGCGATGTGTTTCATGTAAGAGTCTTTCTTGATTCGTCGCAGGTCAATGCCGTCTATTTCAATAGAACCGTTTAACGGGTCATAGAATCTTGCTAACAGGTCGAGCAATGTAGTTTTACCCGCGCCGCTTGGGCCGACAAGCGCGACAACTTCTCCGTGCTTTGCCTCAAGGCATATGTTCTGCAGTACGGGTTCGGTTTCGTATGAGAAATCCAGGTTTTTGATGACTATCCCTTTTTCTATCCTGTCAAGGGGCACCGCGTCCGGGCTGTCGGTTATGTCCGGTTTCATGTCCATGAATTCAAATATCCGTTCACAGCCTGCAGTGGATTCCATCGTGTAATTATACGCTTTTGCGAGTACCCTGGAAGGCGCGTACATGGATATCATGACTACGGCGAAAGCAATGAAATCGCCGGGTGTCATCGGTATGGTGCTTGATTTTGCGACAAGGTAACCGCCAATCATCAAAAGCAATCCCATGGAAATAGCCTGGAATAATTCAAGTATTGCGCCTGATATTGCCTTCCGGCGTTCCACCTGCAGTGATTTACGCAGGAATCCGCGGTTTAACCTTTCAAACTCCGTATTCTCCCTGTCCGTGCGGTTAAATGCCTTGACTATTTTTATTCCTGAAAACATCTGGTGTATTGCTTCCGTTACATCGCTTAGCTTAACAAGGCTTTCGCCTTTGTATTTTTTTATATTTCTACCAAGTTTTGTTATTGGATATATGAAGAGCGGAAAAAGTATAAGCGCTCCGAGGGCTAATTTCCAGTTTATATAGAAGGCCAGCCCGAGCGCTATGAGTATTTTCATCGGCTGTTCCACCCAGTCTCCGAATACGAAATGCAGTGCGTTTTGCGCCACCATTACGTCGTTAGTGAGTCTTGACATGATGTCCCCGGATTTTTCCTTGTTGAAAAACCGCATTGAGAGCGTCAATAAGTGGTTGCACAGGCGGTTGCGGAGGTGTATGAGTATGGCAAAAGATATGTAACCCTGGAGATAATCCTTCAGGTACCTTAACAGGGCGAGCGGCAGTGCCAGGGAGAATAAGATTAATGCGGCGCTGAAGCAGGCCTCCCAGTTTTTTTCTATGAAGCCGTCGTCAAAAAATGGTTTTATAATCAGGGCGCGGCCTTCGTAAATCGCGGCGTAAACCAGGTTGACGACAAAAATAATTATGTAATAAAGCCAGTATTTTCTGCCTATTTTTATCAGCCGCCATAATGTTGTAAATGATTCCTTGGCTTTCATTGTGTCATGTGATTCCTTAACGCTGTTTATTATATGATTAGTCCGCGGAATTGGAAGAAATTTCATATTCCCGCGTTATTTTCAATCATAACTGGCCGCCAGCCGCTGATTGCCGGCAGTTATCGTCTGTTCTCCGTCTTCTCATTTGCTGTTTCAGCTTCTACGGTGTCCTTAAGGCCAAGCAACTTCTTCTTGAAATCTTCTGGCAGGGAATTCGCCTTAAGCAGGCGGTCTATTTCATTAATAGCGGCCTTGAAATTTTTCTTTGCGCGCATAATTTCTATTTGCAGGATATGGCTGTCAAGCCACAGGGGCGTGTTCTTTTCCGCTACATTGATCACCTGCCGAATTTTTTCCATTGCAGGGTCATATTCTCCTGTCTTGTAAAGGCACAGGGCGGCGTCTTTGAGCGCGGACTGGTCATCGGGCCTGATTTTCCGGAATTCGGTTATCGTCTCCAGGGCGGATTTCCACTCGGTTTTTTCAATGAGGTATTTGCATATTGTTTGAAGAGAGGATACGCAGGCGTCTTTCAGGCGCTGGTCGGTTTCTCTTGAATAGGCTTCCGTAAGAAGCGGCACGGCGCGGCATATCCTGATGCTTCCAAAGGTTTTTACGGTGATAAGCCGCACTTCCGTATTCGGATGCCGGAAGGTTTTGGAAAGGGCGTCGCATATTTCATCGGACGGGGTGGCAATTTTGCCAAGGGTGTCAATGGCGAACCAGAGCTGTTCCCAGTCCGAAGAAGTGTTTATTATGCCGAGCAGAAAAGGCGCGGTTTTCTCTGTTTCGCCGATGTCCGCGAGGGCTACGAGGATATCCTGTTTGAGTTTAGGCGTGTAAGTTCTGTTGTAAAGGTATATAAGATGTTCCGCGGCGGTTTTGTCCTTAAGGCCGCCGAGTTTGCGCACTGCTATTTGCTGGATGTCGGAATTTTTATCAGAAAGTGCTGTTATGAGGAGGTTTTTTCCGCCTATTTGCCCGATCGCCTCTACTGCGGCCTTGCGCATCTCCACGGCCGGATTTTTGATGAATTCTGCGAGTATGGCAAGCGTGTCTTCGCTGTTCGCAGGGCAAATATTGCCCAGGGTGCTTATGGTTTCAATTTTTACATTGTCAGGTTGTCCTTGATTTACGAGTATTGAATGCAATGAAGGTATAATCTGGCCGGCCTTGTCTTTAGGCATGGATTGGATTTTACCGAGTATGTGCAATATTACTTCGGGCCATGGGTCCTTAAGGCCTTCCATAATCACATCCGTTTCGGTGCCGTAGGATTTGTCATTCTGCGCCAATTCAAATTTCAGGTCAAAAAGCTCTATATGGCTGGAAATGACTTCTCTTATCAGTTCTTCGGTCTTTTTATCCCTTTCACTGCTTCCCGTAATATAGGCGGAGTATGCCTTAAGCATGGCGGGATCAATATCTCCGCCGTTCCGTTCGGCATGTGCCGTGTCAACGGGTACCACGGGGGACCTTGTGTTTCTGCATCCGCACAGGCAGATTACAGCCGCGGTTACTGTCAGTAACCGGCGAAAATGCGAATTCTTCATTTAGTAACAGCTAATAAAAAACAGACAATTTCCCCCAAGAGTTTTTTCGGCCTTTTAGAGAGATAGCTTTAGCAATAAAGAATAAGAATTAGGGCCTGCCTTCCGTAACCGGTCAGAACGTGTGAAAAAATCTCATAAATCTGTCATAAGGCCGCATATTTGCACGTTTCACGGCTGTTCCGGGATATTATTTCACACGTTCTCAGTAAAGGGTGGATTTTAAGTTCCCTGCGGCGCTTTGTAGAGCCACCAGATCTTGGTGGCTCTAAATGTTTATTGGGATTTTAAGGCAAATGTTATTTTTTTGCCCACCCTTTACTGCTGCCTTACCGCCTTCCTTTGTTTTCTCTTGACATAAAACAATGAGCGTTGTATTATCTATCCCATGCTATTTGCGGATTTGCTTGTTTTGTACAACATAAATTCTGCGGAACTTGTAGATATGGGAGTATTTACAAGGCCTGCGTTTGAGATGCTGAATAAGTTTTATAAAGTAATTGTGGGCGCGTCTTCTGCCCGTGAAGGTACAATTGGAACCAAGCTTGAATTCATAGATGACGCCGGTACGCACGTCAAGAGAATCATTGCCCAGTCGGAAAACGTCGCCTATTATTACATTGTTACGCATCCCAAGAGGGTCGCGTTCTATACGTACGCGATGTTTAACCATTTGAATATAACCGCGAAGGAACGCAGTGAGATAACTGTCGCGGCTCTCCTGCACGATATAGAAAAAACAAGTTGGAATAATCTGTTGCTTTATGAGAAGAGCTATACGGATTTTACGGAAGAAGACAAAAGGCGCATTTATGACCATCCCACAAACAGCGCCGCGCTTATAAGGGAACTTACAAAGGATAAGAAAGGGAAATTGCCGGGGGCTTCGGAGGAAATATTCAAGATTATTGAACAGCATCATGAAAATATTGACGGTACGGGGTATCCCCATAAACTGCGCAACGGCCAGATAGCGTTAGGAGCCAAGATAATCCGGGTCGCGGATTCGTATGACGCCATGACTGCCGACAGGCAATACAGAAAACAACCGAATATGACGCCTGAGGAGGCCATTGCCGACCTGTACGCGAATGTTTCGCGATATGACCCGCAGATGATTAAGGCCCTTGAGGCCGTGCCGGTCGCGGATAGGGTAGGGATAGCGCATATAGCATAAACGATTTAAGATATAAGATTTAAGAAGTAAGATCCGAGATTGCAGATTTAGGACTGCGGATGTAAAATTTCTTGTCATGCATTTCTGCGGAATCTTGGTTTTTTTCCATGCAGTCTTAATGCCTTAGTGTCCGATATATATTATATATGGAAGAAACTCCGTCAAAAAACAACCCGGATGCAAACCTGAATGAATTGCTCGGCAAGGGCATTTCTCTTGACCAGAGCGCCCTGGAAAAATACGGCGCTATAGCCGATAAGGCAGTCAAGGATATTCTTCAAAAAACCCGGCCTGACGGCGCCGCATCTCCTTCGCATATCAGGGACAATATGTCCGAAATAATCAGCAAAACTATTTCCGAAATGGGTTCTGAACCCGCCATACCAGACCAGCCGGCACGGAATCTCCCGCCTTTCAAGGAAGAACTTGCTAAGGAAGAACCCGTTGTTGAAGCAGTACAGCCCGTTCCGACTGAAATTCCTGCCGCGCAGGTTGAAGAACGCGTTGAGCCTGTTCAACAGCCTGAACCGGTACGGCAGTCAGAACCTGTCCTGCAGTCCGGGCCGGTTTCATCCCATGTGGAGAAGAACAGGGTTGTCCTTGATGTTTCAGATGAACAGATAAATAACATACTTGCAGACGCGCTGAAAGAACATGATAAAGTTGCCGATGAACTTACGGTGCGCAATCTTGTGGAGCAGACGCCTTTCCAGAGGCAGGCGCCTGTTGATGAGATAATCTCGGACCAGCCGGAGCCTGGCATCTCGTCGCCGGAAAACGAGGCCGCGGATATTTCCCATCATGACGTCCTGAACGAACTTTCGCGTACCATAGAAGAAACCGTTGTGCCGGAAGAGCCGATTCAACAGGATATGATAGACGCCCTTGTCCGTGAGGCAGGCATGGGAAACGCCGGCAGTTCTCCCGCAGTTGACGCGCCTTCAGGCCAGGGAACGCTAAATATTGAAGAAGACCTTATTAATCAGATATTGCAGTCACAGCCGGAATTAGCGCAATCCGGGGATATTTCAAAAGAACCTGACATTCCGATACAGGAAGAGTTGCCGGAAAGCCCGGCTTATACGGAAGAACCTGCTATTGCTGAGGAACCGGAAATTGCGGCTGTAACGCCGGCGCAAAAAGAAGCATCGGCGAAGGATGAAGGATACAAACAGCAGGAATTGCCGTCAAGCTTTGTCATAAGCACTGCGTTAAGGGTGTTGTGGCAGGGATTTGTGAAATTTATTTCGGGTTTAGCTGATAATGTTGTAAGCATTATCGCATTTCCTTTCAAAGAAGCATATCTTGTCCTGGAGCATTTCAAGGAAATACTGCCTGTCATAACGGTACTTATAGGAATTTTCTGGCTGGTGCTCGGCTTGATTTCGCCGTCATCAGTGGTTCCGTTTGTACTGTCGGTTGTTTTCCTCCTTCCTAATATAGTACATGCGTATAATTCGCATACGTCTAAATAGTAGCGAGTAGTGAGTAGCGAGCATCGAGGGACGATGACGCGATACGGATGAGGACGAAGGACGTGCAACGAACGGAATAAACCGATCACGGTTAAAGTAATGTTAAGCATATAAAATCCTGTAAGGATGACAGGTGTTATTGATGGATGGTTTTTTACCTCTGTTTATACCAAGTATGAAGCATGAAAAATGAATAATAAAGGACGATACAAAGTCCAGAGTCTTAAGTCTTGCGTCTGGAATCAGTCGTTTCGTCAGCTGCAAGTCTCTTAAGGTCTCGTCAAGTCCCTGTAAAAATCGTCGTCATTTCGTTGTTTGACCGTCAATCCGTTTAATCTGTCGTAAAAAAATTCTGTTGTTAAAAAACTCTTGCAAAAATGGAGCCTGCAAGCTATAATACCGTTACCTCTGCCCTGTTCGTGGCAGTATGTTTTTATTGAACCTACAAGTTCAGACGCGGGAGCCCGGTTTTTGGATGTCTATGTTATGTCCTTCATTGAGGGATAGGCAGAAATATCCAATAGGGCACCCACCTAAAATAAGGGTTCTGGATGACTTCTGACACGGCAATGGCGGAGGTTTTTTTTTTATGAATAAATCAGATATTAAATATGCCCGCAAGGTTCTTGAAGCTGAAGCGGAGGCTATCAATTCCCTTAAGAAAGGCCTCGGAGCCGATTTCTCCGGAGCCGTACGGCTTATTCTTGCCTGCAAAGGCAGGGTCGTGTTGACCGGCATAGGCAAGGCAGGCATAGTCGCGCAGAAGATTTCCGCGACTTTCGCAAGCACCGGTACGCCGTCATTATACATGCATACAGCCGAGGCATTTCACGGCGATCTCGGCAGGGTGACTGCTGAAGATGTCGTCCTGATAATATCCAATAGCGGCGAAAGCGAAGAAATAGTGCGTCTCATCCCTTTATTAAAAAAAATAGGCGCGAAAATGATTTCAATCACCTCCCGAAAAACCTCGTCGCTCGGAAGATTCAGCGATATAGTGCTTGAAACCGGCGAGATCAGGGAGGTTTGCCCTCTCGGCTTGTCGCCTTCGGCAAGCACTACGGCGGCGCTCGCGCTCGGCGACGCTTTGTCAATGACAGTGCTTAAAAACAGGGATTTTTCCGCGGAAGATTTTGCCTTTTATCATACCGGCGGACACTTGGGCGTCAAGATGCTTAAGGTAAGCGATGTGATGCGCAAAGGCGGCAATAGCCCTGTTGTCCGTGAAGAAGATACCGTTAAGGACGTGCTGATGGCGATAACAAAGGCCCGCGCCGGGGCCGCGTCTGTCGTGGACAAGAAAGGCCGCCTTAAAGGCATTTTTACGGACGGTGACCTGCGCAGATTCATTGAAAAAGAAGGCGCCGAAGTGCTTGTGCGCAATGTCAGGGAAGTCATGACGGCTTCTCCTAAAACAATAAAATACGGCGCCCTTGTTACTGAAGCCGTAAAATTAATGAAAGATAAGAAAATTGACGAATTGCCCGTGGTTGACGATAAAGGAATGCTGAAGGGCTTGCTGGACGTGCAGGACCTTCTGGAAATTGGGCTGGTTTAGTTAGGAGTTCACATGCAAGTGCCTCTGCTGAGACGGCACACATAAAGCCTGTTTTTCCTTAATAATCAGGACACGTGATTTGCAGAAACGCACAGTTATGAAAACATTTGTAATGATGATATTTATTGCCTTGGGATGTTTGTGTATGAATACCCTTGCCGTATCTTGAAGAACAAGTCCGCGCAGAGCAGGATAGAAAAGACCTTGACTATATTGACCGAATAATAAAAAAACTGACCTCAAGAATAGAGGAAGTAAATAAAGCTTCGCAACAGGAAACAATAAAATAAAGATTATGTTAACTATAGCTGTTTTTATTTAATGCATATGGATGAAAAACTACAGGCAAGAATAGAGAAAATCAAGATGGTCCTTTTTGACGTTGACGGCGTCCTTACGGCCGGTGAAATCATCTTTGACGATAACGGCGTTGAAAGCAAGGTCTTTAACGCCCAAGACGGCGTAGGCATCAAATACCTTATCAGGTGCGGTCTGAAAACCGGTATTATAACCGGCAGGACGTCCAAGGCAGTTGAATTCAGGGCCAACGAACTCGGCATAACCGACGTATATCAAAAGGCCCTTGATAAGGTTCTTGTATTTGAGAAGATCCTCAAGGTGCATGTGATTGACCCTGAAGAAATCTGCTATGCCGGGGACGATCTCGCGGATATCCCGGTACTGCGGCGCGCAGGCCTTGCAGTGGCAGTGGAAAACGCGGGAGTTGAAGTTAAAGAAGTCGCTCATTATATCACTAAACGCCCCGGCGGAAAAGGCGCCGCGAGGGAAATTGCCGAACTCATTTTGAAGGCGCAAAATAAATGGGAAGGTTTGATGAAAAAATACCTGGAAAGATAATCAGGGCCGCGCTGTTCGCGGTTATTTGCGGTTCGGCGCTGTATGCCCAGGAAACTCCTCAACCGCCGCCGGTAAAGGAATTTGTCAAGTTTTCGTGGTCATACATAAATGCGCAAAATCAACTTGTCGCCGATGTTTCAAGTAAAACCGCAAGGATAGAAAATGACAGCTTCATGACCCTGACAGAACCGGAGGTGTTTTTCTATGACCTTACTTCCGGTTCCCAGACTCAACAGATACTCGTTAAGTGCACTGCGAAATCCGGGGCTCTGAATAAACAGAAAGAAGAGCTTGCCCTGAACGGCAGTGTGGAGGCGGTCAATTCCAACGGCATTACGCTCAGGACAGAAGAGCTTTTTTCAAACCTTTCCGCCAAGACCATCAGGTCCAACAGCTCCATAACCGTCAGTAATAATAAAATAAAACTCTCCGGCATAGGATTGGACGGCGATTCGGACCTTAAAAAAGTCGTGGTAAGAAAAGACCCTTTCGTGTATGTCTCAGGCCCGCTGGACGACACAATCCTTTCCCAGACAGCGCCGCCGCCGGAAAACCTGGTTTTTCCCGCGGAAACGCTCGCGGCAAATTCCTCGGGCGCTCTTGAGATTGCAACGCTTCCAGTTGATGAAAACGGCGCGGAAAAAACTATTCTCGTTTTCAATGATGATGTCGGCATAGTCTATGATACCGCGGAATCCGGCGTTACGCGCATAAAGGCGTCGCGTGTCAAACTGCGGCTTTTCTTCCCGGCAAAGAATGCCGGAGACAGTCAGGCAAAACCCGTTGGTCCGGTTGTTGAATATATTTTCGCGCAAGGCAACGCAAGCCTTGAATCGGATTTTATGGACGCTTTTGCGGATAAAATAGTCTATGATGTCGCAAAAGAACAGTTCGTGACATGCTACGGCAATGCCATTACGGTCAATTCTCCGCCAAATGGAATATCCGCGCTATGCACGAAAGACGCCGGCATTGCGCGCGGCAAGGACGGCATGATAATGAAATTCAACGGTTCGGTGAAATTCAAAAACATGGATATGAATCTCTACGGAGATGCCGTGAGCCTGCGCCTTGGCCGGGATGCCGCGCAGGATAAGGAATCCCTGCAGGAGATACACTCGGAGGGTAATTGCGTCCTTGTCCAGGGCGGTACGCTTTCAGGCAGCCAGAATGTCATTGCAAAAAGCGATTGGCTGGAAATCAATGCCAGGTCAGGCAGGATGGAAATCAAGAACGTTATCGGATTGTCTATGCTGGCAGTGGATGATACCGTTATACTCGCGGGCAATATGTCCCTGAATTCCAATGAAGGCGTCCTGGTCGCGGAACAAGATGCGCGTATAGCGCTTGGAGGAAGCAGTGCCGTTTTCGGGCCGTCATCACAGGATGGAGCCGCCTCGTACACGATTCTTGCCGGCAAATTCGTCGTCAAAACAGATTCAGTTAATGGCGGTATAATGACGATAAATGCGTATGATAACGTAAAAATAGACAAAGGAACCGAGCGTATGGCTGACGCGGATGAACTTTTCAGGGATAACCTGAAAGGCGAAACCCTTTTGACGGGAAAGACCGGCGCAAAGATGTATTCCGGCACCAGTAGGATGTCGGCGGAAAAGATATTTATTTACCCGACAGAAGACCGGATACGTCTGGAAGGCAAAAAAGAAATAGTTGTCACCGGCGAAGCCGGCGAATCCCTGCAGGCTGTATCAAAAGGGCCTGCGATCCTTGGAAACGGCGGCAAGATGCTCGTAATGGAAAAAGACGTTGTTCTTACGCGCAATAACGTAAAACTCGCCGGAAATTACGTGGAGCTTTACATTGACGCCGTTAATAATAGGATAGACAGGGCCCTCTGTAAAAACGCGGTATCGGTCGTGTTTCCCGACGGCACGATAAACGGCGATGAATTGGAATGGCAGTTCGCCAGCGGAATTCTTAATGTCAAAGGCAGTCCTTTTGCGAAAATAGAATCCAAAAGCGACGTCATGCAGGCGGAACATTTCATGCTGGAGGGCTATACGGAACAGGGGACTTGGGATAAGATTACCGCTGTAAATACAACTAAGAAAGGATACCTGCGTGGTAAAACAAAGGCACAGTAAAAAAAAGAAGACAAGCAAGGATGTCAGCGAAATGGTAAAAGAGGCCATGCAGATGTTTAATGCCGGCAAGCGCGGCCAGGCGATTGAACGCCTGAAAAAAATCCTGAAAAAAGACAGGGAAAATATCCTTGCGTATAATAACCTCGGTTGCCTGTACGTGGAAGGCCGGTATTACGATGAAGCCATAGGCGTCCTGAAAAAAGGCATACAAAAATACCCCGATAACACGGTTCTTCTGAATAACCTCGCTTATGCCTGTTTGCGCAAAGGCATGGTCAGCAGGGCTATAACCATACTTGAAAAAGTCATGAAACTTGATCCGGCAGACGCTGAAGCGCGCATGAACCTCGGGCTGGCTTACAGCCTTTTTGGGAATTACGAAAAGGCTATAGAAGAGTATAAGAAAGTCATTTCAACAGGTTCCTCTTCTTCGGATGCTTATAACAACCTCGGATGCGCACTCAGGCGTCTCGGAAGATTTAATGAGGCCCTCGTGGCATTTGAAAAATCCATATCGCTGGATTCTACGAACGTTGACGCGCGGAATAATATCGCCTGCACCTACAGGTCTCTGAACAGGCCCGCGGCGGCTATCGAGGAATTCGTGCGGATCGTCATGCTTTTCCCCAATGATAAAGTGGCGCATTATAACCTCGGCATACTCTACGCTAATAACAACGATCTGGAGAAGTCAAATCAGCATTTCCAGAAATACCTTGAGCTTAAAGAAAAAGACGAGGAGTGAAACGAAGCAGCGAGTAGTGAGCAGTGAGTAGCGAATATATAGGGACGAACGACGGACTAAACCAACCCGCGGGAACCGGATTGCGGAGCATGTTCGTTGCCCGCCCTGCATCGTATAATAAGGGGTCAGCAAATGGAGTTTTGCCGTCTGGTATTGCCTTAGTGAAGGTGGGTGAAGAAAATAACATATATATTAAAATGACCAATGATTATGTAGAGACTTGCCATGGCAAGTCTCTACCGAAATACCGCTTAAAAACCCACCTTCACAGAGGCCTTTCCGTCGTCTGTTAAAAAAACATTGCAAAAAAATACGATACTGTTATAATTCAATATATGGCTTTCCAAGACAAAGTGGAACTTAAATTAGGCGACATTACGCAGATAGAAGTAGATGCAATCGTTAATGCCGCTAATAACGACTTGATACTCGGCGGCGGCGTTGCCGGCGCTATCAGGCGCTCCGCAGGCCCTGCCGTGCAGGAAGAATGCAATAATATAGGCACAATTCCGCTCGGCGAGGCGGCCGTCACAGGCCCCGGCCAGCTTAAGGTTAAATATATCATTCACGCAGCTTCAATGTCCCTGGGCAGTTGGGCCACGGAATCCAATCTCAGGAAGGCAATCAGGAATTCGCTCCTTCGCGCCGAAGAAAAAGGCGTTAAAACGCTCGCATTCCCGGCTATAGGCACGGGCGTCGCGGGTTTCTCCATAGATAAGTGCGCGCAGGTTATGTTTGAAATAATCTCTGACTACTTTAAGGGCCAGTCGGCTATAGAAAAGGTTTATCTCGTGCTGTATAACGAGAAAACCTTTAACGTCTTCCAGGATTTCTATAACAACCTGGTCAAGAACAGCCAGAATAAAATTTGAGGAGGAATATTATGGGCGTAACAAAGGAAATCCTTCATCTCAGGCCTGAAAACGTTATGAAATTCGTGCCTAAATCAAGCAAGGTCTGCCTCGTCAGTTCCAATGACATTTTCACGGCTTTGAAAGGCCATTCCGTCGCCGTTATGGCATGCAATACGCGCATACGGCACGTTATTCCCGGCATTATGCACGCGGCTATGGAACTTGACGCCATCGTGGGCTTTGAGCTGGCCAAATCAGAATGCGACCTCTCCGGCGGTTATACCGGCATGACGCCTAAGGATTTTACTACGGTTGTCCTTCAGTACGCGGAAGATATTAATTTTCATAACCCGTTTTTCATTCATAGCGATCATCTCGCAGTTAAAAATACGTCGCGTCAGGAAATTGACGCCGCAAAGACGCTGATCGCCGCGCAAATTGAGGCAGGATACACCTCTTTCGCGATTGACGCGTCTTATAACGAAATTCCGGATAACGTGAAAATTACAGCTGAAATTGCCAAAGTAATTAACGAAAGAAACCTAGGCCTGGAAACCGAAGTCGGTGAAATCAAGTCCGTTAAGTCTGGCGGCTCGCTTACAACGCCGGAAGAGGCGTCTGAATATATACACGGACTCGTTGATTCGGGTATAAGGCCGAACCTGCTCGCAATCAATAACGGCTCAAAACACGGCCATTACGCGCCGGATGAAAAGGTGTTTATTGACCTGAAACGCACTAAAGAAATATACGAAATGCTGAAAAGCCATATTTGCGGCATTGCCCAGCACGGCATTACGGGCACACCGCCGGAAATCATGCAGCAATTTCCCGATAGCGGCATCCTGAAAGGCAATGTTGGCACTCTCTGGCAGGACGTCGCCCATGAAGGACTGCCGCCGGACCTGCTGGATATTCTTAAAAACTGGGCCCTGGAAAATAAAAAAGACCTGAAGTCCGCGACAAAGGTATTTAAAAAGGAAATTGATTCCATCCCGCAGAAAAACAAAAAAATGATAGAAGAAAACGCCTATATGCAGGCTTCGTCTTTCATGAAATTCTTCCGTTCCAAAGGTACGGCATCCCTGTTGATTGAAAAACTCGGCGTATAACAAAAAATGAAGAATGAAAAATGAAAAATGAAGGACGGGACGAAGTCTGGAGTCAGGCATCCGGAGTCTAACGGACGAGGTGGAAGAATGTGTTGTTTGTGAACTTTAACGGTTTCGGTGGTTTTAGTGCGTTCAGTGGTTAATTTTGTCGTTGTAGTTGTTCGTTTCTTTTGCCATGATTCGTCTTGCTTTGTATTTTCACAAAATATCCAAATCAATCCTTGACATCGTCTATCCTCCCGCCTGCCTGGCATGCGGAATATCACTCCTGTCTGTCCCTGCTTATAATGACTGTTTGTGTAAAAAGTGCTTTGATTCCATCCGATTCATACGGAATGACTATTGCATCAAGTGCGGCAAAGGATTCGGGGCTTATACGGGCGTTTTGAAAAAATGCGGAAATTGCTGCGCCGGCGGCCTGCATTTTAACCGATGTATCGGCGCGGCGCATTATGAGGGCCCGGTAAGGGAACTCGTGCATAAGCTGAAATTTAACGGTGAAAAGGCCGCGGCTAAACTCCTTTCGGAATTCATTGCCCGGAAGATTGAAGACCAGGATGTACTCAGGTATGTTGACTTGATCGTTCCCGTCGCAATTCATAAGAACAAACTCAAAAAACGCAGGTATAATCAGGCCGAATTGATAGGGTATTACCTTGAGAAACATTTGAAATTGCCGATGGTTACCGGCAATCTGCGGCGTTTGAAAGAGACAACGGCGCAATTCGCTTTGTCGCGCCACGCAAGGTTTAAGAACCTCAGGGGCGCGTTTGTTGTGAAAAATCCGTCCGTATTTGCGGGCAAAGGCGTTTTGCTCGTGGATGATGTCTTGACAACAGGCGCTACGTCAGCGGAAATAAGCAGGATGCTCAAGAAGGCCGGTGCGCATAGGATTTTTGTTGCAGTGGTAGGAAGGTAATTGACGAATTAAAAATTAAGAATTAAGAATAATGCGGGTAGTGTTAATTCGTGCAGGTCATCAGTGAAACCTTCTTAATAGAGGGGAAGGCGTCGTACGAACGGCTCCCCCTCTATCAAGAGCCCGTCTTCACGAAGCCCGCTCTCGCCTTCGCGGCTTGTCCTCCGAAGCCATAGCGAAGGAGGAAACTGCTTCGGCGGAGCAAGGCCGGCGGGCGCAGGAAGGGGGATAGGGGGTATGTGCTATGCGTATCCTCTTCCGAGGCTTTACTTCCCATCGATGAAAAAGCTTCCAATTCCGTGAATGAATTATATAATAAACGCAGTTTTCCCTGTGCGGTGCTCAATTAAATGGGCCATGTGCGGTACTGGTACATGGCGGGTCACGGTCACGGGCAACGGGAAACGGGTCACGAATCAATTCGTGGCTGAAACCAGCTATTAGCCGTTCTTCGTGTCTTTGTGCCTTATTATAGTATAGTATTATTAATTTGTATCGGTTCTTGTGCAGGAGGCAATTATGTTTTCAATGAAAAAAATCGGCATTTCCAGTTTCGCGTTAATCGCGTTTTTACTGCTGTTCACTCCGTTTGATTCGGACGCGCATGTCAATAAGGGCACTGAAACCTTTTCTCTCGGCGTTGTTAAGGAAATTCCCGCCGGCGGTTACGCCGCCTTTCGTTATCTGCCGGAACAAAATAAATTTGCCGAAGTCCCTCTTGCCGGCAATGATGCGCTAAGGCCGCATGCCGAACTCGTCAAAAAAACCCTTGAACGCGTCCCGGCATGGCTCCAATATGACCTGAATCAGAAACTCTCCGAACTCGTTAATAGCGCCATTAAAGTCAAGGCCAATGCCAATGTCATGTTTGAAGACGTAAACGGAGATTCCAAACCAGACCTTGTCGTAGGTGATTCCGAAGGTAAAGTTCACGTCTATGAATATCCTCTCTGGATTGAAAATAAAAAAGTATCAAAGGATCTTTCCTTACCGACCGGGCCTGCGGAGAAAACAATTGATAACATGCCTGTTTCTTCTTTGGGTATTAATATCGGTAAGGAAGAATCGTTTGCGTTCGGCGATGTTACTGGCGACGGTTTAAAAGACATTGTAGTAGGGCAGAAAGACGGCTTTATTTTGTTCTATCGCAATACCGGCCTGCCGGGTAAGCCGCATTTTAACGTGTATTGCAGGGATTTCGTGAAGATGTTTGATGAAACAGGCCTCGGGCTTGCGACGCATCCGTGCGCTTCCGTTGACAGCGGCCTTGTCGTGGGCAATAAAGACGGAATGATTAAAAGTGTTTTGTCTAATTCTGCAGGATTAAATTTTTATGACAAACGTTTGGATTCGGCAGCGCCCGCATCATTTTCGTCCGTTGACAAGAAAGTCCAGGGACTTCTCGTCGGCAATGCTGACGGGAGTTTGAGGTTTTTTAAGTGCGATCTCGCTACGTTCGCTCTTGTAAGCACTTATAATGAGGAACCGTCCGTGTTTTCTGAAATAAATGCCGGCGAATACTCCGTTCCTGCATTCGGCGATATTGACGGTGATAAGGATTTGGACCTCGTTACAGGCAACTTTGCGGGCGAACTCAAGGTGTTCAAAAACCTGGAATCCGAAACGGGCAAGATTGCCTTTGTGGATGATTCCGCTAATTCGCCTTTGTCAAAAATCAGAACCGATAAATCCGCCTCTCCGGCCTTGTGCGACGTGAACGGCGATGGCTTAGCCGACCTGCTTCTCGGCGCGCAAAACGGCACGCTGAAACTCTTCCTCTCTCCTGAATGGAAGGAAAACGCCGAGGCGCTCGGCGAGGTAGACCTGGGTGAACTCAGCGCCCCTGCCTTTTTTGACGCGAATAACGACGGCAAACAGGATGTCGTCGCGGGCAACGCGCAGGGCGCTTTGCTCTATTACGAAAACATCTCCACTCCTTCAAAACTCGGCTGGTTTGAAAAATTTTCCATGGACCTCAGCGGCATTAATGACGAAAAAGACCAGTCCGGCGAAAGGAATTATTACGAAAGATACTACCCCGAAAGGGAATTCCTTTTCGGCGCTAATGATACGGATACGCTTTCGGATTATTGCAAACTCCTTCAGGATTGCAAACCGGAATTCGTTGACGAGATTGCCTTTTCCATCGCAAACCTGTCCTCCGAGGTCCTGCGCACGATTTCGCGCATGAAAGAGTCCTCTGTGCTCCTGGAAAACGCAAGGGCTATTTACGATATCGCCAAGGAAACCAAGTACGCCGCAATCAAGGAACACGGCGATTATACTACCCTGGAATACGTTATAGACAGCAAGACTAAAAAAGAACTTGACAGGGATATTTATTACTGGTGGGTAGTGTCTCCGCGGTTGAATTACGAAATTCCTCTTAAAGTGGATGCCACATGGTGGAATAGCCTTCCAGACTATTATGGCATGACAAAAGACGAATGGCTGAAATTTGAGCCTGAGCCGGATATCTACGCGCTTTCCGCCAAGGCCGCTTATTGGCGCACGTTCCTTCCGCGCGATAAGTCAAACGGCAGGACGCTTCTTGAAGCGGTTAAGGATTCGCCTACTGTGCGCGATGCCGCGGAAAATCTCCATTACTGGATTTCCTGCAGTAGTCCCGACGGGTTTATGACCTTCGGATACCTGACGTCGGATTCACAGCCGCTTGTGATTCACAGGAAGCGCTACGGCTCCTGCGGCGAGCAATCCATAATCGCGGCCGCCTGCGGCAGGTCCATGCTTATACCTACGGCAGTCGTTACCAAGCGCGGCGAGGACCATCAATGGAACGAATTCTACGTTGACGGCAAATGGTTTCACTGGGACATCTGCGGCTGGCCGAGCATAGACCTTCCCTGGGATCCCGAGGGACGCCGCCACGAACGCGGAACTTGCTCCACTGTTACGAGGTGGTGGGGCAATGATTATATGGATGAAGTTACCACAACGGTCGCCAATACGGTCAACGATTATACCCGTATAGGTTCCGGTTATACCGATACGGCTGATGTGACAATAAAAGTGCTTGATGCCAAAGGCAGGCCTGTTGACGGCGCTTTAATAGTCATACGCAGTCATGACGGCACCTACAGGCGCATTTCCGTTTGGGGTTATACCGACGCAAACGGCAGGCGCACCTTTCATCTTGGCTACAAGCCCGACGGCGGTTTTACCATAGAAATCGTTTCTCCTTACGGCATCGCGGGCACGGAAAATTTCAGCGTCCTGGAAGGCAGGCAGTATGAATTAACCTATAACCTTAAAGGTGAAATCCTGAATCCCGCGCAGGCCTATATGAATAACTTCGCAACGAATGAGGCGGCTTTCAAGGGCAATATCCCGGTTGCCCTGAACGTGAAAACATATAAAGGATTCCTGTATCCGCCGAATTATTCCGCCTCGCAGGTGAAGAAGATAAAGAGTGAAATAATTAAGGGCACCGATTACATCGGCGTTTACAAATATCCCGAACCTGTCCAGGCCGCGGGTGCTGTCAGGGTTCTAATAATGGATAAGAAAAATTTTGAATCATTCACGGCGTTCAAACCGTTCGCGGTGCTGGCTTCCTGTAATATAAGCGGGCCGGGTTCGTATCCGTTCCTGATGCCTGATGAAGAATCGTACGTGGTGATTTGCAATACGGACACGCAGAAAATTGTAAAGAAACTGGAATTCTCCCTGAAAACATTCTTCAAAGTGCGCCTGCCTGAAATCACATACGATACCAATCCGAATATTGACATTTTTGCGGGTCAGACGGCCATGGTCTCCGGAACTGCTTCAGACAACAGCGGTATAAGCAGGTTGTCATGTTCCGTCAACGATTCAGCGGAATGGGCTGACATTACTAATTGCTACGATGTTCTAACCGGCAAATGGAAATATGAGATTGATGCCGGCAAAGGCGGCCCGGCGTTCAGCGGTTCGTATAAGTATTTTTTCAAGGCCGAAGATTCCGCGGGGAACGAAAATATCGCCGGCCCTGTATTTGTAAACGTAAAGCCGGCGCGCGAATTCAAGGCGCAAAGAATCCATCAGGATGACGCTGACAATCCTTTGAACAGGTGTTCATGGATACTCGGGCCGTTCAGGATTACGGGCAAGGAGAGGTTCATTGACATATCCACGGACAGCCGTTCAGCGGGGTTTGATATGGATATGTATTTGTATATGGACAAGAACCGCAATGGCAGACTTGACGGGCCGGGGGAGGAATTGTCCAAGTCCGCGTCGCCTTATCCAAAGGAACGCATATTTATGGATTTCCCCGAAGACAATATGTATTGGCTTTACTGTCAGGGTTGGGAGGTGGACACGCCGCCGGCGGAATTGGACGTAAAGCTTTCGTTTGAGTACACGCAGAGGTTTATAGTCAATTTTTCCCCGGTTGGGATGATAAAGGATTCCATGCCGGAGATCAAAGCGGGATTCAAGACCCCGTTTGGCGTACGAACCGAGTCCGTAAAAGTTTTCCTCAACGGATTGGATGTTACAGGAATATGCAGGGTTTCTGAAAACGAAATAGCATATAAGTCCGGAGTGTCGTTTGCTGAGGCCGTGCTGAATAAGGTAAGGGTGCAGGCGAAAGATATGGCCGGTAATGAAGACTGGGCCGAATGGGAATTTACGGTGGACGCGACGCCGCCGGAATTAGAAACATTGGATGTGCCCGACAATAAAGAGGTGGCGGAAAAATTCCCGTGCCGGATAAGAGCAATGGACAACGTGGTGCTCGCGAAGGTGTCATATCAAATTGACGCCGCAGGCAGAGTGGATTTGAAGAAATCAGAAAGCAAGGACGAAAAAGACAAAGGTGTTTTTACAGGCGACATAGCGGTACTGGCATTGCCGGACGGCGGGCATAAATTGGCTGTTATTGCAATTGATACCGCGGGCAATGAGACAAAGAAGGAATGTGTATTTACGGTAAAGAATCCACCCGTATGCGTGGCCTCAGTAAGCCCGGCAGACGGCAGTAAGTCGCAGGATGACAGGCCGGTTGTAAGGATATATCTTGCGAGCAATAAGGACATTAACGCGAAGAGCATCAGGATGAAATTCGACGGCGCGGATGTTTCCGAGAGGGTAAGGTATTCAACCAAGGACAATAATAAGCAGGCGATTTATCCATTGTTGAGATCCCTTGAAAAAGGCCGGCACGAGGTGGAATTCTCTGTAGAGGATGTTGACGGCAACAAGATAGATGAGTATAAGTTTTCGTTTGAGGTGGAAGTGCCGGGAGCGAAATGAATTAAGCACGCAGTAAAGATAGGTGACTTTGACGGAGGGAAGTCGTTTTACAACCACACCCAGTGTTATATCCACAGTTACAAGATCTGGCGCACGAAGTGCAATTCGCACTGTAGGACGTGCGTCTTTTTGGGCATGGATTGCGTATGGGCTTTATATGGCTGGAGTAGAAACTTACTGTACCGGTGCTTGTATAAAGGATCCGTGTTGTTGGAAGTAATATGATGTTTAGAATATTTATTATAACAGGTATCGGATGTATTGTATTTGGAATATGTTTATTTCTGCGGATACGCAGTTTGCGTAAGCGTAAGCAATATGTTCTTAATAGAGTTAATCTTTCAGATGATGAATTTTTTTTGCAATTTTACAGTGATTCGGAATTGCCTAAAGCAAAAATTATAAAAGTATGGCATGATATTGCGCTTATATTGGATGTAGATCCTGGTAAACTTAGGCCTTCTGATAAACTGACCGAATTGGATGGTTATAATAAATATAACCAACCAAATATCAGCAGTATGGAATTATATATAATAGATAATTCTTTCTGTAATTCTGAAAAAAATCTTGATACAATTGACAGTATTGTAAGATTTTTGTCCGGAAATAATTGACGAAAGAAAGAAACAATTCGCTTTTCAGTAATACACAGAGAAGAGTTACTACGAGGAGCATGAAATAGTTAACATTTTTTTGCTTTGCTTTACAGGAAATGTGCGAAGTTTCAACTTGTTGAATGTCAAGTATAAGATGCTCCGCGTAGTAATTATGATTCTTTGAATATCGATGATATAAATGAGAATTTTATGTGGAATCAGAACAGGTTGAATTTTCTTTGGAACAAAAAGCGTAAGAAGTCAAACTTTTCCTTCTAAGAGCTCCCAAAGTTCACAAGTGGCAGACCTGAATGGCATGAAGATAACACGTAACCATTTGGATACCAATACAATGTAAAAGAAAAGTCTCCTTTAGCCGATAAAGGGGATAGTAGTCAACTAACCTTTTTTTTCCCCTGAAAGGAAACCTGTCTACATCATGTCATTCGGGTTAGGCCTTGAATTTTGAAAAATCAAGGCGCTTCCTGCACAGACAGAAGGAATATCTAATATAGTGGATTGTAACAGAGGAGAGTTTTATATGGGCTTATGGGGTCTGAAATGACCGTTGAATAGAAAACCTTAGAAAGTCCGCAAAACCGAAGGGGAAAATCATTAAGTCATCCAGTCACAAGATCACTAAATCTACAGGTATTTCTTTATAATTCCCGCGGCGACATCGGCGCCGTTGGCATTGATTTTAGGCCATTTCAGGGGTGTTTTATAGAAATAGTCTATTGATTCTTTCCACTCGCCCATGAACAGGTAATACCTTGGTATGCGCGCGCAGGGGAGGCATTGCGGCAGTTGTTTTTTCATGACGCCGTATTCAAGGAAGTTATCCCTGTCGGTGTACAGTAGCGGCGTGCGGTTTGCGATGCACTCCGAAACCAGGCCGTAGCCGGGTTTGCCGATGATGAGCCTGCATGTATTGACAAGGTCAAGGAATTTTACATTGCTATGGCTATTGACGGTGATGACATTTTCCATTTTCTGGATCGGTTGGTCCGTAGGTATGACGAAGAGGTATTCAGGGCACTTTTTAATGCCGCTCATGATATAACCTGCCGCGTCAAGGCCGCCGAATGCAAGCAGAATGAGCCTGTCTTTGTGAGTCTTATCAATGCCGAGCTGGTGGAGCACCATATCGGAATCAGCCGTTGCCTTGCGCGCTATCATGGGGATTTTTTTGCGCTTTTTGAAAACAGGCATTGCCGTGGAGAAGGGCAGTTGAAGCAGGAGGTCCGCCTTGCTGTAAGATTCCTTTATTTTCGCGACTACTTTGGCGAATTGGGGGTATTCGGACGTGTACGGCTGGTATATCCAATCCCACGAGAAATTGCCGATGGCGATGCCGGGTATTTTCGCCTGCTGGGCTATGTCAAAGGCTATAGGTGGTATGTCGGCGAGTATAAGAGAGACGTTATTTTCTTTGATGAAGTTAACTTCCTGTTTGACAAGATTTTTCTTTTTGAGGTAGAATTTATAGGAATCTCTGAGCGTATTGAGAGTATCAACGTCAAAAAAAGAACGTTGCACCGCGCCGACGTCAATGCTGACGAAGTGGTATTCAAAAGGCGCGTTTACGTTTTGCGAAAAAATCCATCTTGGCGCGTTGGAACGGATGTGGACGAAGATTTGGCCTTTCAGAGTTTTAGACAATGCGTTTATGATTTCCGAAGATCTTGTCGCGTGTCCGAAACCGTGGCCGGTAACGTAAAAAACTATATTGTGGACGGTATGCATATATGGGTCTATGAGTCTGGGGTTTGGAGTCTAACGCAGTAGCGAGTAACCAGTAGCCCTTCGCTAAACTCAGGGTAAACTGAGTAGCGAGGGACGAAACGACGAATTGGAAACGGGGTTTAGTTAAGATCTTCGCCGCATTCAAGGGTATCTTTCAGTTTATCAAGGTTTTCAAGTATGACGCCGGTGCCTTTAGCGACGGCTGTAAGCGGTTCTTCGGCGACCTTGACGGGTATATCAATTTCCTTGGTTATCATTTTAGCCAGGCCTCTGAGCAGTGCTCCGCCGCCCGCGAGGGTCATGCCCTGGTCAACGAGGTCTGCGGACAATTCAGGCGGTGTTTTTTCAAGGGTTTCCTTGATTGCCTTGACTATATCATATACGGGTTCCCTTATAGCCTCACGAACTTCTTCGGAGGTTATCATTACTTTTCTCGGCATAGCCGTAACCAGATCGCGGCCTTTGACTTCCATGGTCATTTCTTTTTCAGCCGCGTAGGCCGAACCGATTTGTATTTTAATTCTTTCCGACGTCTGTTCGCCGATGAGCAGGTTATAGGTATCTTTCATGTGCTGTATGATGGCCTGGTCTATTTCATCGCCTGCGACCCGGATGCTTCTGGAAGCTACGATGCCGCCGAGTGAAATTACCGCGACCTCGGTTGTGCCGCCGCCGATATCAATAATCATATTTGCGATAGGTTCCTGAATCTGCATTCCGACGCCTATGCTTGCGGCGATGGGTTCAGGCACGAGGTAAACCCTGCGCGCGCCTGCGCGTTCCGCGGAATTTATAACGGCCCGTTTTTCAACGGCTGTGATGCCTGAAGGGTGCGATATTGCCACCCTGGGATGGATGCCCCAGGCGCGTTTATGGACTTTATTGATGAAATATTTAATGATGGCTTCGGTGAGGTCGAAATCGGCGATTACGCCGTCTTTCATAGGCCTTACGGCCACGATATTTCCGGGGGTTTTACCGAGCATTTCCTTGGCGGCGTTGCCGACGGCCTGGCCGTTGAGAAGGACTTTATTGGTGCCTTTTCTTACGGCGACTACCGATGGTTCGGAGAGCACGATACCCTGGCCTTTTACATATACGAGAGAATTGCATGTGCCGAGGTCAATGCCGATATCTTCCGAAAAAATACCAAAAAACCTGTCAATAAGTGTGACCATTTACTAATTTCCTTTATCAGGATTTGGCTGTTCCGCAGGCGCGGCCGGGGCCGGTTCTTCGGAAGCCGGTACTGCGGGTGCGGCGACGCCGGAATCCGGCGGAGGGGGATTGAGCATTCCACCGAACGTGCAATCATAAACCTGGTTGAGTTCCCAAACGACGAGGACTATGGAGGTTATGGTAAAAACAATTGCTACTATGAGCATGAATGTAAAAATATTGCTTTTCGGTTTTTCATCAATGGCTTCCTGAGGCTCTTCGTACGTTTCTGCGGCGACCGGTTCCTGCGGTTCCTCAATGGTTGCCTGGAGGTCTTCCGTACCGCCGGCTTCAGTGACGGTTTCCGTTGTTCCGAGCGAATCCTCCTCGCCCATATCAACGGTTTCGCTGACGTCCATTATTTCTTCAGGTTCGTCTTTTGAAGGTTTTTTCTTAATGGCCATATTGATTACTTCTTAATTGATACGGTGTCGCCGATTTCTATAGGCGCCTGGGAAAGTTTGATTTCGCATGCCGAATGGTTTGCGTCAACCACTTTATATACCTTGACTTCAGCTATGAAGTTCGGGCCCCTTGAGACAATGAATTCGTAACCCGCCTTGACGTCATGGGCCATGCCGAGGCTTATGGTAAGGATATTTAATTCGTTTGTAACGGCGAGGACTTTGCCCTGCAGGTCAGGCTTAATAGGCGCGGTTATCTGAGGCATTTCCTTTATTACGCTCTGCAGGTATGAAAGCTGCTGCTGAACTTCTTCAAGTTCCTTGAGTTTTTTATTATGTTCCACAAAAAGCGTATTAAGGTCATAGGTAAGGTTTTCGCATTCTGCCTTGACCGTGGTGGATGCCTGGAGGGCCTGTTCGCGCGCGGCCTCGGCCTGTTCGCGTTTGCGTTTCATGTCGTCAAGCCGTTCGTTGAGCTTTTCGTTGTCATCGCGGTATTTCGCGATTTGGGCGGAGAGGTCCAGTATCTTTGAGTCAAAGGTCTTCTGGGTGTCAATAAGCGCGTCCCTGTCGTTCGCGAGCTGTTTATTCATGCGCTCGGCCTCTTCGAGGTCTCTCGTTAAATTATTCTTTGCTATCTGGCCGTCATCCCTGTCTTTTGTGATATTGATGTTTTCGCCCTGAAGCTGGTTTATCTGCACTTTCGCCTTTTCGTTGTCGTCATTATGCACCTGTATTTCTTTCTCAAGCATTCTTTTGTAATCTACTCTATACGCAAAAAGCACGGAAGTAACACCAAGGTAGACTACGCTTAATAGGAGCAGTAAAACTATAAGAACTTTCGTTAAAATGCTCATTCAGTAGTCCTCATCAAAAGAAACTTTGACATCAGTTTATATTATGGAAATAATACTAAGATAATAACTTGATTTTAAATAATGTCAACAAAAACTTGAATACAATTTTAGCCAAAAGTACCGTTATAACGGCAAGGCACAGGAAGGGAAGGGTATATCCGAAAGAGGCGTATATTGTCCTTCCTTTGGCGAGGGCAACGGTTTTGCACATGGAGCCGGCAAATTCTTTAATCCGGCCGTTTTGGGACAGGGTTTCAAACGAGCCGTCCGGCAGGAAAAATGCCGAAATGCCGGTGTTTGTAGCCCTTGCTATGCCGGTGCGGTTCTCAATGGCCCTGAATGCCGTTATCTGGGATATTTGTTCAAGTTCACAGCTGTCCCGGAACCAGCCGTCGTTTGAGATCGTGATTATAAAATCCGCGCCTTTATCCATGAGCTGTCTGGCGAGTCCGGGAAATATGCTTTCAAAGCAGATTAGCACGCCGAACTTCGCGTTGTCTTTCCTGTCGTTATAGGGCAGTGCAAATACGCGCTGTTCCCTGCCTGGCGTCAGGCCGGGCAGTTGTTTGAGCTCGGTGAATTTCAGGACAAATTCCTCAATTGATGGAAAATCGTCTTTCAGCGGCAGGTATTCGCTGACAAGCACGAGATTTATTTTATCATACCGTTGAAGTTCTCCGGCAGAGGGGTCGTAATAATAAGCGCTGTTGTAATAACGTTCTCTGCCGCGCGGGGCTTTTTCTACGGTGTTGGCGCCGAAGAGTATCGGCAGGCGGAGTTCCTTTGCCGCGGTGTTTTTCAGATGTTCCTCGTTTTCCCTGTGCCTTCCTATGGGGAACATGTACATTGTTTCCGCCCAGACTATGAGGTCGGGTTTCTGCGGAAGCAGTTCTTTGGACAGCTCAAGGTGCCTGTTGTGTATGTTGAAAACATCGTTTATGCTGAGGTTGGTATCTTTTACGCTCTGGGGAATGTTCCCTTGTACGATGCCTATCTTTGGTCCCCGGACTATCTGCAGTGCATTAAGGCGCATAATGCCGTAGATTGTTGACAAAACTACGAGTAAAACAGGCACTGCCAGGTAAAGCCGGTTTGCGTTAAAGCCGGCCTTAAGGCGTCCGGGCCATGAAATACGGTCTGTCTTGTTTTCTTCTTCGGGCGCGGGCGTTTTGCGGTAAAGGACGATTTCAACGAGGACCGCGTTGGCCAGCATTATCAGAAGAGAAAGCCCCTGGACGCCTACCATGTCGCATATCTGAATGAACGGTTTGAAATAAAACTGCGAGTATCCTGTCAGGAACCAGGGGAAGGCGGTTATCCAGAGCGTTGAAAGGTATTCCACGGCGGTCCAGCACACCGGCACTCCGATAACCCGCGCCCATTTTTTCCGCGGCTGGAAGAGTTTTTTGTAAATCAGTGCGAAGAGCGCGAAATGTATGCCTGTAGGCGCGAAGGATGAGATGAAAAGGCCTGCCCAGGTGACATTCCTCAGCCAGAACATTGCCGCGAAATAAAATAACGCACCTGCAAGCCATGAGTGTAAAAATATTTTTTTCAGGTTGGGCTCGGCATGGATATAGGCGAGCAGGGGAACGAATGCTATCCAGCACAAAAATCCCATATTAGCGGGATAAAAGCACAGGTAAAATAAGACTGATGTTATATAAGGCAATATCCAGGGCAAGGCAGACTCCCGCTGTAAGTGTTCACTGTTTTTTCGGCTTTTGTTTCCACCAGTTTAGCCATTCGTCTTCCTCAAACGGCAGGGTTTTACCGGTAAGGTGTTTGAGGCAATTCATAAACAGGCGTTTTTCGGGAATGGATTCGGCTTTATTCAGGGCGACCATAAGCATTTCTTCCGCGGCTGGTTTATCTTCTTCATTTACGAGGAGCGAGCAGATGAAGATTTCGTCGGCGTTTCCCTTGTCAAGCACTTTTCCAAGCAACGCAAGGGGCTGTTTGCGCAGGTCGTCAAGTTTTACGGGAAATACCTTGACAGTCATGCTGTTGGAAACGATTTCCCTGTAATAATCTTTTTTTTCGCAGACAAGTTTTGTCGGTCTTATGGATGCCGAGATTTCGTATGTCCTGTAAGGCGCCGTTTGCGGAGGCAGTGAGCTTGTATCAAGGACAAGTGTGGTTTTCCACGATTCATTAGGTTTTAATTCGATATCAATGTCCAGGTTTATCGGGGCGATTCGGTTATCGCTTGAAAAATTACCGACAGCCGTATATTCGGTGATATCAATGTTTATTTTGCAGAAGGGGTTGGTATTCGGATCGTCCGGCGGTTTGATGGCAAGCTGTACGGGTTTGAATCCCACGTTTTCAATCTTAAGGTTATATACTACAGGCTGGTCGCTCTGGCATATGCCGGTATCCTGCGAAATGGAGACGTTGAGAATCTGTTCACTCACGACATGTTCTTCGCATTTTATCTTAAGGGTTTTGATGCGGTCGGCGTATTCAGGCGGTTTATCCAGCGCGAGTACGGCGTTAATGATTAGAAGCGCCTCGTTGTATTTGCCTTCCTTGAAGAGCGCGGCCGCGTCAAGGTATTTGAGATAAACGTAGGCTTTTATGACGCTGTTTTTGTCTTTAACCGAATCCGCCAATTCCGCAAGCTGTTCCTTTGATAAGGCGGTTTCCGGAGGAAGGCTGTTCTTTGACAGGTTTTTGCCGAGTTCTTCAAGATACGCCGCGCAGGCGGCATGATTGATGGTTTTAAGGTGTTCTGAGACAAAAGGAATGGATTCCCTGCCGAAAGACGCAAGTTCTTTTGCCGCGTCCAGCTGGGTTGTCAGGGAATCGCTGTTGAGTTGATCGAGCAGTTTGGATATTTTTTCGGTTTTTTTTATAAAATCTTCCTGGTTCGCAGGCCGGTTTTCGTCAGGAGGCGCATTTTGCGCGTATATTCCTGACGAACCCAGGATTGCGATTATAACTGCAAGAACGGCTTGTCTTGTCATACTCAATTAAGCTTGAGCAGGCGGCGCGGGCGGTTGTTCCGGCGCGGGCGTTTCAACAGCGGGCGCAGTAGGGGCCTGTTCGGCAACCGGCTGGACTGGCGCGGTTTCCGCCGGAGCCGGGGCTTTTGATTCAATGACTGCAAGGAGTTTTAATACTATTTTCCTTTCCAGGGAATCAAACTGCGTTACTTCAACCTGGACGACATCTCCGGGGTTAAGCGCCGGCTTCTGTTGTTCAGACGGGGTTTTCGTCAATGCGAGATGCGCCTCGAGGTCGGGTTCAACCTCCACGAATCCGCCGAAATTCTTGACTTTTGTGACAGTGCTCTGAAGCACAGTTCCGACTTTATACTTTTCCGGGAAAGTGGTAATCCACGGATTCGGTTCAAGCTGTTTTCTGCCCAGAGAGATGCGTTTTTTGTCAGGGTCAATTGAGAGTATGGTAGCTTCTATTTTATCGCCTTTTTTCAGGCATTCATTGGGATGCAATATCTTTTTTGTCCAGGAGATGTCGGATACGTGGAGCAGGCCTTCGATGCCTTCTTCTATTTCAACGAAAGCGCCGTAAGAGGTGAGGTTGCGGACTCTGCCGTGCACCTTGCTTCCGATGGGGTATTTTTCCACAAGCAACTGCCACGGATTGGTTTCAAGCTGTTTCAGTCCGAGGGATATTTCCTGGTCTTTCTTGTTTATGTTCAAAACCATGGCTTCGACGGTATCGCCTATGGCAAGCATTTCCTGCGGATGGTTGATCCGTTTTGTCCATGACATTTCCGAGATATGCACGAGGCCTTCAACGCCTTTTTCCAGTTCAACAAACGCGCCGTAAGGCAGTATATTAACGACTTTGCCCTTGACTTTGGAATCCATGGGGAACTTTTGGTCTATGTTGTTCCACGGATTTTCAGTGAGCTGTTTGAGCCCGAGGGCGATTTTTTCTTTTTCTTTTTCAACTTTTAATATTTTTACGTCAATAGGCTGGTCAATGGCGACCATTTCCGACGGGTGGCTGATCCTGCCCCAGGACATATCCGTAATATGAAGGAGGCCGTCAATGCCGCCGAGGTCAACGAATACGCCGAAATCAGCGATATTCTTGACTACGCCTCTGCGGACGTCGCCGTCCTGTATGTCGCCGATGAGCTTTTTCTTCATTTCCTCGCGCTGTATTTCAAGGAGTTTTCTGCGGGAAATGATGATGTTCATCTTCTTTTCGTCAATCTTTATGATTAATGCTTCAATTTCCTTGCCGACAAACATACCGATGTCTTCGGCCTTTCTGATATCAACCTGCGAAGCGGGCAGGAATACCGGCACCGAAATGTCAACGACAAGTCCGCCCTTGGTCTTTCTGATGACCCTGCCTCTTACGAGGTCGCCTTCCTTATGGGTTGCTATAATGCGTTCCCAGCCTCTGATACGGTCAGCTTTTACCTTGGATAAACATATAAGTCCGCTTTCGCCCTCCACGGCTTCCAGCAGGACTTCTATTTCCGTGCCTATTTTGACTTCATCGGATGATGAAAATTCGCTCAGCGGCACTACGCCTTCTGATTTGTAGCCTATGTCTATGATGACGTCTTTGCCTACGATATTGAGGATTTTGCCCTTAAGAATGGTGTCAACCTCAAAATCCTTGATGGATTCGTCGTAGAGTTTGGCCATGGCGGCCTCGTCCGTTGTTCCGATTATCTGGGACACTTCCTTTTCAATGTCCTCTTCGTTAATTCCTAATTCCTTTAAGAGTTCGTTTGATATCATATAATGAGAATCTCCTTTCTATAGAGACCCAATAGTGTATAGTTTTATTATTTAAAAAGCAAGAAAAATTTGAATAAAAAAGTATCGCCTCAGTAGAGGTGGCATTAAAGGACGTTAGTAGCCCAGCCATTTATGGCTGGGGTATGAAAAACTGAGAAATATGGAGGGCATTCATGCCCTTAACATAACGCCATGAATGGCGTAAGTATTAGGCTTTTGGCA